>JAGUYC010000317.1 GCA_020061515.1 Gemmatimonadota bacterium
GAGGGGGAGCGCGGCGAGCGCGGCTGCCGGAACCGAGATCGTTCCCTTCTCCTCGCGCGCGTGTTGCGCGATCCACCGGTCCGCTTCTTCTTCAAGAAAGCACTCGATCTCCGAGAAGATGTCCGCGCTCCGCGCGAGCGAGTCCCGCACCGGACGGCCGATCAGGCTCTCCGCGAAAGGGAGGAGCTCGAGACGGACCTTGTTCCGGTCGTAGTCGGTCGTGAGGTTGCTTCGATCGACGCGGGGAACGACGCCGATCCCCGCCAGATACTCCGCGATCTCCTCGCGCGAGCAATCGAGAAGAGGCCGGATCAGCTTTCCCCTGCGAGTGGGGATCGCGCCGAGGCCGCGCGGTCCCGCCCCGCGAAGGAGGTTGATGAGAAGCGTCTCGATCCGGTCGTCGCGCGTGTGGCCCGTGGCGATCCGATCCGCTCCCCCGCGCGCCGCTTCCTCGTCGAGCATGGCGTAGCGAACGCGGCGAGCCGCCATCTGGAGCGATTCGCCGCGCCCGGCTTCGAACGGCCGAAGGAGGCGCACGCCGACCGGGATGTCGAGGGTCGCGGAGAGCGCGCGCACGAAGCGCTCGTCCTCGTCGGATTCCTCGCCGCGCAGTCCGTAGTTCAGATGGAGCGCGCGAAGACGGAGACGCCTCGCGGCGCGGACCTCGGCGAAGAGATGCGCGAGCGCGGTCGAGTCGGGGCCGCCGGAGAGGGCGAGAAGCACCGTCTCTCCGGGGCGCACGAGCACCCGGTCGTCGAGGGCGCGCGCGAAATCGAATCGGATCTTCACGGCGGGAACGTTCGGAAAAGGGTACGTGCCGGTGCAGGGATTCGAACCCCGGACACGCGGATTATGATTCCGCTGCTCTAACCAGCTGAGCTACACCGGCGAAGCGACTTCACTCGCCGTCCACGCTACGGAGAGGCGGCCGAAAAGTCAACGTGAAATCGTCCGCCGTCCGCCCGGCGGAGAGCGGCGCGCGAGAATCACGAACGCATAAACAATGAGCGCGAGCGCGGACCCGAGAAGCCCGTTGCGGAAGGAGCGCGGCCGGTAGCGAAAGACCACGTCGTGCTCGCCCTCCGGGAGCGGGACGGCGCGGAACGCGTAGTGCGCTCGAAGGACCCGTCCCTTCGCGCCGTCGATCGAGACCTCCCAACCTGGGAAGTACGTCTCGCTCACAAAGAGGAGAGCCGGCCGCTCGGAGCGGGTTCGAAGGCGGAGCATGGAGCTCTCGCGCTCGACGATCCGAACCTCGTCGCCGGGGAGCCACGCGCTCTCTCCGTTCTCGATCCCGGGGCGCTCCTCGAGCCAGATCGGTCCGAAGGGATCGAAACCGGGGGAGGTCACCTCGCGGAGGATGCGGTCCCGGTCCCGCTCGACCCGATACGCGTGGCGAAGAAAGGCGCGCGGGAGCGCGTCCTGGTTGTCGATCCGCGTGAAAGGCTCGCGCGAGAGGACGCGGAAGCCTCCGATCCCGGCGAGCTCCCTCTCCGCTTCCGCCGCGCCCGCATCCGTTCCGAAGCGCGGGGGGGAGAGGAGAAAGGAACGCACCCCGAGGAGATCCCAGAGAGGGAGGGCGACCTGGCCGGCCGATCGGAAGGGAGCGATCCGGCGGCCGTCCGGGCAGAGCTTCGCGTCGATTGCCGCGAAGAGGTCGCCGTAGTCGCGCGGCATGAGCGCGTTCACGCCTTGCAGGTCCTCGATCCCGTACGGAAGGCCGGTGTTCGAGGGGAGGAGGTATTCCCACGTGAAGCGCGCGACACGAAAAGGTTCCTCCTCGTTTTTCAATCCATCAAGGGATTCGTGCGGCGCGAAGAGCGTGCTCGCGGGTTGGGGTGTGTAGTAGGTCCGGGCGAACGTCCACCCGTCCGCGGCGACGACGAGGACGACCGCGGCGCCCGCAGCCCGCGCCGCGCGGCGTCCTCCGAGGAGCGCGAGAAACACTCCCGTTCCCGCCGCGAGGAAGAACGCGAAGCGCCCGAAACCCCGCCATTCGTGCCGAAGCCACGCGTCGCCCCCCCCCGCGAGGAAACCGCGCGCGATCGGCGAGAGCGCGAGGGGGTTTCGTTCCGAACCGCCGAGCTCTCCTTCCACCCGGATGAACCGCTCGGACGTCCGCTCGAGAAGCCGCGGGCCTCCCCAGTGAAGGGCGGCCGCCCCGATCGGAAGGAGAAGGAGCCACGCGCCGAGGATCCGCGCCGCCGCGCGCGCGCGGCCGCTCTCCAATCGCCTCCTCACCTCCTCGAAGCCGAAACCCGCGAGCACCGCGATCGAGAAGAGAAAGGGGAACTGGAGCCGGTGAAGGCCGCTCGAGAAGCGCGCGAAGGGGAGGAGGCGATAGAAGAGCGAGTAGATCGTCCCCGAGAAGGCGAGAAGAAGCGCGGCCGCGGCGAGCGCGGCGAAGAAGCGGACCTCGCGCTTCCTCGAGAGAACGAGCGCAGAGAGGGCGAGAAGAAAGGGAATGACCCCCGCGTATCCGATGAAGCCCAGATCGGACGGATGGGAGAGTGGACCGTCGAGGGCGGCGAGCCAGAACGTTTCGTCGACCGGATTCCCGAAGAAATCGGGGAGAAGCGGACGAAGGAGAGACCACGCTCCGGGTTTGTGCTCGGCGAGGATGACGGAGAGGGGCACTTCCTTCCGTTCGCTGAGCGATCCGAGCTCCGCCGTCGGGAGGATCTGGAAGAGGACGAGGCCGAACCCGACGAGAACGAGGCCGCCGAGCGCGGCGACGCGAACGAAGCGGCGCCTCCTTCCGCCGGCCGGGCTCCCGGTCCCGGCGAAGAAGATGAACGCGGCGAGCGCAAGAAGGCCGTAGAGCATCGTCTGCGGAAACCCGCCGAGAAAGGCGAGCGCGACCGCCGCCGGAAGAAGACGTCCGCCGCGCCCTTCCAAGAAGCGCTTCGAGAGGAGAAAGAGGAGCGGGATCCAGCAACCGGTCGCGATGTGCGTCGGATGTCCGAGGTAGGTCGCGAAGTAGGCGTTGAACACGAAGGCGACCGCGCCGAGAAGCGAGCCGGCAGGGCCGACTCGAAAGTCTCTTAATAATAGATACAAAAACCATCCGCCGAGCAAGAGATGGACGAAGACGAAGATCCCCATCGCCCGCTTCGGATCGACGGAGTAGAGAAGAAGGTTCAGCGGGTGGAAGACGGCGGATTGAAGATCGGCGAGGTGCGGGGCGCCGCACAGGATGCCGGGATTCCAGAGCGGAACGCGCCCCGCTCGGATCTCTTCTTGGGAAAAGAACCTCCTGGGGAAGTAGGTCTCGGCGGCGTCGTCCCGGAAGCTCGGCCGCCGGAGATCCTCGATCGAGGCGGACGCGCGCCAGGGGAGCCAGCGCGACATGTTGCTCGTGACGAGCGCGCGGTCCCCGAGAAGCACGTCCCGAAAGAAGAAGAGGAGAAGGACGGAAAGGAACAAGACCGGGAGAAGTTCGTCGCGGGCGCGCCGGGGCGTTTCGCGATCGTCGTTCATGAGCGGCGGAGCTCTCTCCAAAGGCCGACCATCTGCGTCATCGTCCGCACGATCTCGCGGATTCGGTAGCGGCTTCCGCCCGACCGGCGGCGGAAGTGCGTCACCCCGACCTGTACGATGCGGAAGCCGGCCCGGCGCGCCTTGAGGAGGACTTCGGCGTCGATGAGGCCGCGCGTCGATCGCAGGGTGATCCGGTCGAACACCTCTCTCCGGTACAGCTTGAACCCGCAGTTCACGTCGCGAATCGGGAGACCGAAGAAGAGCTTGAGAGACATATTGTATACCCACGAGACGACCCGGCGCTCCCATCCGTCCATCCGGCGGATCTTGTAGGCCGAGACGATATCCGCCTCGCGGATGAGGGGGAGAAGCTTGGAGAGATCGGCGACGTCGAACTGCAGGTCGCCGTCGGTGTAGAAGATGAGATCATATCGCGCCGCCGCGAAGCCGCTCCGGAGCGCGATCCCGTAGCCCTGGTTCTTCGGGTGGCGGACGACGCGGATGCGGCGGTTCTCGCGAGCGAGCGCGTCCGCGATCTCGGGCGTGCGGTCGGTCGATCCGTCGTCGACGATGATCACTTCGTGCTCCGAGGCGAGATCCCGGAGAACGAGGTCCGCCCGGCGGGCGAGCTCCTCCACCGTCTCCTCCTCGTTGCAGGCGGGGAAGAAGAACGAGATCGTCGGCTTGTCGATGCTTCCGCCCACGGTCACTCCGTGATGTATCCTAAGCTCTTCAGGTTCTCTCTCTCCTGCTCGGTGAGCTCCGGGTAGCCCTCCGGCGCCGTCCCCTCGCGCGCGGCGATCCAATCCCGAAGCAGGCGCTCCATTTCCGCCCGTTTCTCGTGCGCGTCCTCCGAGAGGTTCTGCTTCTCGGCCGGATCGTCCGAAAGATCGAAGAGCTCAAGGGCGTCCGATCCGTCCCTCGTGATCAGCTTCCAATCGCCGAGACGGACCGTGTGGCGCGGTTCGGTCTTCCACACCTCCTTCGGAGGGAAGACCTCCGCGAAGACCGGAGCGTCCTCCATCGGTTGCCCCTGGAGCGCGGGAGCGAAGGAGCGTCCCTCGATCGCCGATGGATCGGACGGAATGCCGAGAAGGTCGAGGATCGTGGGGAAGAGATCGATGTTCCGCACGGTCGCGTCGAGGATACGTTCCTCCGGCGCGATCCCTGGTCCGGAGAGGATGAGCGGGACTTGAAGCGACGGCTCGTAGAGCATGATGTCGTGCCCGAAGTAACGGTCATGTTCGTGGAGCACCTCTCCGTGGTCGGCGGTGAGAACGACGAGGGTGTTCTCGAGGAGACCCAGATCTTTGAGTTGTGAAAGAACGGTCCCCACTTGTTGGTCGGTGAACGCGACCTCGCCGGCATACAGGTCTCGAAAGCGCTCCACCTCTTCGTCGGAGAGGTCGATCGCCCCCTCCCAGACCTTTTGGAGCGTCGGCACGTCCGGCTGGAGCGGCGAATCGGGGCTCGGGTCGTGGAGCGTCCGCATCGCGCCCGGCGGCTCGTACGGCTTGTGCGGATGAAACCAGTGGAGCCAGATGAAGAACGGCTCTTTGGCCTCGAGCCGGAGCCAGTCGAGGACCGCGAGCGTGAGGAGATCCTCGCCCGCTTCTTCCAACCGCTCGGCCCTCTCGCGTCCGTAGTTGTAGCGCTTCCAATAGATGTCGAAGCCCTGCGCGAGCCCGTATTTGTCGTCGAGCACGTGGCTCGAGATGAAGGCGCCTGTTTGGTAGCCGTGCTCGCGGAGCACTTCGGCGAGCGTCGTGTGCTCGTCCGCGAGAGTGTAGCCGTGCGAGAGAACCTTGTGGGTTCGCGGATAGAGTCCGGTGAAGATCGAGCTGTGGGAGGGGAGCGTGATCGGAATCGAGCAGAACGCGTTCGTGAAAAGAGTTCCGCCTCGGGCGAGGCGATCGATCGCCGGCGTGCGCGCGTTCGTGCCCCCGTAGCAGCCGAGCCGATCCGCGCGAAGCGTGTCCACCGTGATGAGAAGGAGGTTCATCGGCGCCCGTTCCTTCCCGGCGCACGACGGGAAGAGAAAGACGAGCGCAAAGACGAAGAGAAGCGGCGATCGAAGGGAAGAAACCATCTCGCTCCGTTTCCCCGATGGGCGGCCCGCGATTCCGGAAGTCGCCGGGCCGGCGGAAACCCGATTCGCGCGTCGCTTGGAAGCTACAATCGGTTCCCGACAGGGGTCAATGGGAAACCCCGGCTTCCTCGGCGCGCCTCTCGATCCGGAAAAGCGGTCCGAAGGGTGCGACATCGAACCTTTCTCGCGTTCCTTCTCCGGCATCCTCCGCGAAGACCGGCCCCCGCTCCAGAAGAAAGGGGACCGCGTTTTCGTACTGTCTTCTTGTCATCGCGTGAATCTCGATGTCCGGCCGGATCCCCTCCACAACCTGAACGTAGCGAAGGACGGTCGCGCGTCCCCAGGGGATGAGGATCTGGGACCCGTGCGGATACTCGAGCGAGAGAAGATCTCTTTCGCGCGCGAGGGTCGGCGCGCTGTGCCGATATCCGCCCCGGGCGCGGGCGGCGGAGAGGATCTCCGCGCCGTTCCCGAGGGCGAGGGCGAAAACGAGGATCGCGCCCGCGGCGCGCTTTTTGGAGAGAGAGGACGCGCCGGCGCGCGCGGCTTCCATCACGGGAGAGGCGGCGAGGGCGAGAAAGAGAAGGGAGGGGACGAGGAAGTCCTCGAAATCCTCCGTCCGGAAGTTCAGGAAGAAGATCGTGTTCGCGAGAAAGCTCCACGCGAGGAGGAGCGCGGCCGGCCGCGGACCGCGCGCGATCCCGAAAAGAAGCCCGGCGATTCCCGCGCACGCGACGAGCGTTCCGAGGGACGTGCGAACGGTCGCCGGAAGCGCGCCCGCGCGTCCGCGCGCCGTTTCCCAGGTTGGGTCGAGCTTCCGCGCCGGACCTCCGCCCAACACTTTATACAAAAATCGATCGTCGAAGGCCTGCCCCGTGCGATCGGCATCGAGGATTCCCATGCGGGTTCGGGTCTCGATCTCCCGGAAGGCGTCGATCGGGGGGTCGGCCCGGTGGCGGATCGGATGGTGAAGGTAGACGCCGAGCGCGATCGGAACGAGAAGGAGCCCGGGCGCGAAGCGCGCCGCCCGCCGGACCGACCGGAGATGGAGGAGAACGAAGAGAACGTACCCCGGGAGGAAGAGCGCGGTCGAACCGTGGTGCGCGAAGCCGAGAGCGGCCGCGTAGATCGCGAGGAGGAGATCGGAAGGCGCGCCGGTTCGTCTCCATCGGAAGAGAAAGAGAAGGGTTGCGGCGAGAAGGAAGAGATGAAGCGCGTACACCTCCGCGATGGTGGAGATGAACCAGAAGGGGCGGGCGAATGCGATTCCCGCGATCGGCGCGGCGGCCGAGAGAAGGTTCCCCGTGATCTCCCGCGCCGCGAGCGCGAAGAGGAGGAGCGCGGAGGCGCCGAGAAGGCCCGAGAGCAGGTTCATGGTGTGCGCCGGGTCGAGAGGGGAGAGGACGATCGCGATCCGGCCGATCCATGTGTAGAGGGGATAGCCGGTCGCGTGCGCGATCCCGAGCGAATAGGAAGCCGCGGCAAGCTCCGCCGAATCGCTCCCCTCGACGTCCGGACGCGCCGTCGCGAAGAGGAAAAGAAGAGGGATAACGAGAAGGAGGGTCGAGGAAACGAGCTCCGTGTGGTTCTTGATCCGCTCGCTCATCGCGCCCTCCGCGGCTCTTTCCTACACGATCGGCGGCCAGGTCCCTAGCATTATCGCATGATCCGTGCGAGGCGGTCCTTGACCCCCTTCGCCTCTTCCCCTACCATCACCGCCACGCGAAGGGATCGTGCGGCGTGACCAAGAACGTTCTGTTCCGGACAATCGGGCTTCTCTTCCTCGCTCTCTCCTCGTGCTCGACGAGGGACGAGAACACGCTCGTCGGCTCGGATTTCATCGGCCGGCGCGACTGGGCCGAGCCGGTGGAGGACGGGTCGAAGACGGTGATCCGTCAGGACACGTTCTTCGAGGTGAGCGTGAACCCCGGAACGCAGCAGGACCTTCTCCTCGGACGGCGGAGGAAGTTTGTCTTCTGGACCGCGGTCTACTTCGACACGCTTCCGAAGGGAAAGGGAGAGCTCGTCGAGGCCCGCCTCACCGGCGTCCCCTGGTTCGCGGAGGGGGACGGAACCGCGAGAATCGATCGCATCAAAGAGACGTGGAACGAGACCTCGGCGACCGAAACGCTCGAGGTCGCCGTCGGTTCCCCGATGCCTCTCGCCGTTGCGTTCGACGCCGAGATTCCGGTCGAATGGGTTCAAAGCTGGATCGATTCATCGGCGGGGAACCACGGGGTTCTTGTTCGACTTGGGGACGAGGACGAGGCGTTCCTTCGCTTCCCTTCGCGCGAGGCGGACACGACGACCATCGGGGAGCGCTTCCGGTTGCGCGTCACGGTCGCCGACACGACCGGCGCGGAATCGACCTACGTCTCCTCGGCGAGGCTCGACCGTTTCTACGCGTTCAAGGCGGAGGCGGGATCGTACGTCGCGGAGAACATGGGCGCGGACACTCTTCTGGTCGGGATGCGAGAGACCCTGGCGAACCAGACCCTCTTCGATCTTCTCCTTCCCGAGGAGCTCCGCGACGCCGCGGTGAACCGAGCGGAGCTCGTCCTCACGCTCGCGCGTCCGCCTTCGGCCGGAACCGACGCCTTCTCCGTGAGGGCGAGCCGCGTTCTCAACGACACGCTCGTCGCCGATTCGATCGTCGTCGAGAACACCGTGCTCGGAAGCCGGACGATCGACGCCGGAGCGGTGGCGGGCGACACGATTGCGATCCCGCTCACGAACATCGTGCGAAACTGGTTCCGCGACCGTCTGTGGGATCGGAGGATTGTGGTGCGCGCGTCGGTCGAGCGCGCGCGCGATCGATGCGCGGTCTTCTATTCGAGCGAGGCTCCGGATTCGCTTCGGCCTCGGCTCCGGCTCCTCTACACGCCGCTCCGTCCGGAAGACGGTTAGCGCGGGGAGAGATCGTTGCGCCGTTTGTTTCTCGTGAGCGCTCTCCTTCTCGCCGCCTCGATCGCGCGGGCCGATTCGCAGTTCGGCGCGGGCGGGCTCGGCGTCACGCTCTCTCCAACGCACGTGCGCGCCTGGACGCTCGGCGGGCTCGCGATCGGTCTCGACGACACGCTCCGCCTCTCGCTCGCGAACCCGGCGACGCCGGCCGGTCTCCGCCGGGTTTCGATGAGTGCCGTCTATCTGGCGGACCGCCGGTCGGCGAGCGACGCGAGTGGCGAGGCGTTCTTCACGAGCAGCGGCATCCCGCTCTTCGAGTTCCTCATTCCGTTCGGTTCCCGCTTCGGGCTCGGGTTCGGCTATGACGTGGAAGGGGATCTCGGAACCGCGCGGACCCGCATCCCGCTCCTTCCGGACGAAGTGCCGGTCGTCCCGTACGCGAGGCACTTCGAGAGGAGCGGCGCGCTCTTCCGGGTTCCGGCCGCCCTGTGCTTCCGGCTGTTCGAGGATCTCCGCGTCGGCCTTCGGCTCGACAATTACTTCTTGAACATCGAAGAAACATACGATCTCGATTTCAACGATTCCTCGATCCGCTCGACGAGGGAGAGGCTTCGGACCGGGTGCTCCGGCACGGGCGTGACCGCCGGGATTCTCGTCCCGCTCCACGAGCGCCTTCGTGTCGGGTTCGTGTACGTGTCCGCCGCGACGCTCAACGGGGATCGGGAGCGGATCGGCGCGTCGGGGACCGTGCGCACGGATCCGGTCGAGATCGGCGTTCCTGCGCGGATCGGGGCCGGGTTCTCGGTTCGTCTCGGCGGGGCGTGGACGGCGGGCGCGGACGTCGTCGTCTCCTCGTGGGAGGAGATCGCGGACACGGTCTTCGCGCTCGGCGGCTACCGGGACGTCGTCTCGTACGCGTTCGGCGTCGAGCGCGCCCCGGGAAGGGACGATCCCGCGCTTCTTCGGCTCCCCATCCGGGTCGGTTTCCGCGTTGATCCGATCGCCTATCGATCGGAAGACGGCGAGGAGATTCCGCGCCGGATCGCGACCATCGGATCGGGCATCCCCCTCGGCGGCGGGCGCGGAACGTTCGACTTCGGTCTCGAGTACGGCCGAATCGGCGACGAAGGGTCGATCGGGCTCGAGGAGAGCTACCTCCGAGTCCTGGTCGGTTTCACCGGCCAGGAACCCTGGAGAAGACGAAAGAGCTACGTCGAGTAACCGCGCGTGGCCGCCGTTTCCCTTGATCTCGAACGATCGAGGAATGTACAATCCGCGCCGCCGGACCGAGCCGGAGAGAGCGCGTTCCAAGACCGCGGGTTGGGCGGAAACCCCGGGCGACACGCGCGCTCGGACGCGGCTCCACGAACCCCGATTCTCCGCTCGACCGGATCGGTCAGAGGGCGACCCGGATTTAGGCGGAACTGGGTTCGCGCGTTCTAGGCGGCGGGCGGTCGCAGTCGAACACTCGAACCGGTTTCACAACCTCCTTCCGCTGCGATCGGCTGCGAAGCCCGCCTGCCTGGCGTCCTCGGGCGAAAACGTCCTCAACGGCCTTCGTAGGCCGCCTCCGGGCGTTTTCGCCCTCGATCCTTGCCGGCGGGCTTCTCACTCGATCTCGCGACGAAGCAGGTTATGAACCCGATTCTCGACCCGAGCCCACGATCCGAAGCTGAGCGCATTGCCCGATCAACTATTCTCGCGCCGGTCCTTCCGCGAGCCCCGTGCGATCACCGCTCGCTCCGCAGGATCCGGCGTGGAAGGAAGAACTGTCGACTAGTAGTTAGGGCGCCGGGGCTAGCCTATCGGAGGGAGTGAGCGATGGCTGGGAGCTATGCAATCCGCTGGCATTGGCTGAGGGCGATGTACATCCTCACGGCAATCGTGGCGGGCGGGTTTGGCCTGGGGATGGTCGTAGCTCCGGTGAGGATTCAATCGGCGCTAGATATGCCGGCCCAGGATCCTGTGACCTTCGGACTCGGCGGGAGCGTCTTCCTGGCGTTCGGAGTGGTGGCGATCGTGGGGATACGGGCCCCTTTGAAGTACTGTCCCATTCTGTTGGTGGAGCTCGCCTACAAGCTCATCTGGCTTCTCGGTGTGGTTGTCCCCGTCTGGTTACAGGGCAAGTTTCCGGGATCGGCAATGGTGCAGGTGGCCATTTTCGTGGTCTTCGTTCTGGGCGACCTGGTAGCGATCCCGTTCCGATACGTGTTTGGTCACGACATTGCATTGCCTGAAGGTGGCAATGACAGGGCACCCTAACACTTATAAGGCCCCCGCGGTGCAAGTGAAAAGATCTTCCCGAGCCGTCGTCTTCGAGAGAGGCGACGAGGATGTCCGGTCCCTCTCGACGGTCTGTCTTCGCTTCGAAGTGGGTGAGGAGATCGGACTCCGCACCCAACACTGATCGAGGATCGTCACCGAGAGCTCGTCGGACCAAGCGCCCGGCGAGATCGGCTGAGCGAACCGGAATCGGCTCGCGTCCTAGAAGCTCGTTCGCACCCTCGTACCGTCCCATTCAGAGTCGGGTTTGACGAGCGGGGCTCTTCCATCCAGTTCTTCGCGGGTTCGGGGGAGGAAGAGAGCCGTAGAGACTGCCGTCCTGAGAACGGAGCGAAGGAGAGCGTCCAATCAAAGCCGAGGGGCTGCCCGGTTGAAGTCCCACGACCGCGGACGGACTCGAGGTCCATGTCGATGGCGGTCGATGCGGGCTGGGCCGTTGGCGGCTCCAGTTAGGCATGGGGCTCACTCTCCTCCCCCCGTTCCTGCTTGTTCCTCCTTAATCGGCCAGGAAGCGATCCATCTGGAAGACTCTCTTTCGTTTGAGCATGAAGTAGACGGTGCGCCCGAGCTTGTGGGCGAGGATGGCCAGCGACTTTCCCTTTCCGTGCTTGCGCTCGAGACGCTGGCGCCGTTTCTTCAGATCTTCACTTTCTCTCAGCATGAGAAGGACCGCTTCGCCGAAGGCCCAACGGAGATGAGCGTTGCCGATCTTGGCGCCTCCGGTCCCCGAGCGCTTGCCTCCGGATGTGTGTGCGCATTTCACGAGGCGTGCGTACGAGTCGAAGGCATCGAGCCGGTCGGGGACGGCGAGGTCGACGGCGACGTTCTTCTGGACGCTGCGGTCGGAGAAGGCGTCCGCAGCGCCTTCGCGGCGGAGCTTGACGGAAGGGTGGGCGAGATCGTACTGGTGGTAGGTGCTCTGGATGTGGGCGACGAGCGCGCCTCGCTTATCGCATTCATGGAGAGGGCGTGCTTGAGGACGAAGAGGATCCCGGCGCCGACGACGAGATCGTCGTAGAAGGGTTGAAGCGCTCGGAGGAAAATCTCGGAATCGGTGCGGAGGTTGCGGTGCAGGACCGTGTGGCCCTCCCAGTCAAGAATGCAGACGTAAAGCGATCATGCGTGCAGGTCGACCCCGCAGTAGTGTTGGTGTTGTCCGGTGTAGAATCGCATGGTCTTTCACCTCCTGGGTTAAGTGGGCATTGACCATCGCCAGCCTACCCCTTCACCGGGGTAGGCTCCCAGGGGGCCTTGATGAGGATCAAAGCGTTTGAACGGATCGGGTCCGCTCCGCGGCTCCGGCCGCTCAACGCTGGCGTTCGACGGTCGTGACAAACGATGGCGTTGGCTAACTGCGAATCGCAGAAGGGTGAGCCGGCGGGTTTTTCGAAGAGACATACGTAGAAAAGGAGCTCTCATGAAGCCGATGTTTGTTGCAGCGCTTGCGTGTGTGACAATTGCGATCGCAGGAGCGAGCGTATCGATGGGGCAAGATGCCTTCGTACAGCGGGATGGGGTGTTTATCCACGTCAGCCATGGCACAGACAATCCGCATAGACTACTGATGGCTCTGAGCATGGCAACGAAGATGGCGGATGATCACGACGTACTCGTCTATTTTGACATCGAAGGAATAGATGCCGTACTCAAGGGTACGGCAGAGGTGACCTTCGCTCAGTTTTCTCCGCTTTCTGCTCAACTCGCGGAGTTGCGCCGCCAAGGTATCACGTTGATGGCTTGTCCCGGATGCTTGAAAGCAGCAGGGAAGAGCGCTGACGACTTGGTCGCCGGCGTACAAGTCGCCGATAAGGAGAAATTCTTTACATTCACGGCCGGGCGAATCCTGACCTTGGATTACTAGTGTTGGTGCGGTCGAACTAGGCGTTGGGCAGGAGAGGGCCGGGAACTCGGCGAGTATTCAGGCAGGCGGAGGGATTGAAACTGAAGCGGGGTGCATGGCCGCCGTGGTGGGGCTGGGAGCTTGAGCTGAGCGCGCATCTGTTGAAGCGCATGGTGGATCGGCGCTTTACGGAAGTCGATCTTCGCGCTATGCTTGACCGAGCGACCGGTCTTCGGGGGGACATCGTCGAGGGGCGGTGGGTCGTGACCTGCCGCCACCGAAGGCATGGATGGGAAGTCATCGTGGAGCCTGACCGGGGCGCTCAGCTTCTGGTCATCGTGACGGCATGTCCTGTGGAGTAGGCGAAGACTATGAGAGAACCGTATCTGGAGGTGACGTTTCGGCACGGTCGGGCGGTCGCGGCGTATTTCTATCTGCCGCGTCGGCCGGGTCAGCGGAGCTATCGGACGCGGCGGGTCGAGCCGGGCCTTGTGATCGACTACGGTCGGGGCGGCCAGCCACTCGGGATCGAGATCACGGCACCCACCAAGATTTCCCTCACCACGCTGAACCGTGTTCTCCGCGAGCTCGGCTTCCCTCCGCTCAAGCGGGCCGACTTTGCGCCGCTTCATGCGGCGTAGGTTTCGTTCAAGGTTCTCTGCCCAACCGGCCGCTGCAGCCGCCCGCGCCCCGTCCCCACCCCGTCCCCGCCCCTTCGGGGGTGGATTGGGCGTGTTGCTTGGGCGCGGCAGCTGAGCGCCGTCGTTGGGCGGCCGTGATAACGGTTCGAGCAGTCGGCATGCAGCTCGTCCGCAAGTGAGGGGGACAATGAAGAACCGTACTATGCTGGCAGTTCTGATCTTGATGTTTTGTGCGGCCTTTTCCTGCACCAAGGACAACACACGAGAAGCCGGCTTGGCAGCAGCCCGCATGGAAGCGGATGCACGTGCCGTCAGGAACGTATTGGATCAGTGGGTTCAACTTTACAACGCGGGGCGGTATGAGACCCTGATATCCACGCTCTACGCGGAGGACGCGGTTCTAATGGCCCCGAATGTCCCGATCTGCAAAGGGCGGGAGGCCATTCTCCTGGGGTATATGAAAACCACCGAAGTGAACGATGAGCACGTGGACACAACTGTCGTGGAAGATGTCCGCGTGTCAGGCGATCTTGCGGTGGCAAGTGGATGGGACGCGGGAACCACAACTCCCAGAGTCGGGGGATCGCCTGAGAAATACAGCGTGAAATGGCTCATGGTAATGAAGCGTCAGTCGGACGACACCTGGAAACTCATATATGAGGTCTGGAACGAAAATGGCAAGGTTGGGCGCAAGCAAGAATAATCAAGCGCTGGCCAACACTTATAAGGCCCCCGCGGTGCAAGTGAAAAGATCTTCCCGAGCCGTCGTCTTCGAGAGAGGCGACGAGGATGTCCGGTCCATCTCGACTGTCTGTCTTCGCTTCGAAGTGGGTGCGGAGATCGGGCTCCGCACCAAACACTGATCGAGGATCGTCAACGAGAGCTCGTTGGACCAAGGGCCTGGCGAGATCGGCGGTGTGAAACGGAAATCGCTTCGCGTTCTAGCTTGGATGATGCGCGCGTTTCCGGAATCAGTCGGCGTGTTCCTTGTGGGCGCGGCCGCTGAGCGGCATTGTTCGGCGAGTGGGGCTTCCTTAAGCTGAGTCAAGATGCTAGAATGAGACTATGATTCAGAAGGTCGTCTACAGGCACGAGTTAGGAGATCCTGCCGCCGCGCGGCGCGACCTGACGTATTGGCTGGAGCGGTCGCCTGAGGAGCGTCTGGCGGCGGTCGAGGCGCTCAGGAGATGGATCGGTGGATGTTCAGCCAGACTTCAGAGAACTGCTTGTGTTATTCAACAAGCACGGGGTTGAGTACTTGGTCGTCGGGGGCTACGCCCTGGCATTCCACGGGGCTCCACGCTTCACCGGTGATATTGACCTCTTTGTTCGACCGGATCCGCAGAACGCTGCCCGAATAGTCAACGCGCTGAGCGAGTTTGGGTTCGCTTCTCTGGGCCTTACTGCCGGCGACTTCACGTCTCCGAACCACGTGATCCAACTGGGTACGCCTCCGGTCCGAGTGGACCTTCTCACATCCCTGACGGGGGTTTCCTGGGAGCAGGCGGCCGCCTCCCGAGTCCTCGGGAACTACGGCGATGTTCCAGTCCACTTCATTGGGCGAGAAGAGTTCATCGCCAATAAGCGCGCGACGGGGCGGAGAAGGGACCTTGCGGATCTCGAGGCGCTTGGAGAAGAGTAACATCCCATCGCCGGGAATTTCGGGGACACCTTGCCGATTCAGTCTGCACTCCTCCCCCGACCTCGGCGCCGAATGGAGGCGCCGGGTTTCAGGGGGGCTGCGGCATCACTGATTTCGTAGCCCGGCACCGAGAATCACGGAAAACCCCCGTCATCGCCACCCCGCGCCGTCCTTTGCCGCGAATCCGAAACGAGGGTATACTCTCTGCGGGCAGCCCCTTTCTCCCGAGGTTTCGATGACGGCTCGCGTTCGAATCGCGGCGGTTCTTCTTCTCCTCTCCGGCCTCGTCGTCGGCGCCGAGGCGCAGTACTTCGGCAAGAACAAGGTCCAGTACAAGGACTTCGACTGGAAGATCATCAAGACCGAGCACTTCGAGGTCTTCTACTACGAGAGCGAGAAGGAGACCGCGATCGACGCGGCGCGCATGGCGGAGCGATCCTACGCCCGCCTGTCGCGGATTCTCGGCTACGAGATGGTCCGGCCGATCCCGCTCATTCTCTATGCGTCGCATTCCGACTTCCAGCAGACGAACATCACGACGACCCTCATCGAAGAAGGGACCGGCGGTCTCACCGAGTTCCTGAAGCGCCGCGTCGTGCTCCCCTTCACCGGCTCGTACGCGGAGCTCGAGCACGTTCTCACGCACGAAATGGTGCACGCGTTCCAGGTGGAGATCCTCTTCGGCTCCTCGGGGAGCGTGCTCGCGAACACGCTCGGGTTCTCCCCGCCTCTCTGGTTCATGGAAGGAATGTCCGAATACCTCTCGAAGCCCGCGATCGACAGGCACACCGAGATGTGGCTCCGCGACGCGGCTCTTCAAGGCTACCTCATCCCGATCGAGGTGCTCTCGAGGGTCGGCGACATCCGCGTGTATCGCTTCGGGCAGTCGATCTTTCAATTCCTCGGCGAGAAGTACGGCGACGAGAAGATCGGCGAGATCCTGCGCGCGACGCCGCGCGTGGGCGGCGTGAACCAGGCCTTTCAGTCGGTCCTCGGCATCCCGCTGAACAAGTTCTCCGACGAGTGGCTCGAGGACGTCCGCAGGACTTATCTTCCGCAGATTGCGGACTACGTAAAACCCGAGAAGATCGCCCGAGCGATCACCGATCCGGAGAAAGATCTTTCAAACATCAATCTTGCCCCGGCCGTCTCGCCGAGCGGCGAGAGGGTCGTCTTCGTCTCGGATCGGGCGATGTACTCGGACATGTACCTGGCGAGCACGAAGGACGGCAAGATCGAGAGTCGGCTGGTCAAGGGAGAACGGACGGGGGGCTTTGAATCGCTCCGCTTCTTCCGCACGTCGGTCAGTTGGTCGCCGGACGAGCGCTTCATCGCCTTTCCCGCGAAGGTCGGGGCGGAGGACGCGATCTACATCTACGACGTGGAGCGCCGGCGGGTCCATCGCAAGCTGGCGTTCGGTTTCGATGGGGTTCTCTCTCCTTCCTGGTCTCCGGACGCGGAGCGTCTTGTCTTCGTCGCGCTCGAGGGGGGACGTTCCAACCTCTTCACGTGCCGGGCGGACGGCGGGGAGCTCACGCGCCTCACCGAGGACCGCTACGCGTGCCTCGATCCGGCGTGGTCCCCCGACGGGAAGACGATCGCTTTCACCACCGACCGCGGGAGCGGGACCGACTTCGAGAAACTCGTGTTCGGCGATTATCGAATCGCGCTTCTTGATCTCGAGACCAGAGAAGTCAGGGTTCTCCCCGGGATGGAGGGGAAGAACATCGCGCCTCAATGGTCTCCGGACGGGAAGGAGATCCTGTTCGTCTCCGACCGAGACGGCGTGTCGAACCTCTTCGCGATGGAGCTCGAGACGGATCGCGTCTTTCCGCTGACGAACATCATCACGGGGATCACGGGGATCATTCCGAGTGCGCCGCCGATCAGCTGGTCGCGAAACGGAGAGGTGCTCGTCTTCTCCGCCTTCTCGCGCGGGACGTGGAACCTTTATACCTTGAACGATCCGCTCCGGTTGAAGGCGGTGCCGGCTCCCATCCCGCGTCCGGAGAGGGAGCCCTCTCCCGCAGTGATCGCGCGATCCGATCAGCTTCCCGCGCGCGGGGAGGAGGAGACGTTCTCGATCGCCGACCTCGCCGATCGTGAAGAGCGCCTTCTTCTCGACGAAGAGACCGCCGAGCGGCCGCCGGCCGTCTCTTCGGCGAAAGGGCCCTCGTACAATCTCTTCGATCTCCGCGCGATCTTCCCCGAAGGCGAGGCGCCGAAGGCGGAGCGCCTCGAGGAGCGCGCGGGGAGCGGATCCGGCCTCGAAGCCCTCCCCGACACGGCGGAGTTCGAGCACAAGCGCTACGGGCTCCGCTTCACGCAGGATTTCGTTTACGGGGGGGCGGCGTTCGCGTCGAACGTCGGTTTCCTCGGGCAGAGCGCGATCTCCTTCAGCGACATTCTCGGAAACCACACGATCAGCTTTGCCGCCGGGATCTACGGATCGCTTTCCGACGCGGACCTCTACTTCTCCTACGCGAACCTGACCCGCCGGATGAACTACGGCGTCGCTCTGTATCAGTATCGCAACGACTACTATCTCTACACGGCGGAGACGAACCCGGAATTCCAGAGCCAGGTCTATCGCGGAATCCAACTCCTGGGGAGCCGGCCGTTCTCGAAGTTCTCGCGCGTCGAGTTCGGCTTCCGGGGCGAGTCGATCACGAACTCGATCTACGTGGAGTCGTACTATGGGTACCGCGAGGTGCGCGGCGAGGCGCAGTACTTCGTGGAGCCGTTCCTCGCGCTCGTGCGGGACAATGTTCTCTACGGATACACCGGGCCGATCAACGGAAGCCGGTCGCGCATCTCGGTCGAGCACGCCTTCGGCGATCTCAGCTTCGGAACGGGGATCATCGACTATCGGAAGTACTTGAACCTTCGCCATCGGTTCACGTTTGCCGGGCGCCTCATCGCGGGAGGAACCGTCGGAGAAGATCTCCAGTACTTCCGCGTCGGCGGCCCGTACACGTTCCGCGGGATCGACTACGGCGATCTCCGCGCCACGCGCGTCGGGCTCCTCAACCTCGAGTTCCGCTATCCGTTCATCGAGCAGGTGCGCTTCGGCTGGCCCCTTCCGCTCGACCTTCGAGGGATCAACGGGGTGATCTTCCTCGACGGGGCCGCCGGCTGGTACGGCGACGGAAAGAAGATGGCGCCCATGCAGCTCGTCGATGCGGAGCCGATCACGGGGCGCGTGGAGGATGTGTACGGCTTCGCGTACGGATTCGGGGCGCGCGTCAACCTCGGCTTCTTCATCCTCCGCTGGGACTGGGGCCAGCTCACCGACTTCCGCCGGAACCTCGGCCCGCCGATCTCCTTCTTCACGCTTGCCGCCGATTTCTAGCCTGGACGATGCACCCGTTTTCTACTGCGGACGCGGATCGCGGCCTCTCGGCCCGCGCTTCGCGTCCTCACGACGAAAACGCGTGCATCGTCCAGGCGAATAACTTGTGACCAGGCGCGCGCGGAGGAGCCTCGGGCCCTACAGCGAGCGCCCTTGAAGCGCGAGAAGATCGGTCGCGAGAAACGGTTCGTGCATGAAGTAAGGCTCGCCGAAGGGGACCTGGACGAGCGACCCGTAGGCGCGATTGCGGAAGGTCACCTGTTCGAAGAGATCGTCCGCCCCGTTGGAGAGGATGTCCCCCGCCTCGAACGCCCCATCGAACTGCGAAGCGAACGCGCGAAGAGCGCGCATCTTGGTTTCGAAGACCGGCGTGACGTCGATGACGATGCGGATCGGCGCGCCCTGAAACGAGACCGCCTCGAGGATCTTGCGTGGCCGATGGGGCGCCGTCCCCGGAAGGATCCGCGCGAGCCCCGCGGTGTAGGCGGCCTCGCGCGCGAGAAGAGACGCCGCGTGATGGTCCGGGTTTCTCCCGCCCGCGTGATGGATGAGGAGGACTTCCGGGCGGTGCGCGCGGATCCGCTCCGCGATGCGGAGGCGATTCTCGATGCTCTTCTCGATCCGCGCATCCGGAAGCCCGAGGTTCTCGCGCGCGGCGAGCC
>JAGUYC010000086.1 GCA_020061515.1 Gemmatimonadota bacterium
CGCGAGTGGGAGGGGCGCATGGGCCACTTGGGCTTGTCGCGACCGTGGGAGCGACAAGCGTTAGTGGCCCAACGCCCCGTGGCCGCCACCCGCGCGTGGCGGCGCGACTCAAAGAGAGACCCGCTCCATCGACACCCTCCGAAACACGCAGTGAGCGAGGCGGACCGACCGGCTTTGGGGTTGCTTTCCTGCAGACGACGTCACGGCGGGTGACGGCGGCAGGTGTCCGTCCGGCGCGCAGCCACCAAGGCTCGGCGACTGGCGAGCACCGGACGGACAGCCGCCGACAGGATCCGCCGTCCGATGACTGAACCACGCCGGTCTGGCGGCGGTCCGTTTCCGTCAAGAGCGCGGTCATTCGATCTACCCGCCCCTCGTCTTCCGGATCAGATACTCCCCCACCGCGAGGTTCTCGAGCCCCGAGCGGAGGAGGACGTCGATCGCGTCCGCCGCCGTGCAGACGATCGGGTACCCGTGCAGGTTGAACGACGTGTTGAGGACGACCGCCCGCCCGGTCTTCTCCGCGAAACGCGAGACGATCTTATGGAAGGCCGGGTTCTGATTCCTGTGGACGAACTGCGGGCGCGCGGTGCGATCATACGGCTGCACGCCCGCGGGAAACTCCCCGACCTTCTCCGTCGTGTCGAAGGTCATGATCATGTAGGGCGCGTCCATTCTCTTCGGGTTCACGACGTACTCGTCGCTCCGCTCGGCGAGCATCGCCGGCGCGAACGGCATCCAGAAGTCGCGGTTCTTGATCATGTCGTTGATGATGCGAACGACGTCCTGCCTCGTCGGGTCGGCGAGAATCGAGCGGTTCCCGAGCGCGCGCGCCCCGAACTCCATCCGGCCGGCGGCGCGCGCGACGACCTCTCCGGCCGCGAGCATGTCGGCGACCGTGGTCTCGATGTCGGCCGGCTTCTCGACCGCGCAGCCCTTCGCGCGAAGCTCGGGGGCCATCTTCTCGATCTCGGCGTTCTCCGGCTCCGGCCCCCAGTAGACATCGCCGAGAGGCGGGATCTCGAACGGACGGCCTTCACGCATCCTCTCGTTCGCGTACGCGAGAAACGCGGCGCCGATCGCGTTCATCTCATCGCCGCACGAGGGGAAGACGAAGAGCCCGTCCAGCTCCGGCAGCTCGTAGATCCTCTTGTTCGCCTTCACGTTCATGAAGACGCCGCCGCCGAGCGCGACCTTCCGGACGCCGGTCGTGCGGATCGCGCTCTTTGCCCACTGCGCAAGATGTTCTTCCGTGAACTGTTGAAGTCCGGCACAAATCCAGTCGAAGCGCATCCTCTCGACGAGATCGCGAAGGAACCGATAGCTGTAGTACGTGTGCGGGACGCCGTTCTTCCGTTTCCACGTGAGACCGGCGCCGTTGTCGAAGACGAGAAGCTCCTTGAAGCGGTCGTAAGCGATCTTCGCCCCCTTCTCCGGAGCGTAGGGGGCCATCCCCATCAGCTTGTACTCGTGCTCGTTCGGGACCATCCCCATCACGAACGTGATCTGCGCGTAGATGAGGCCGAGGCTGTGCGACCAGTCGACCGTCGCGATCGGCGGCTCCAGGCGCCCGCCCGAGCCGACGCGAACCGACGCGCAGAGATCGTCCCCCGCACCGTCGTTCGTGAGGATGAGCACCTTGTCGCCGCGCCACGGGGATCCGTAGTACGCCGCGGCGGCGTGGCACGTGTGATGATCGAGGAAGACCGCGCGGCCCTCGGGGAGCCCCGCTTTTCGGATGTCTTCGATCCGCGACGAGCGGCGACCCGACCGAAAGAGCGCATTCGCCGGCGTCTTCTTGAGGACCTGTTTCACTTGAGACTTCAATGTCTGCGACTCGGCGAACTCCTTCAGGATCTCCTGCTGCGTCATCCCGTAGGGCATGTGGACCGAGTGCATCGCGACGAGATCGACCTCCCCCGGATCGGTTCCGGTCGACTCGAGAAGCCAGCGGACCGATCGGTGGGGAAAGCAGTTCTCGTTCTTCACGCGCGTGAGGCGCTCTTCTTGAAGAGCGGCGCGCACGACCCCGTCCTCGAGGAGACAGGCCGACGCGTTGTGTCCGTCGTGGATGCCGATGATTTTCATTTTCTTCGAGTTGCCCCTTCTCCGGATCTTCCTGGCGGGAGCATAGCAAGAACACGCCCGCGGGTCCACGGGCCGAGAGCGCCCTTTCATCGAAAGGATCGGCCGAAAACCAGGTTCCCTGAAGAGGTTAGCCCGAGCCAGTCGGAGCGGCGCACGGCGCGTCCCCTTTGCCGCGCGGAGTGTTCCCGCGGTCGGACGGACACCGGATCGGGGCGATTCCGCCCGCGCGGATGCTTGCGCCTCGAAGCAATTCATGCTATTCTTGAGCCGATTCAGGGTCTCACGAGAGGAACATCCGATCGGGCCGTCTCAGGCGCCCGACGCCGGAGCCCGCGCCCGAGGAATCACGACCCGGATGCCTCGAACCTCGGCCAAGGAGCGCGGGCAATGAAAGCCGAACGATTTCTTCCTCTCCTTCTCCTCCTTCTTGTTCCGACCGCTTCGCACGGACAGGCCCTCTGGGTGATCGACACGCTCGATGCGTCGGTTCGGGTAAGCCAGCTCTCGCTCGCGATCGACTCGACCGACCGCCTGCACGCGAGCTATCGCGACGCGAGCACGGGCCGCCTGAACTACGGAACGTGGGAATCGGGCGTGTGGACGACCGAGACCGTCGTGGACAGCGGCGGGTCGAGCTCCCTCGCAGTGACCCCTGCGGGAGACCCGTCGATCGCATACACCGCATGGAACCTCTTGCGATTTACGCGGAAGACTGCTGAAGGATGGATCACGGAGATCGGGGACGCGCCGGGCTCGGTGGTCGGATCCCCCTCGCTCGGCCTTCGGTCGGACGGCCGGCCGGACATCGCGTACCTCGGAGGCGTGTTCGAGTGGGAGTCCTACTGCCGCTACGCAACGAAGAGGACGGCCGGCTGGACCTCCGAGCCGATCAGTTCGGGCACTGTCGAGGAGGAAGGGGATCTCGCGATCGGATCGGACGATCGCCCCCGCATTGCTTTCGCCGAGAAGTTCTCCGGCGAGGAGAACAAGCTGGTCGTGGCGATGCTCGAACAGGACGAGTGGAACACGGAGACCGTCGACTCCGGGGGCTACGGCTTCGGCTGGAACCGGGGAGTCCGCTTGGCCGTCGATGCGGCCGGGCGACCGCAGACGGCGTATCTCCACATCGACGGCGATTACGAGTCGAGCAACTACACGATCCGATTCGCCTCGAGAAGCGCTTCGGGCGCGTGGAACAAGACAGACATCGAGTGGGTCCCGAACGACTGGTGGATGAACCTGAACAACTGGATGGTCATGCACGACCTCGCGCTCGGCCCGGACGGGAGCCCTCGCGTTCTCTATTTCAAGGGAATCGACTCGACGGGCGTTCATGCCGAATCGCTTCTCGTCGCGCGACGAGTGGACGGTTCATGGATTAAGGAATGCGTGCGCCCCGGCGCCGTGCGCGACGCGGCTCTCGCCCTCGACTCGGAGGGGACGCCCTTCGTTCTTTTCCGCCTCCCTCCTCCCGCGCCCGGCCTCTTTCTCGCCCGGCGGGTCGACGCGACCGGAACCTCCAGCGCTCCGAGGCCCGCGTCCGCCGTCAAGCTCTCCGTCCGTCCGAACCCGATGCACGGGGCCGTCGCTACGATCTCCTTCGCGATCCCGGGAACCGAAGGAGGCGCCCTCGCGATCTACGATATCCGCGGGCGCGTCGTCCGCTCCTTCGACGCGTACGCGCCTTCCGGAGCGCTCGACTTCGACGGCGCGGACGCCTCCGGAAGGCCCCTCGCGCCCGGAGTCTACTTCGTGCGGCTCGAGAGCGCCGACGGGCGCGCCGCGACCGTTCGCCTCGCGATCGTGCGATAGA
>JAGUYC010000256.1 GCA_020061515.1 Gemmatimonadota bacterium
CCTCCTCGTCGACTCTCCCCGAGCCGACTCGCGGACCTCAGTCTATCCCCGATGCGCCTCCAAGTCAGGACGTCCACCCACACGAAAGGCGGAAGAGCCAGGAAAAGTTGCCGGGGACCGACGGGCGACATAGTATCAGGAAGGCGTTGAGCGCGGCGTCTTGGCGCGAACCGCGGTGGATGCGAAGGAAGAACTGATCGTGCTTCGACTTCTTCTCGTCTATCTCGATCTCTCGAAGGCGCGCCTCTCGGCTCTCGTCGTGGCGACCGCCGCGGTCTCCTACATCGTCGCGCGCGGCGAGGAACCGATCGGCCTTCTCGGTCTCTCTTGGACCGCGATCGGAACTGCTTTCGCGGCGGCGGGCGCGAACGCCCTGAACCAGGTTCTTGAGGCGGACAGAGACGGCTTGATGGCGCGAACGAGCGGCCGTCCTCTCCCCGCGCGAACGATCGGGCGGCTCCACGGTGTTCTCTTCGGGCTCGCCGCGGCGATCGGAGGTCCGGTTCTCCTCGCGCTTCGGGTGAATCTCCTCGCGGCGGTTTTCGCGCTCGCGGCGGTCGCGCTCTATGTGCTCGCCTACACACCGCTCAAGACTCGAAGCCCCGCTTGCACGCTCGTGGGGGCGGTCTCCGGCGCGCTGCCGCCGGTGATTGGATGGTCGGCGGCGACGGGGCGGATCGACGCCGGCGGTCTTCTCCTCGGGGGAATTCTCTTTGCGTGGCAAGTTCCGCATTTTCTCTCTCTCGCGTGGATGCACCGAGAGGAGTACGCGCGCGCGGGCTTCCGCATGCTTCCCGTGCTCGATCGAACGGGCCGCGTCGTCTTCCGCATGATCGTTCTCTACAGCCTCCTGCTCATTCCCGCGGCGCTCGCGCTTGTTCTCGTCGGCGCGGCGGGACCCGTGTACGCCGCGGGCTCGCTCGTTCTCGGCCTCGGCTTCCTCTTGTTCGGGATACGATTCATCGAGCGGCGGACCGCCGGCGAGGCGAAGCGGCTCTTCCTTGCGAGCGTGGTCTACCTTCCGCTCCTCTTGGGGCTTCTCGCCCTCGACCGGGGCCCGGCCGGCAATCTCTCGCGGCCCGCGCGAGCGGAAACCATGCCCCTTGAGGACTCGCTCGACAGCGAAGAACCCGGCTCCTTCTCTTCCGCGGATCGGTAAGGCGAGGGCTACGCGCTTCCAATGAGCAGGACCGCGAAAAGCACGATCCACGCGGCGTCGAGGAAATGCCAGTACATCGCGCAGGATTCGATCCCGCCGTGCTCGGACGCGGAGTAGGCGCCGCGACGCGCTCGCGCCGCGACGATCGCGAGTGCGATGAGCCCTCCGAGCACATGAGCCGCGTGCAATCCGGTTAACATATAAAACGTAAAGCCGAAAAGAGCGCTCGTCGCGGATCGTTCGAGGGGACCGAGCGCGTTCCAGTTTCGAATCTGGATCGCGAGGAAGAGGAGGCCGAGGGCGAACGCGAGAACGAGCGCGCGCCGCGCCGCGGTCTCCCTTCCCGCCCGGATGCTCGACTTCGCCAGATGCATCGCGCCGCTCGCGAGAAGAAGAACGAGCGTGGCGAGCCAGAGACCCGCGGGAAGAGGCGGGGAGCCGGCGGGGGGCCATTCCGGCGCGCGGATCCAGACGACGAGATAGCCGGCGAGGCTCGCCGCGAAGAGGACCGAGAGCGAGAGGAGAAAGAGAATCATCCCGAGACGCCGGGCGCTTCTCGCCGGGACGCCCGCCGCGCCCGCGCCGGTCGTTTCCGAAGGGAGGCGGTTCACGGCCGCACCGCGGGGGCGTAGCCCGGAATCATCTCGTGCTGATAGTGCGTGGTGTCGAGAAGGGCGAGGCCGACGAAGAGAACGACGAAGAGAAGCGACCCGACGAGCGCGATTGCGTGAAAGGGCTGATCGTAGCGGAGGTGCATGAAGTAGAGGCCGACGAGGGTCGCCTTCACGAACGCGATGGCGAGCGCGATCCAGAGGTTGAGCGATCCGAGATCGACGCGGACCGCTCCGACGGTCGCGAGGCTAAGAAGGACGAGCGCGAACCAGACGGCAAGGAGGACGCGGAGCGGAACGACGTGACCAAGGGACTCCGTTTCCCGGCTTCCGTTCTCCGTCGTGCTTCGTATGTCGCTCATTGTGTTTCTCCCGCGCGCTTCCCGCTCGCTTGTTAGTGAATCAAATAAAGAAGCGGGAAAAGAAAGATCCAGATCAGGTCCACGAGATGCCAATACAATCCCGCCCGATCGACCGCCTCGAAGTTCGAAGGACCGTACGCGCCGCCGCGCAAACGAACGAAAACCCACCCGATCACCAGGAGCCCCGCGACCACGTGAAGGCCGTGCAGACCGGTCATCGCGAAGTACACGCCGAAGAAAAGCTGCACGTTGCGCGGCTCCTCCGCATCCGCGTGCCCCGCGCGAGTCTCGTCGGCGGAGAACGCGAGCCCGGACGGACCGATCGCCGCCGGAGGGATGTTCGTTCGGTCTCCGAGAGGCGCCTCTCGGAGAACTTCCGCCGCGGAAGGATGTTCCTGCGCCGTCTCCGCGGGATGCGGGCGATACCGCTTCCCCCACAGGAGTCCGTGCTTCCACTTGTGCTCGTACTCGACGACCTTCACGCCGAGAAACGCGCATCCGCCGAGGAGAGTGAGCGCGAGAAGAAGCGTGAGAAGGCGCCGGTTGCCGAGCTGCGCGGAGCGGACCGCCCAAGCCATCGTGAGGCTGCTCGTGATGAGGATGAGCGTGTTGAGCGCGCCGAGTCTGGAGTCGAGAAAGCGATGCGCGTAGATGAAGATCTCCGGGTGGTTCCCGCGATAGACGGCGTAGGCCGCGAAGAGACCGCCGAAGAGAAGAACCTCCGTGGCAAGGAAGATCCACATCCCGAGCTTGCCGGACTCGTATGCCTGGCGCGGCGTCGCGAAATGATGCGGGATCTCGTGCGCAGCGCCATTCTCAAGCCGTCTCAACTCAGGCTCCTTCGCGCGCCGTCCTCGGCGCGTAGCCCCCGATCGACTCGTCGTAGACGAGATGCTCGAGATCGTACGGGTCGCCCGCCTCGGGGGGTTCGGCGAAGTTGTCGTGCGGAGGCGGGGACGCGCACATCCACTCAAGCGTCGCGCTCCCCCACGGATTCGCCGGAGCCTTCCGCCCGCGGAAGAGGGAGTGGATCAAGTTCCCCGCGAGTACGACGAACGCGATCGCGAGCACATACGCGCCGATCGTCGAGAGCACGTGGTAGGACTGGAAGCGATCCACGTAGTTGTAGTATCTGCGCGGCATGCCTTGGCTTCCCATGACGAACTGGGAGAAGAACGTCAGGTTAAACCCGACGAAAACGAGGAACGCCGCGAGCCTCCCCGCCTTCTCGCTGTACATCCTCCCGAACATCTTCGGCCACCAGTAGTGCATCGCCCCGAGGAACGCGATCAGGACGCCCCCCATCATCGTGTAGTGGAAGTGGGCGACGACGAAATACGTGTCGTGGAGATGCACGTCGGTCGCGAGAGCCCCGAGGAAGAGACCCGTGAGGCCGCCGATTCCGAAGAGGAGGAGGAAGCTCAGAGCATAAAGCATCGGCGTGTCGAGGCGGATCGATCCTTTGTACATCGTCGCGAGCCAGTTGAACACCTTGATCGCCGAGGGGATCGCCACGCTGAAGGTGAGCGCGCTGAAGATCATGTTGCCGAGATCGGACTGACCGCTCGTGAACATGTGGTGTCCCCAGACGAGGAAGCTCAAGACCGCGATCGCCACGCTCGAGTAGGCGATCGCCTTATACCCGAAGATGTGCTTGCGGCTGAAGACCGAGATCAGCTCGCTCATCACGCCCATCGCCGGGAGGATCATGATGTAGACGGCGGGATGCGAGTAGAACCAGAAGAAGTGCTGATAGAGAACGGGATCGCCGCCGAGCGCCGGGTCGAAGATCCCGATGCCGAGGAGACGCTCGACGATGAGAAGAAGGAGCGTGATTCCGAGAACGGGGGTGGCGAGGATCTGAATGATCGCCGTGGAGTAGAGCGCCCACAGAAAGAGGGGGAGACGGTTCCACGACATTCCCGGGGGGCGCATGCGGTGGATCGTCACGATGAAGTTGATGCCGGTGAAGATCGAGCTGAAGCCGAGAATGAACGCGCCAAGCGTCATCGAGACGACGCTCGTGTGGGTCGTCGTGCTGTACGGAGTGTAGAAGGTCCAGCCGGTGTCGACCGCCCCGAGCAGGATCGACACGACCGAGAAGATCGCGCCGACGACATAGAGATGGTAGCTGAGGAGGTTGAGGCGCGGGAAGGCGACGTCCTTCGCGCCGAGCATCACGGGAAGGACGAAGTTGCCGAACGCGGCGGGGATGCCCGGAATGATGAAGAGGAAGATCATCACCGCGCCGTGCAGGGTGAAGACCTGGTTGTACGTGTCGGCGTCCATGATCGTCCGGCCCGGGGTGAGAAGCTCCGTCCGAATGAGCATCGCGAAGAACCCGCCGAGAATGAGGAAGAAGAAGATCGAGGCGAGGTACATCACGCCGATCCGCTTGTGGTCGAGCGTGAAGAACCACGACCGGAATCCGCGTCCGTGGGAAAGGTAGTTGTCCGCGACGGCGGTGGAACCGTTCATGGGAATCTCTTACTCCTTAAGTGTTTTCAGGTACTCGATCATCGCCGTGATCTCCTGGTCCTTCAGGCGGCCCTTGTAGGTCGGCATGACCGGTTCGTAGCCCGCCACGATCTCGCTCTGCGGGTCGAGAATCGCGCGGCGGATGTAGTTCTCCTCGACCGTGTACCTTCGCCCGTCCTTGAAAACGCCCTCGCGCCCGTAGATCCCGAGGAAGGTCGGGCCGATGTTCGACTTCCCGTCGATCGAGTGGCACTGCTTGCATCCGCGGGTCGTCATCAGCTTGGCGCCGGCGTCCGCGGGGGCCATCCGCTCGAGGAAGTTCGATGCGTCCTCGAGCCATTTCTCGAATTCGCCCGGAGGATGCACGATCACCCGCGCGATCATGTCGGAGTGGCTCGTGCCGCAGTACTCGGCGCAGAAGACATCGTATTCGCCCGGTTCGATCGCTTCAAACCAGAGATGGGTGTATCGGCCCGGCACGGCGTCCTTCTTCACGCGGAAGGCGGGGACGAAGAAGCTGTGAATCACATCCTCGGACGTGAGGACGAGCCGAACCGGCACGTTCAGCGGCACGTGGAGATTGTCGTCGACATGTCCGTTCGGGTAGGTGAAGAGCCACTTCCATTTTTGTCCGACGACGTTCACCTCGTACGTGTTCGCCGGAGGAGTCGCGAGGTTCATGTAGCCCGTGAAGCCGAGGTAGAAGATGATGAAGACGAGGATGAGAGGAATGACGGTCCACGTGAGCTCGAGACCGGTGTGATGCGTCGCGGTCTTCTCCGCCTCCACGCCCCGCCTCCGGTGGTAGCGGATGATGAAGAAGAGCATGAGCGCGACGATGAGAACGAAGAAGAAGATGCTCACGTAGAGGATGAAGTCGAAGACGCGGTCAACCGCGGGCGCCGCCGTCGAGGCGGGCGCGGGCATCCAGAACGAGCCGTCTCCGAATCGGATCAGCGGAATCGGCATCTTCCCGCTCGCTCCTTCTTCCGCCTCTCAGACCTTCGGCCTTCGTCCGGCGTCGCGTCTCCAGAGCGCGGCGAGCGTGATCCCGAGGATGACCACCGCGATCGCGCCGCCCGCCCGCATGATGTTCAGGGCCGCGGGGGCGTACCGCCCGCGGGCCGCGTCGTAGTGATAACAATAGAGGAGAATCCGATCGAGAGGGGATCCGATCTTCCCTTCGGAAGCCTCGAGGAGGGAGAGCCGGAGGGTCTGCGAGTCGAAGAGGACCCCGTAGAGGTAGCGCGAGAGCCGCCCGTCCGGCGTGCAGACGATGATCACCGCAGCGTGGATGTACTCGCCGCGCTCGTCGTCGTACGCGTATCGAAACCCCGCCGCGTCCGTGAGCGCCCGGATCTCCTCTTCCTCGCCGACGAGGAAGTGCCAGCCCTTCGCGGCCTCCGCGCGTCCGTACTCCTGGATCGTGTTCTCCTTCTTGAGGCGCGCGAGGGTCGACGTCTCGCTCGGATCGATGCTGACCGTGACGATCGCGAACTCCTTTCCCGGCGTCCAATCGATCGTCTTGAGGGCTTCGATGACCCCGTTGAGGACGAGACCGCAGAGCATCGGGCAAGTGTAATACCCGAGGTTGAGAAGAACCGGACGTTCGCCGAAGAAATCGCCGAGCCTGGCCGCCTCGCCGCTTTCGTCGGTGAAGAGAAGATCGAGCGGGAGTTGTTCATTCGGGCGCTCCGTGATCCCCACGTTCTCGAGGTCCTTCGGGAGCGGTTCGGCGCGCCCGCCGGTGTCGACGGCCGCGTCCGTCGTCTCGGGAAACGCCGGGAGGGCCGGAACGAGAGACAGCACGATGAGGAACAGGGCGATCCGCGTCACGGTCTTCTTCCTCCTTCCTCGCCGCGGGAAGAGGCCGCCGCTTCGCGCGCGACGAGCTCCATCGCGCGCTCGATCGGAATCGCAACGACTCCCGAATCGCGATCGACCCAACGATAGCTGTTCATCGCCTCGATCTGCTCGGCGCGAATCCTCGAAAGCTCCTCGGGCGCCTGAGAGTATGTCTTTTTCTCGACTTCCGCCTTTTCCGCTCGATAGAAAAGAGCCTGAAGCCAGACGATCGCCGCGAAGACGAGCACCGCGCCGACGATGCCGAAGACCGCGATCCGATAGGCGTTCGGATCTTCGGAGAGGTTCACGCGCTTCTCGTCATGCGTTTTCAAAGGCGATCGACTCCTGTAGCCTAGGGTCCTTTTCCGGGACGAGCGAGCGGGTTCGGAAACACCGCCCCGCGGCCGCCACCGAGAGCCCGGCCATTCCGAGAAACACCGTGAAGTAGAACGGATGGGGGGGGAGGGCCGGAACGCCCGAGTCGGGAACGGCGAGGTAGTAGAGATCGATCGCGTGCATCGCGAGAATCCAAAGGGCTACCTGCACGAGCATCTTCTTCCGCCTCTTCGGAACGCGCGAGAGGAGCGCGAGGAACGGAACGAAGAAATGTCCGACGAGAAGGGCGAGGCTCACCCAAGCCCATGTTTCCGACTGCCGCTTGAGATACCACCCGGTTTCCTCGGGGATGTCCGCGTACCAGATCAGCATGTACTGCGAGAAGGCGATGTAGGCCCAGAACACGGTGAACGCGAAGAGGAGCTTGCCGAGATCGTGGTAGTGCTCGGCCGTGATCATGCGTTGCATGCGGCCCGCTCGTTGCGTGACGCAAGCGGCGGCGACGAGAAGAGCCAAGAAGCCGAGAACGCCCCCCGCGAAGAAGTAGATCCCGTAGATCGTGCTGTACCAGTGCGGATCGCGGGACATGAGGAGATCGAACGCGGCGAAGGTCGTCGTGAAGGCGAAGAGGACCATCGCGGGGGCGCTCGCGCGCTCCATGCGGAGCGTGAGATCGACGTCCCCGCTTCGGTCCTGCTCGACCGATCGGTTCAAGAACCAGCGCGCCGTGAGGGTCCAGACCGCGAAGTAGACCGCCCACCGAACCCAGAAGAACGGAACGTTGAGATAGGCCGACTTCGCGCGGACGAGCGGGTCGTGCGCCGCGAGGGTCTCGTCGGCCCACGGATAGAGCGACCGAAGGCCGAAGAGGAGAAGCGGCACGGAGAGGATCGCGAGCAGCCCCATGTTCGCCGCGATTCCCTCGGCGAGACGCCGGAGGACCACGCTCCATGCGGAGCGCGTGAGATGCTGGAGAAGAACGAAGAAGAGCGCGCCGAGGGAGAGGCTGAGGAAATAAGCGAACCCGACGAGATAGGCGCGCCAGAAATGCGGCGCCGCTCCCTCGACGAGAAGCCCGGCGAGCGCGCTCCCGGCGAGAAGGAGCGCGCCGATTTCCCCCGCGATGCGGAAGGACGCGCCGGCGAGCGTCTCCAGAAACATTCGGTCTCGAAAGATGCTACTCGGAATCTTCATATCCGTTCTTTCTCATCGGATCTTCGGCAGGATGTCCGCGGGAACATCCTCCGGCGAAGCGCTTCGGCTCCTTTGGAGCGCGCGCAGGTATGCAACGACCGCCCAGCGATCCTCGGGCGGGATCTGGCCGGCATAGCCCGGCATGCTTCGAATCCCGTTCGCGAGCGTGTTGTAGATGTGCCCCGCGGGCCGCTCCCGGATGAGATCCGTGTGGAACGACGGGGGCGGCGTCCACGTCCCCTCCTCGAAGCTCTCGGCGCGCACAGAAATGATCCCCGCGCCGCCGCCGTCCAGACCGTGACAGGGAGAGCAGTAGATGTCGTACCGCTCGCGGCCGCGCTTCAGGAGAGACTCCGTCACGGGGACGGGAATCGAAAGCGTCCACTCCCCGCCCTCTTTCCCGCGGGCGAGAGCGTCGTCTTCGGCGAGCCGGCCGCGCGCCACCGTTCCTAGAACCTCGGGACGCATCGCGCGCCGGTCCGCGAAGAGAGGGTTCGCCTGCTGCGCCTTAAACTTCGGCTGCTGATCCATGTCCGGAATGATCTGGCGGCGGGGCTCGCTCTTTCGCGCCGCCCGGTTCTTCGTCGCCACGGCGAACGGAATGAGGGAAAGGGAGACGAGAAGCGCCGCGATCGCGAGGAATCCTCTCGGCATCTCTACTCCTCCACCTCTTCCACCGCCGCGCCGCGAAGCGATGTAAGAAGCGCCCGCGTCGCGCGCGGGTCGAACTTCGGATCGCGCGCCTCGATGGAGATGAAGAACCGGTCGTCCGTCGCCCGGAGAAAGCGTCGGCTCTTGAAGAGCGAATGGTACCAAAGCGGAAGATTGTTGAACGCGAGCATCCCGACGAAGGCGGCCGCCGCCGCGAAGAGCACCATCACCTCGAAGAGAACCGGGATGTTCGCCGGAAGGGCGAAGAAAGGCTTTCCGCTGATGATGAGCGGGTAGTCGACCGTGTTCGTCCACCACTGGAGTCCGAGCCCGGCGAAGACGCCGAAGACCCCGGCCGCGAAGACGAGGTAGGAAAGCTTCGTGTGCCGAATTCCCATCGCGTCGTCGAGGCCGTGCACCGGGAAAGGCGTGTGCGCGTCCCACTTGGTGTAGCCGGCGTCGCGCACCTTCTGTGCTCCCTCGATGAGCGCGTCCACGTCCTCGAACTCCGCGAGAAGCCCGAAGAGCGGCGCGCCGTCCGCGGTCGTCCACCTGCCGTTCATCAATCCGCCTCCGGGTCGCCGAACTGCCGTTCGTGTTGGCGCGGGATGTCCCCGTGGTAATCGCCCTGCCCGTGGTGCACGTCCCGGTCGAGCTTCGCATCGGGCATCACGCTCTTCACCTCGGCGATCGCGACGATCGGCAAGAACCTGAGGAAGAGGAGGAAGAGCGTGAAGAAGAGCCCGAAGCTCCCGAGAAGCGTGCAGAGATCGACCCAGGTCGGCGTGAAGTGGCCCCAGCTCGACGGCAGGAAGTCGCGACTCAAGGACGTCACGATGATCACGTAGCGCTCGAACCACATCCCGATGTTCACCGCGACCGCGATGAAGAGAATCGCGGGGATCGAACGCCGGAGCCGCTTGAACCAGAAGAGCTGCGGGAGGAGCACGTTGCAGGAGACCATCGTCCAGAACGCCCACGCGTAAGGGCCGAACGCGCGGTTCGAGAACGCGAACCTCTCGACCGCGTTTCCGCTGTACCACGCGATGAAGATCTCGATGAGGTACGCGTAGCCGACCATCGAGCCGGTCGCCAACACGATCTTCGTCATGTTCTCGAGGTGCCGCATCGTGATGAGGTTCTTGAGCCCGAACCACTCGCGGGACGGAACGATGAGAAGAAGGACCATCGCGAACCCGCCGAAGATCGCGCCCGCGACGAAGTAGGGAGGGAAGATCGTCGCGTGCCAACCCGGAACCAGCGACACGGCGAAATCGAAGCTCACGACCGAGTGGACGCTGAGGACGAGCGGCGTCGCGAGCGCGGCGAGAAGAAGATACGCGCGTTCATAGCGGTGCCACTGGCGGTTCGAGCCTCGCCAGCCGAGGCTGAAGAAGCCGTAGAAGAAGCGGCGAAGGGGAGTGCGTGCGCGGTCGCGGAGCGTCGCGAGATCCGGGATCATCCCCATGTACCAGAAGAGGAGCGAGACGATCATGTAGGTGCTCACCGCGAAGACGTCCCAGAGAAGAGGGCTCCTGAAATTCGGCCACATGCTCAGGTTATTCGGGATCGGGAACATCCAGTACTCGACCCACGCGCGCCCGACGTGGATCGCGGGGAAGAGTCCCGCGCAGACTACAGCGAAGATCGTCATCGCTTCCGCGAAACGGTTGATGCTCGTCCGCCACTTCTGCCGAAAGAGAAAGAGGATCGCCGAGATCAGCGTTCCCGCGTGTCCGATCCCCACCCAGAAGACGAAGTTGGTGATGTCGAACCCCCACCCGACCGGCACGTTGATTCCCCAAACGCCGGTTCCCTCGAGCAGGAGGTATCCGACCATCGCGAAGAGAAGACCGGCGAGCATCGCGGAGATTCCGAACGCGACGTACCACGCGCGCGGAGGATGCGGCTTCTCGACGATCCGGCAGACCGTCTCGGTGACCGAGGCGAGGGTCTCTCCTTGCGCGACGAGAGGCTCGCCGCGGATCCGCTCATCGAGAGCGGGGACCGCTTCAGCCGTGGATCGGCTCATGCCCTTCCTTCTCTCTTTTCGCGAGGCGTTCGTTCCGGTTTCGAACGCGCGCGAGGTAGGCGGTCCTCGGCCGAACGTTCAGCTCGGCGAGCAGGCCGTACGCGCGCGCCTCGCCGTGCAGTTTCGCGACGCGGCTCTTCGGATCGTTCAGATCGCCGAAGACGATCGCGCGCGCCGGACAGCTCGCGGCGCACGCCGGCACGATGTCGCCGTCCCGAAGAGGGCGGTTCTCGTTCGCCGCGACGATTCTCGCCGCCTCGATTCGCTGCACGCAGAACGTGCACTTTTCCATGACGCCCCGGCTCCGGACGGTGACCTCCGGGTTCATCGCCATCTTCTCGATCGGCTCGAGATTCTTTCGATAGTTGAAGAAATTGAAGCGCCGCACCTTGTACGGACAGTTGTTCGAGCAGTAGCGGGTCCCGATGCAGCGGTTGTACACCATCGCGTTGAGGCCCTCGCTCGTATGCACCGTGGCGGCGACCGGGCAGACCTGCTCGCACGGGGCGTTCTCGCAATGAACGCACGCGACCGGTTGGTGGACGATCTCTGGAGAGTCCGGGTTGCCCCGGAAGGATCGGTCGACGCGGATCCAGTGCATCTCGCGCTGGTTTCGCACTTGCTTCTTCCCGACGACCGGAATGTTGTTCTCCGCTTGGCACGCGACGACGCACGCGTTGCAGCCGGTGCAGGCATCGAGATCGATTGCCATTCCCCATCGATGTCCGTCGTACGAGTGGGGAGGGAAGAGGGAGACGAGCGGCGGGTGATGAACTTCTTCGGCGTGCATCGCCTTCTCGGGATTCCGGAGGTACTCGTCCGCGTCGACCTCGCGGACGAGAGAGCCGACCCGCCGTTCCCGCTCGCGCAGCGCGCGCGGGTCGATCAGATGGTGCTCCTCGGTCGCGGCGAGCGGATACCGCCGGCCGGTCCTCTCGATCGCGGCGCCGGAGGCGAAGTGAGGCGCGCCGCTCGCGCGGAGCGGGTAGACGTCGAACCCGGCGCCGTTTCCGACTCGTCCCGCGCGCGTTCGCCCGTATCCGAGGGGAAGCGCGGCCGTTCCCGTCGCGACTCCTGGAAGCACGTACGCCGCGATCTCGATCGCGCGGCCATTGATGGAGAGACGAACGACGTCCTCCGTTTCGATGCCGAGCGCCCGCGCCGTCGAGGGCCCGACGAGCGCGGCGTTGTCCCACGTGAGCTTCGTCATCGGGTCCGGCGTCTCCTGAAGCCACGCGTTGTTCGCGAAGCGCCCGTCGTGGACGCTCGCGTCGCGGAGAAAGACGGCCTCGAGACCGTCCCCCCCGGCGAGACCCTTGATATCCGAAATTGCCTCGAGAGCGGCGGCGGTCGACCCGGGTTGCAAGGAGACATCGACCTTCGGACGCGCGCTCCCCGCGAGCGCGCCGTCGTGAAGAAAGCGCCGCCAGGATTTCTCGAAGCCGGTTTCGTCGGAGACCAATGCTTGGAACGTCTCGCGCGCGAGATCGTGGCCGCTCCGCGCGGCTCTTCCGTCGAGAAGGACCGCGAGAAGCTCCGCGTCGGTCTTCCCTCCGTAGAGCGGCTCGATGAGAGGCTGCCTGGCGAGAAGGGTCCCGTCGTACGCACGCGAGAGGTCCCACGATTCGAGGAAGTGCGCGCGGGGGATCTGCCACTCCGCGAGGAGGGAGGTCTCGTTCCGGTGAGACGAGAGGTGCACCGCACGCGGAACGCGGGCGAGAAGGTCGGCGAAGCGAAGATCGGCCGGAGCGTCGTACGCCGGGTTGCCGCCGAGAATCACGAGCGTTTCCACGCGGCCCGTCTCGATTTCCTTCGCAAGCGAACGGATCGCATCGAAATGATTGGGTCGCTCCGGATCCGGATCCGCGGTGTAAGCGACCGTCCTTCCGACGTTGCCGAGAAGAACGTTCATGAGATGCGCCG
>JAGUYC010000209.1 GCA_020061515.1 Gemmatimonadota bacterium
ATGTTCATATCCATGATGAATTCTCCCTCGGCGCGCGGCGCGCCGGCGGCTACTGCGGGCGAAGCTCTTCGAGCGCGGCCCGGGCCTGGTCCGCCTGCGCTCCGGTCGGGCTGAGCTCCAGAAAGCGTTCGTACGCCGCGATCGCTCCCGTGGCGTCGTTCATCTCTCGGCGCGCTCTCCCCAACATGAAATAGGAGTTGGCGAACGACGGATCGATAGAGACCGCCACTTCATATTCGCGCGCGGCTTCTTCGAACCGTCCGGCCTCGAGAAGCCCTTCGCCCATGCTGTCGTGCGCGTTCGCCTCGTCCGGGGCGGCCTCGACGTACATTCGGAAATAGGAGATCGCCTGCTCCGCCTCGCCGCGGCCGAGGTAGACATAGCCGATCTGGTTCATGACGCGCGTGTCCCGCGGGTGGCGCTCGAGATAGTATCGGAACGACTCGATCGCATCTTCGTCGTTGCCCGCTTGCGCGTGCGCGTAGCCGAGCTGAAGCCGAACGACGTCGTTCTCCGGATCGAGCGCGGCGGCTCTCGCGAGCAGCTCGACCGCTCGTCCGGGCGCGCGCGCGCGAAGGTAGATTCCGCCGAGCTGGCCAAGAAGCCCCGGATCCTCGGGATCTTCTTCGACCCTTTCTTCCAGGTCGGCGGCGGGGCCCCAATCGCGCTCCAGCGTCCGCTCCGCCGTCTCTCTCAGCTGTCCGTCCGGATACCTGTCGAGGAACGCCTCGACTCTCTCGCATCCTTCGCGGAAGTCGGCGCGAAGCGCCGTCTCGATTGCGATCTTTCGGTACTCGGCGCACTCGGCGAGCGCTTCGTCCGGAGAGGCGGCGAGAACCTCGTCGATCTTCGCGAGCGCTCCTTCCAAGTCGCGGGCGGCGATCATCCGCGACGCCTCCGAGTAGGCGACGTATGGGTTCCAGTCGATCGCCGCATGTCGATCGATCAATTCGCGCTTTCCGATCGCCTGATCGAAGAGTTCGGACGACGGGTACGAGCGCAGAACGCGCGCGTAGCTCTCGGCCGCCTTCTCTTCTTCGTTTTCCGATTCGTAGGTCTCGCCGAGCCGAAAGAGAGCGACAGCGCCGACCGCGGGGGGCGGCTCGCCGACGAGCGCCTTCTCGTAAGTCTCGATCACCTTCGCGCGGTCGCCGGCGCGGTAGTAGCAGTCGGCCGCGGCGACCGCGACCTCGCTCATCCACCGATCGGACTCGGAACCCGGCGTTCCGGCCGCGAGATCGAGAGCGAGACGGTACGACTCCGCCGCCTCTCGCCACCTCTCGCGCGACCTCTCGCACGCCGCCTTCTCGCGCGCCGCTTCCGGCGCCCAGCCGGCCCCCCGATAGTCGGCGAGGACGCGGTCCAGCGTCTTCTCCGCCTCGGTCGTGTCGCGGAGGACCCGAAGATGGATGTTGGCGATCGCCATCGCGGCGACCGGAGCGAGCCGGTCCTCCGGCGATTCGGAGAGAAACGTCCGGTACTCGCCGATCGCTTCCGCGTAATCCCCCTCGAGCGTGAGCGCGGCCGCCCGGTCGAGTCTTTCCGGGGGCGCCGCGCGCGCGAGCGGCGTGAGGGGCGCGAAGAGGGCGAGCGCGACAAGAACAATTGCGAAGGGTTTCATGATCCGATTCCTCTTCCTTGCTGTTCTTTCCCGAAGAATGCGGGTCGCATCGGCGTCCGCTCGAATAGACGGCTCGCGGGTCTCCGGCGTTCAAATCGGCTCACGGCGCGCTCCGCCCCGAAGCCGCGTCCCGACCGCGCCGAGGCGCGCGCGGAGACCGGCGTAGAGATCCTCCGAGAGCACGGCGGTCGTCGGGAGCAAGACGGACGTCAAGAACGTGGAGACGGCGAGCCCGCCCATGATGACGAGAGCCATCGAGTAGTAGTAGACCCCGGCCAGGGCCGGTCTCTGAACGACGATCGGAACGAGACCGACGAGGGTCGTGATCGCGGTCATCAGAATCGGACGGAGCCTTTCGCGGCCGCCGGCGACCATCGCGTCGTACCGCGCCATCCCTTGACGTCTATACTGATTGATGTGCTCGATCATGACGATCCCGTTGTTCACGACGATCCCGATGAGAAGAAGAAGCCCGACCGCGGCCGGCTGGTCGAAATCCGTCTTCGTGAGATAGAGAATCCAGATCGCGCCGCCGAGCGCGAAGGGGAGCGCCACCATGAGGCTGATCGCCTGGAGGACCGATTCGAAGACCCCGGCCATGACGGCGAAGATGAGGAGAAGCGCGAGGATGAGGTTCACGAGGAACTCCCGGGATTGCTCGCGCCGCCGCTCCTCCCAATCGCGGAATGTGAACGAATAGCCGTAGGGGAACTCCAGCCCTTCGAGGGCGGCGGTCACGCGCGGGATGTAGTCTTCGATCGTACCCTTGTCGTAGCGCGCTCCGACCCAAACGCTCGTCACGCGATTGTCCCTGCTGATCCGCTCGGGGCCCGGAGCGACACGGAATCCCGCGAGGGAGGCGAGCGGGATCTTCTCTCCTTCCGCCGTCCAGAGGGGAAGATTGCGAAGCTGCGAGACGCTCTCCTTCTCCCGCTCGTCCAGGGTGAGCCGCATTTCGCGCTCCCCCTCCGTCGTGCGAAAGCGCTGCAAGCGCCGACCGCGGAACGTGAGCGAGATCACCTCCGCCGGTTGGCCGAGCGGAACGCCGTAGCGCGACGCCGCCTCGCGATCGAGATCGACGGTCAGCTCGAGGCCGCCCGATTCGCTGCTGCTCCACGCGTCGGAGAGACCGGGGATCGCCGCGATCTCGCGCTTCGCGTCCGCGGCGAGACGGGCGAGCACGCTCGTGTCCTCGCCGACGATCTGGAAGCCGATGCGCTTTCCTCCGCCGTGCCGCCAACCGGGGCCCTGCTCTTGCACTTCGAGGCGCACTCCCGGAATCACGGGGAGGATGTCGCGCAGCTTTCGCCTCACGCCGGCCAACGCCTTTTCGTTCGACTCGCCTTCCTTCATATAGACTCGCGTCAGGGTCCAGCGCGGGCTCCAGAAGCTGTAGATCGAGCGCGCGCGAAGGTCCTCCTTGAACGGCACCAGCTCGCTCTCGACGCGCGTCACCACTTGCTTCTTGCGGTCGAGACTGAGCTCCTCGCTGAACTCGTAGCGGACCTGGACGAACGCCTCGGAGCGGCTCGTATCGAAGTTCTTGTCGATTCGGACGAACGGATACACCGCGGAAAGGATCATCGCGATCCCGACGACCGGAGCGATCCAGCGCCGGCGGAGGGTAAAGCGAAGAAGACGGACGTAGCCGTTCTCGATCCGTTCCATCAGGCGGCCCTTGTCCTTGGGGCGGGGGACGATGAACCGCGAGGTGGCGAGCGGAATCAGCGTTTGGCTGATGAAGAGAGAGGCGAGAAGGGTGAGGCAGACCGTGATCCCGAGCTCCTTGAGGTAGAGGTTCATCTCGTTCGGTTTGTTGAACACCAAAGGAAGGAAGACGATCACCGAGGTCAGCGTCGCCGCGGCGACGGCGTTCGCGACCTCGCGCGAGCCCGTAAGGGCCGATTCCATCCGACCCTTTCCGAGTCGCTGGTGGCGCGCGATGTTCTCTATCACGACGACCGCGTTGTCGACGAGCATGCCGACGCCGACGATGAGCCCGAGAAGCGAGAGTGTGTTGAGGCTCTTCCCCTGGGCCCAAACCACGCCGCACGCGACGATGAGCGAGAACGGGATGCAGAAGACGGAAACGGCCGTCATGCTCGCGCGGCGGAGAAAGGCGAAGAGCACGATCGCCGCGAGGATCGATCCGAAAACGCCCGAGAACGCGAGATCGCGAAGCGTGCGGCGGATCTCCGCCCCCTGGTCGAACCAGATGAGGAAGTTCACTCCCTCGAGCTCCGGATCGTCCTTCATGCGTTCGACGCGCGCCCTCACCGCATCGCAGATTGTGACGGCGTCGGCCCCGGCCTCTTTCGTGACGGTGACCCCGACGGCGAAATCGCCGTCCAGGTGGCGGCCGTATTCGAGCGGAGGCTCCTCGTACACCACGTCGGCAACGCCGGAGAGCCGAAGACCATCCGCTCGGAGGACGAGGCCGCGGATCTCTTCGAGCGAGGCGAACGTTCCGACGGTGCGGAGAGTGAAGCGCCTCTCCGGTTCCTTGATCGTCCCGAGACTCTGATCGAAGTTCTCGGCGCGAAGGACGCGGGTGATCTCGCGGATGTCCATGCGGTGCGCCTCGAGATCGGCCGCGCGGACGTTGATGCGGACCTCTTTCGGGTTCACTCCGTCGAGACGCACCTGAGCGACGCCGGGAATCCGCTCGATCGGCCGCACGATCTTCCGGTCCAGAAGGTCGTAGCTCTCGCTGAGATCCCGCTTCGAGGAGAGCCGTCCCTCGAGAATCGGCATGTCGGAATCGCGCGAGTCCCAATCGCCGCTCACGAAGATCTCGTCGACGTCGTTAGGAAGCTCGCGACGCACCCGATCGACCTTCTCCCGCACCTCGATGCGCGCGAGGTCCATCTCGTGGCCCCAATCGAACTCGAGGCGCACGCGTCCTCCTTCGCTATCGCACATCGCCCACATGTTCCGGAGCCCCTTGACCGATCCGAGCGTCTCCTCGAGCGGGCGGACGATCAGGCGCTCGATCTGCTCGGGCGTCGAGTTCGGATAGGGGACGAAGACGAAGACCTCCGGCTGCTCCGTTTCGGGAAGAAAGCCGAGCGGCAGTCGAAAGAGCGCGACAAGCCCGAGCGCGATGATGCTCACGAGGATCATGCTCGTCGTCACCGGCCGCCGGATCGCGAGTTCGGGAAGCGTCACGGCCGAGCTCCTTCTTCTCGCGCGGAGACGCGGCCGCCGGCCGTCTCGTCGACCGCGACTCGGGAGGGGACGGCCTTGTAAAGCGCGGGGATCACGAGAAGCGTCAGCGTCGTGCTGAAAACGAGGCCGAAGGAGACGGTGATCGCGAGTGGAGACCGGAGCTCCGCTCCCTCGCCGACGGCGAGCGCCATCGGGAGAAGCCCGAGCACCGTGGTGAGCGTGGTCATGAGGATCGGGCGGAGCCGGATCCTCGCCGCGCGAACCACCGCCTCCTCTTTCGGGACGCCCGCGCGGCGAAGTTGGTTGATCTTGTCGATGAGAACGATCGCGTTGTTCACGACGATCCCGGCGAGCATCACCGCACCGATGAGAACGATCACGCTGATTTCGGTGCCGGTGAGAAGAACGCCCGCGACGACGCCGACGAGCGCGAGAGGAATCGTGAAGAGAACGAGAAGCGGATGAAGAAGCGACTCGAAGGTCGCCGCCATGACGAGATAGACGAGAAAGACCGCGAGAAGGATCGCGAAGCGGAGGCTCGCGAAAGAGACGCGCATCTCTTCGTTCTGTCCCGAGAGATCGACCGTGATGCCGGAAGGGGGCGGCGTCTCGCGAACGGCCGCCTCGATCGCCTTCACCGCCGAGCCGAGGCTTCTGCCTTCGAGGTTCGCGCTCAGGATCGCGGCCCTCTGCTGCTGGATGCGGTGAATCTCCGCCGGTCCGCGGTCGAGGCGAATGTCCGCGAGCGTTACGAGGCGTATCGGCGTCCCGTCGGCTCCCGGGACCACCAGGTTCCGGACCGCCTCGGCGGTCGCCCGATCGGCCTCGCGGTTCCGGACGCGGATATCGATCTGCCGGTCCTCTTCCTTGAAACGAGTCGGCACCGCCCCTTGCACGCGGTCGCGCAGCGTCTCCGACAGGACGCGCATGTCGAGCCCGAGGGACGCGAGCCGCGCGCGGTCGAAACGGACTTGCAGCTCGGGGCTCCCCTCTTCGAGAGAGGAGCGAAGGTCGACGAGTCCCGGAATTCGCGCGATCTTTCCTTCGAGCTCGATAGAATACGAGCGGAGCGCGTCCAAGTCCTCGCCGAAGAAGAGAACCTCCACGGGCGTCTTCAAACTGAAGTAGGTCGGTCTCCCTTCCTTCACCGCGAGATCGGGGATCGTCTCGAAACGGCGCCTGAGTCTCTCCGCGACCGCGCGCTCCGCCGCTTCGTCCGCCCGATCGGCGAGGACCACGTTCAGCTGCCCGAAGTGCTCCGCCTGCGTGTTGAAGGAAACTCCGCCGGCGACCAGGCGGCTTCCGACGGTCGCGTACGACCGTTCGATCGCATCCTCCTCGGCGACCATCTCCTCCATTCTCCGCATCACGCGATTGGTCGCGCCGATCGGCGTTCCCTCGGGAAGGTTCGCTTCGAAGTAGAACTCCCCCTCGCTGATCGGCGGAAGAAGCTCGGTTTCGGCCAGGCGAAGACCGGCGAGCGAGACGAGGAAGAGAACAAACGCCGCGCCGAGCACCGCGCCCGGTCGGCGAAGAGCGCCGCGGAGGATTCGGTCGTATCGCGCGCCGAAACCTCCGAGCCCCGGAAGCGGGACTTCGGACGAGCCGGTCGCTCGTCGGCCCGGGTGGGAGACCGAGCCTCCGCTCGCCGCCATCATCGGGATGAGCGTGATCGAAACGAGAAGGGAAGCCAGAAGCCCGATCGTCACCGTGGCCGCCATGTCGCCGAAGAGCTGGCCGGCGATCCCCTCGACGAAAACGATCGGGAGAAAGACGGCGACCGTCGTGAGCGTCGAGGCGAAAACCGCGCCTCCCACCTCGGCGGTCCCCTCGACGGCGGCCGCGGCGCCCGCGAGCCCTTCGGAGCGTCTTCGCGAGATCGATTCGAGAACGACGATCGAGCTGTCGACAAGCATGCCGATCGCGAGCGTCAGCCCGCCGAGCGACATGAGGTTGAGCGAGATGTCGAAGCGGTACATCGCCGTGAACGTGGCCACAAGCGAGATCGGAATCGACAACGCAATAATAAACGTGCTCCGCCAATGGCGGAGAAACGCGAAAAGCACGATGATCGCGAGCGCTCCTCCGACGAGTGCCGCCCCGCGCACTTCGTTCAGCGCCCGCTCGATGAAGCGGGACTGATCGAAGAGGAGCACGATGCGCCATCCCTCGGGGAGATCCTTCTCGATCTCGCCCATCCGCTCGCGCACCTTCCGGGCGGTGGTGACGATGTTCGCGTCGCCCTCCTTGAAGATGTCGAGCTCGACCGTCTCCAACCCGTCCGCCCGCGTGATCTCCTCGCGATCCCTGGCTCCTCTTCGCACGTCCGCAACGTCGCGAAGGCGGATCGCGGCGTTCTCCCGTTGCGCCACGATCAGATCCGCGATCTCCTCGACGGAGTCGTATTCGTTCACGGTGCGGATGAGGTACCGGCTCTCCTCGTCCTCCAACGAGCCGCCCGGAAGGTTGATGTTGGAGGCTCCCACCGCCTGGCGCACGCGGTCGAGCGGAATGGAGAGCGCCGCGAGCCGTTCCTGGTCGATGTTGATCTGGATCTCTTCCTCGAGGCCGCCCTTGACGCGCGCCGCGGCGACCCCCTTGATCGTCTCGAAAGACGGCTTCAGCCTTCGATCGGCGATGCGCCGCATGACCGCAAGGTCGCCTCCCGCGACGGCGACTCGGAGAATCGGATCGAGCGAGGGGTCGAAGCGGAGGACGATCGGATCCTCTGCCTCGGCGGGAAGGACGAGCCGGTCCAGTTTCTCCCGCACGTCCATCGCGAGAAGATCCATCGGAGAGCCCCAATCGAACTCCAGCGTCACCTCGGAGACGCCCGCGCGCGAGACGGAGCGGATCGTTCGGAGTCCGCGCAGCACCCCGACGGTCTCCTCGACCGGGCGGGTGAGAAGGTTCTCCACCTCGATCGGCGCGGTCTCGGGAAAATCGGTCTGGATCGTGAGGGAGGGATAGGTGATGTCGGGGAGAAGATCGAGCGAGAGCCGTTGGTAACCCACGACCCCGAAGGCGGCGATCGCGAGAACGAACATGAGAACCGCCACGCGGCGGCGCACGGCGAGGGCGATCAGGGCCCGCATCAGGAGTTCTCTCGTCCGGACTTCGATGTCTCGAACTTCAGAGGATCAAGGATGCGGACCGCTTGCCCGTCCTGGAGGGAGCGCTGCCCTTGAACGACGACCCGTTCCCCTTCGGCGAGACCGGACGTGACCTCGACGTCGGCTTCGTTTTGGAATCCGACCTCGACGGCGCGGCGCTCGGCGATGCTGTCCGGAACGACGAAGACCACCTGCTCGCCCTTGTCGGAGATCACGGCGGTCTTTGGAACGAGCAGGGCGTTCGGCCTCCGGTCGGTCACGATGCGGACCTCGGCGAAGTCCCCGGGGCGGACGCTCTCCGGAGGTGCGGCGATCTCGACCGTCACCTTGATCGTGCCGCTCGCAGGATCGACGACGGGGCTCACGAGCCGGATCGTCCCCTCAAGGGTTTCGCGGCTCGAATCGACGACAAGCTCGACTCTTTGGTCGGTCCGGATGTTGCGGAACTCCTTGGCCGGCACGTGCACGCGCGCGAGAAGACGGCTCACGTCCGCGACCGCGAAGAGGGGCGTCCCGGGGGAAACCATCTGTCCCGGATCGACGAAGCGGCGCACGATCCGGCCGGCGAAGGGCGCGCGCACTTCGGTATACGAGAGTTGAAGCGCTTCGAGATCGCGCGTCGCCTCGGCGGCGAGGAGATCGCTTCGGGCGGCCTCGTACTCGTCCGCCGAGATGAGATCGCCGTCGAACATCGTCTTCAGGCGATCGTGCCGCGCGCGCTGCTTGGCCGTTTCCGCCTCCGCCTGGCTGAGGCGGTGGCGGTATTCGGCATCTTCGATGCGAAGGAGAAGGTCGCCCTGCTTCACGAGGTTCCCCTCCTCGGCGAGGAGGTTCGTGACGATCCCCGACACGCGCGCGAGGATATCCGCTTGCTTGTTCGGGTCGAGGGACGCGTTCGCGGCGTAGAAGGTCGCGATCGATCCGCGCGCGGCGGGCGCGACCGCGAC
>JAGUYC010000300.1 GCA_020061515.1 Gemmatimonadota bacterium
CCCGGCTTCCACGAGAACGCGCGGCGGGTTCGTGCGAGGACTGAGACGCTTCGCACAACGAGCGGCGAGGCGCTCTTTCATTCGGTCGTGTTCGCCGCTCTCTCGCCGAACACTCTTTACGCGTACCGCGTGGGGAGCGACTCGGGCTGGAGCGAGTGGTTCCAGTTCCGGACGGCGGCGGGGGAGAGGCGCCCGTTCTCGTTCATCTATCTCGGCGACGCGCAGAACAACATTCTCGCCCAGTGGTCGCGGGTCGTCCGCGCGGCGTTCGCGGCGGCTCCCGGCGCGCGCTTCGTTCTCCACGCGGGGGATCTCGTGACCGACGGCGCGGACGACGCCCTCTGGGGCGAGTGGTTCCGCGCGGGGGGATGGATCCACGCGACGATTCCCGGGATCCCGGCCGTCGGCAATCACGAATATGTAAATGGTAATCAACTAAACGATCATTGGCGCGCGCAGTTCACGCTTCCCGAGAACGGGGTGCCGGGCTTCGAGGAGACGGTCTACTTCATCGACCACGACGGGCTCCGGATCGTCGTGCTGAACTCGTGCGAGGAGATCGAGCGGCAAGCCGTTTGGCTCGAGGGAATCCTCGCCGACAACCCGAACCCGTGGACGATCGCTCTCTTTCATCATCCGGTCTATTCGGGCGCGCGGGACCGCGACAACGAGGAGCTGCGCCGTCTCTGGAAGCCGCTCTTCGAGCGCTGCGGCGTGGATCTCGTGCTCCAAGGGCACGATCATGTCTACGCGAGGGGGAAGAACCTCCCCGGAAACGATGAAGCGACGGATGGTCCGATGTACGTCGTCTCCGTCAGCGGTCCCAAGATGTACGATCTGACTTCCGAGCGCTGGATGGACCGCGCCGCCGAGAACACGCAGCTCTACCAGATCCTCTCCGTGGATGAGGACACGCTTCGCTTCGAGGCGTACGACGCGACCGGCGTTCTCTACGACGCCTTCGACCTCGTGAAGCAAGGAAACCTAGGAAGCCGGCTCGTCGATCGAACCCCGTCCGGCGTTCCCGGGAAATGGTGACAGAAATGGTGACAGACGGAAATGGTGACAGACACCATCTTCCTCAATGGTGTCTGTCACCATTTCCAGGTTCCGTCCCCTGTCATTTCCGTCACCATTTCCCGGCGCCGAGCTTGATCCCGCCGGAAAGGGTCCGTCCCGCCTCCGGCAGTCCGACCTGCGCGTCGACTCGCCGGTCGAAGAGATTGTCGACGCGAAGGAAGATCTCCGCGTCTCCTCGGGACGGCGGGGCGCGGAATCTCTGATAAGACACCCGCAGGTTCCAGCGCGCGTCCGCGCCGAGGCGCGTCCCGCAGTCGACTTCGTCGGTCGAGTCGGCGCTCCACCGCGGCCCCACCGCGATCGTCTCCACCGAGAAGCCGAGTCCCGACGCCCGGTCGATCGAGAAGGCGATCGAGGAGAGATAGTCGGGGCGGTCCTCGACCGGCGCGCGGAACGCGCCGTCCTCTTTGCTTCGCGCATGAAGGATGAGATGGTCCGCCGTGAGGACGCTTCCGGGAAACGGGCGAAAGGTCACGATCGCTTCCGCGCCGCGCGCGCGGATCTCGGTCATGTTGACCCGCTGAAAGAGGCCTTCTCCGCCGGGAAGAACGATCCGCTCGATCCCGTCCCTGAGGCGGCTCTCGAAGAACGCGAGCGTCGCGTCGAACCGATCTCCCCGCGAGAAGAAGCCCGCCTCCCAAAGGTCCTGCCGCTCGGGGCCGAGATCGGGGTTCGGAACGAAGCGGCCGAGCGCTCCTGAGAAGAGCTCGCGGAGCGAGGGGAAGCGGCTCTTTCGTGACGCGGAGGCGTAGAGAATAGCCTTCTCGCCGATCGTCCGCTCCAGTCGCGCGTGAAGAACCGGCGCCTCGCTCGTTCCGCGCGCAGGTTTGTCGCCGGTCTCCGGGGTCGCGGCCGCCTCGTAGCCGCCGCCGATCCGAAGCGACCATCTTCCGCGCGGCGCGGCGACCTCCCCGGCGATCGATCCGAGGTGTTGCGCGTAGCGTTTCGCGGGACCGTCCACCTCGAGGGTCTCCTCGCGGCGCGCGCGGCGGATCGTCCCTTGAAGTGCGAACGAAATACCGTTCTCCTCGCGCTTGAGGAGCCGCGCGGTCCCCTGTTCGGAACGGTCCTTTCCGGTTTCGTACGACGTCCCCGGCGCGAGCGCGGGGGTTGTGTACGAGGCGTCGTCGAAGGAGCGGATCTCCTGCCTTTGAAAGTCGGACGAACCGGACGCCTCGATCGTCCACTCCCGGCTTCGGCCGAAGGGAAGAACCGCGGAGGCGCCGACCGACAGCCTGCGAACGACCGGCTCGCGCCAGAACCGCGCGTCCTCCATGTGGGTCTCGGGCGGAACCCCCTTCGATCCATCCGACGCGAGGAGAAGGAGACGGATTCTGCCGCCTCCGGAAAGGTCGAGGCCGCCGCGAAGAAGACCCGAGAACTGTTCGAGGTCGCTGTTCGTGCGTGCGCGGGCTTCATCCTGATGATGATAGGGAGAATCGTACCCGGCCGGGACCAGGAACGCCGCCCGCTCCCGCCGAGCGACCGCGAGGAGCCCGTGCCAGGGACC
>JAGUYC010000153.1 GCA_020061515.1 Gemmatimonadota bacterium
CGAAGAGGATCTCTTCGTCCGCCTCAACCGTCCAGGGGAAGGGGCGGGAGAGGATCCGAAGGACCGAGCGCGCGCCCCCGGCCGCGCCGAGGCCCGCCGCGAGCGAGTCGATCTCCGCGCGGGAGAGAGTGGCGAGAAACGCCGCCTCCGCCGGATTCGAGAGGCGAAGCGAGACGCGGATCCTCGGGTCGCGCGAGGAGCCCTCGGCGTGCCCGAAAACGATTTGCGGGTGAAGCGTTCCGCGGCCGTAGACCGGAGGCGGGAGAGCGACCTCGTCCTCGACCGGCGCGAGCCGTCCCCGGACGAAGCGCGGAAATGCGCCTCGCGGCGCTTGATGCGTGAAGCGTCGCGCGACGTAGACGAGCTCGCCCCACGTCCTTCGGCGTTCGCGCACGCGGTCGCGGTCCATCTGATAGCGCTTCCAGGAGGCTTCCAAGAGAGGGAGCGTGAAGGAGTGGACCGTCTCGTGGCGGATCACGTGCTCCAGCCGCTCGTTCGAGCCGGTGAAGGGGAGAACGATCCGCCCGCGGACGAGATCGAAGAAACCCTGCACCCCCTCGCCGACGAAGCCGGGGGCGATGTTCGTCGCGAGAAAGCGGGTCTCCGATGTGTAGCCGATGAGCGGGATCCGCTCGCCCTTCTCGGCGAGCGAGTCGAAGCGAACCCCCATCCGCTCCTCGAGCCGCGGAACCCACTCCTCGGCGATGCTCGCGATGCGGGAGGCGATCGCCTCTTCCTCCTTTCCCATGTAGATGTCGAAGTGCTCCGTTCGATGGACTTGGATCTCGCGCGGGCCGTCCCATTGGATCTTCTGCTGGATCGTGTAGAGGTTCGCGGGGGTGATTCGGTTCGTCCCGTACGGAAGGGTCCCCTCGGCGGCCGTCGCGGCGAGGAGGCACGCGAGGAAGATCCATGCGTGCGCGAGGTGTCTCAAGTCGATCGCTCCTCCGAGGCGGATTATACACACGGTTCCGAAACGCCGCGCGGGTGTGGTAGCGTCAGGGGTGCGGGCGCCGTCCGCGAGGCGAAGCGGCGCCGCCGCGCGAGGGGACGATGAGCGTTCTTCGGCCGCTTTCCGCGACGCTTCTTCTTCTGCGCGCGCTTCTCCAGAAGGAGCGCGAGGGAGCCGTCTTCGATCTCCCGAAGGAGAAGTTCTATCGCGGGATCCCCGGGCTCGATTGTTCCGTCCGTTCGCACGGAGAGAGAGCCTCGACCCCGCTCGGGCCGGCCGCCGGACCGCACACGCAGCTCGCGGAGAACATCGTTCTCTCCTATCTCGCCGGGGGACGCATTCTCGAGCTGAAGACCGTGCAGGTCCTCGACCGCCTCGCGATCCCGCGGCCGTGCATCGACATGGAAACGGTCGGCTTCAACGTCGAGTGGTCGCAGGAGCTTGTCCTTCAAGAATCGGCGCGCGAATACGTCAAGGCGCGTCTTCTTCTCGCCGCGCTCGGCGAGGCGGGGATTCCCGACGGGTGCGGCGAGGCCGAGCGCGACGCGCTCTTCGACATCAGCGTCGGATACGATCTCGCGGGGGTGCGCTCGGCGAAGATGAGCCGCTTCCTCGAGACAATGCGGGACGCCTCGCGCGCGATCGAGGCGGAGCGGAGTGAGCTTCGCGCGGGACTTCCGGATCGGTGGCGGCGTCTCGCGGAGGCTCCGGTCCCGGCGCGCATCGGAGGGTGCGTCACGATCTCGACGTTTCACGGCTGTCCGCCGGGCGAGATCGAGTCGATCGCGCGGCGCCTGATGGAAGCGCACGGGTTCCACGTGGTCGTCAAGATGAACCCGACCCTTCTCGGATACGAGGAGGTCGAGGCGGTTCTTCGCGGGGAGCTTGGATACGACGAGCTCCGCCCGCCGCGCGACGCGTTCACGAGCGATCCCTCGTTCGCCGAGGGGGTCGATCTTCTCCGCTCCCTCCGCGCGGCGGGACAGAAGCTCGGAAGAAGCGTCGGCGCGAAGTTCACGAACACGCTCGTCGTCGAGAACCACAAGTCGCTCTTCCGGGACGAGCGGATGTACCTCTCCGGGCCCCCTCTCCACGTGCTCGCGATGGAGCTCTCGGCGCGCGTCCGCGAGGCGGTCGGAGCGGATCTTCCGATCTCCTTCTCCGCGGGCGTCGACGCGAAGAACTATCCCGACGCGGTCGCATCCGGATTCGTTCCGGTGACGGTCTGCACGGATCTTCTCCAGCCGGGCGGGTACGGGCGGTTCCGCGCGTATCACGCCGCGCTCGCGCGAAGGATGGAAGAGACGAACGCGCGGACGATCGCCGAGCTCATCCTCCGAACGGACGACCCGTCCGCCTCCGCGGAGAAGGCGGACGCGCGCGCGGTCCGCGAAGCTTCCCTTCGGAACCACCGGAGGGCGGCGGATCGGGCGAGGCGGGATCCGCGATACGCCGCGGCCGCGAACCGCACCCCGCCGCGGAAGATCCCCTCGCGCCTTTCCCTCTTCGACTGCGTGAACTGCGACAAGTGCGTGCCGGTCTGCCCGAACGACGCGAACTTCACCTATGAAGTGAAACCGCGCGCCGTCCGCTATCGGGACGCCGTCGTCCGGGGCGGACGCCTCGCCCTCGATCCGGAAGAGAAAGAGTTCGTGGTCGGGCGGGGGAAGCGCCCTTCGCACCAGATCGCGAACCTTCCCGATCTCTGCAACGACTGCGGGAACTGCGAGGTCTTCTGCCCCGAAGAGGGGGGTCCCCAAGTCGAGAAGCCGCGCGTCTTCCTCTCTCGAGACCTGTTTCTCGAAGACGGAGGCCCCGGGTACTTCTTCGAGCGGCGCGGGACGACTCTTCTCGTCCTTGGCCGCCGCGAGGGGACGGAGGCGGAGCTTCGTCTCGAAGGCAACTTCGCGGTCTTCTTCGACGGGAAGGCGGAGCTCGTGTTCGAGGGGGACGAGACCGAGCCGCGGGAGATGCGGCTTCTCGGCGAGGCGCCGGAGGGGCATGTCGTTCCGGTCGCGTTCTATCTCATGATGCGCGTCCTCGCCGAGGGGATCCTCGCGCCGGACGCGGCGTCCTTTCCGTCCGTCTCGATCAGCCGGAAAAGCTAGAGTCAGCTTCGCCTTCCGTTCTTCCAGATGATTCCCGGTCTCTCCGCGTCCCGTGCTATTCTGTTCTCGATCGCGACCTCTCGGAGCGGGATCGACGATCTCCCGGCGGAAAGGAGACACCCGATGGCGATTCGGTCGTTTCATCGCGCCGCCACTCCGGAAGAGGCGGTGAAGCTTCGGAACGCGGGCGGGGCGCGGACGTTCTACGTGGCGGGAGGGACCGACCTTCTCTCGTCCCCGGATTCGCCCGATGCGGTCGTGAGCGTGCGCGAGGCGCTCCGTTATCTTCGGCGCGAGGGCGCGGAGTTCGTCGTCGGCGCGGCCGCCACCGTCTCGATGATCGAGGCGTGGGAAGATCTCGCGCGCGCGGACGGCGGTTTCCTGCGTTCGTGCGCGCGCGATTTCGCGACGTGGCAGATCCGAAACCAGGCGACGATCGGAGGGAACCTCGCGAGCGCCGTCCCCTCCGCCGATTTCGCTCCGCCCCTACTCGTTCTCGACGCGCGGTGCGTGGTCCTCGGGACCGAGGGGCGCCGCGAAGTTCCTCTCTCGGAGTTCTTCACCGGCGCACACGAGAGCGTGCTCGGGGGCGACCTTCTCGTTGAAGTTCGCTTCGACGAACCCGCACCCCGGTCCGGCCTCGCGTGGGAGAAGATCGGCCGGACGGACGGGGACATCTCGATCGTGAACGCGGCGGCGCGCATCGTTTTCGACGAAAAGAAGTGCCGCGAGGCGCGTCTCGCGCTCGGGGCGGTCGCGCCGACCCCGTTTCGCGCGCGCGAAGCGGAGGAGTTCCTGAAGGGGAAGGAGCCGGACGCGAAGACGATCGCGAGAGCGGCCGCTCTCGCCGCGGCGGCCGCGCGTCCGATCGACGATCAGCGGGCGAGCGCCGCCTATCGGAAGGCGATGGGCGAGCTTCTCGCCCGCCGCGTGCTCGCGACCGCCGCGGAGGGGAGGGGGGAGCGATGAACCTCGATCTCCATTGCACGGTCAACGGGGAGCCGAAGTCGTTTCGCGTCGCTCCCGGAGATCGTTTGAGCGAAGTCTTGAGACGTGAAGGTTATTTCGGCGTCAAGGTCGGTTGCTCGACCGGGGACTGCGGCACGTGCACGGTTCTTCTCGACGGGGAGCCGATCGTGAGCTGTCTTCTTCTCGCCGCCGAGGCAGAGGGACACGAGATCCTCACCGTGGAAGGGCTCGCGAAGGGCCGCGAACTCCATCCGCTTCAAGTAGCTTTCCTGGACGAGGGGGCGGTGCAGTGCGGATTCTGCACGCCCGCCATGCTTCTTGCCGCGAAGGCGCTTCTCGACCGGGATCCGGATCCGTCCGAGGATGCGATCCGGAGGGCGCTCGCGGGGACGCTCTGCCGATGCACCGGGTACGAGAACCCGGTCCGCGCCGTGCGCATCGCGGCCGAGCGGATGAAGGAGGGGGCGCGATGAGCCGGAAACACCACCACGTCGTCGGGAAGAACATCTGGAAGGTGGACGGCCGGCGGCTCGTCCTCGGAGCCCCCGCGTTCACCACCGACTTCCCGCAGAAGGAAATGCTCATCGGCAAGATCCTTGGGAGCACCGAGGCGCACGCGCGGATCCGCTCGATCGATGTCTCCGAGGCCCGCGCGCTGCGTGGCGTGCACGCGGTTCTCACGCACGAGAACGTCCGGGGCGAGGCCGCCTGGTCGGAGCGCGCGCCCGACCGCTTCCCGCGCGTCGCCTATACGCGCGCGGGGCAGGACTACGTGGAGCCGTCTCCTTGGGACTTCTTCCTTCTGGATTCGAAAGTTCGACATATCGGGGATCGGGTCGCCGCGGTCGCCGCGGAAAGCGAGGAGATCGCCGAAGAGGCGCTCGCGCGGATCCGAGTCGAGTACGAAGTGCTCTCCGCGGTCTTCACGCCCGAGGAGGCGATGAAGGAAGGGGCGCCGATCGTCCACGACGAGCCGGAGATCCTGCGCGCCGCCGACCCGAAGCGGAACCTTTGCGCGAGCGTCGACGTGACGCTTCGCGATCCCGAGGCCGGCTTCCGCGCGGCGGACGAGATTGTCGAGAGCGTCTACCGGGTGCAGCGCGTGCAGCACGCGCAGCTCGAGCTTCACGCCGCCGTCTCGTATCTCGATCCGGAGGGGCGCCTCGTCGTCATCTGCACCACGCAGGTCCCCTTCCACACGCGGCGCCAGATCGCGCAGGCGCTCGGTCTCCCGATCGGCCGCATCCGCGTGATCAAACCGCGCCTCGGGGGCGGTTTTGGCGGGAAGCAGGAGATGGTGCTCGAAGACATCTGCTCCGCCCTCACGCTCGTGACCGCGCGGCCGGTCCGCCTTGAGCTCACGCGCTACGAAGACATGAACGCGGTCCGCTCGCGCCACCCGATGACGATCCGCTTGAAGACGGGGACGAGGAGGGACGGAACGCTCACCGCGATCGAGATGGCCGCGCTCGTCGACGCGGGCGCGTACGGCTCGCACAGCCCGACGGTCCCGACGAACACCGGAAACAAGAACCTGCCGCGCTATCGCTGCCCGAACGTCCGGTATCGTTTCGACGCGTACTACACGAACCTTCCTCCGACCGGCGCGATGCGCGGGTACGGGACGCCGCAGGGGACTTTCGCCCTCGAGTGCCACATGGATGAGGCGGCGGAACGGCTCGGCATGGATCCGGTCGCGTTTCGGCTCCGGACGACCGTGCGCGAGGGGGACGCGGACGAGCTCTCGCCGTACATCTACGAGGTGAAGAAGGAGAACGTCCCCGAGGACGAGCGGATCGCGTGGAAGTTCGCGAGCTGCGGTTTGCAGGAGTGCATCGAGAAGGGGGCCGAAGCGATCGGCTGGTCGGAGAAGCGGAAGGCATACGATGCCTGGAACGCGAAGAAGCCGCTTCTTCGAAAGGGAATCGGGATGGCGGCCGTCTCGCAGGGGAGCGGGGTCGCCGGGATCGACACCGCGGGGGCGACCGTGAAGCTGAACGAGGACGGTTCGGTCGCGCTCTACGCGGGCGCGGTCGACGTCGGGACGGGAGGGGACACGGCCCTCGCGCAGATCGTCGCCGAAACGCTCGGGATCGGAATCGACGACGTCGCGGTTTACACGTCGGACACCGACCTCACGCCGTTCGACTCGGGAGCGTACGCCTCGAGCACGACGTACGTCTCGGGGGGCGCCGCTCTCCGCGCGGCCGAGGCGGTGCGAGCGGAGCTTCTCGCCGCCGCCGCCGAAATGACCGGATGGAAGGCGGAGGATCTCGCGCTCGAGGAGCATTACGCGGTCGGCAAAGCCGGAGAGCGAATTCCGATCCGAGAAGTCGCGACCTTTCTCGCCTATAGGAAAAAGGTTCAGGTGGCAAAGACCGCGACGCATGTCTCTCCGGTCAGCCCGCCCCCCTTCGGCGCGCAGTTCGCCGATCTCGAGGTGGACACGGAGACCGGACGGGTGCGCGTCGTCGAGTTCGTCACCGCGCTCGACGTCGGAACGGTGTTGAACCCGAAGCTGGCCGAGGGACAGGTGCACGGGGCGGTCTCGATGGGGCTCGGCTACGCGCTCACCGAAGAGCTTCTCTTCGACGAGAGGGGGCGCCCGAGGAACGTCGGCTTCCTCGACTACAAGATCCTCAAAGCGACCGGAATGCCGAGGATGCGGACGATCTTCGTCGAGACGTACGAGCCGAGCGGGCCCTTCGGCGTGAAAGCGGTCGCCGAGATCCCGACGAACGGCCCCGCTCCCGCGGTCGGGAACGCGCTCCGGCAGGCGCTCGGGGTCCGCCTCCGCGATCTCCCCTTCACGCCGGAGAAGATCCTCCGCGCGATCGGGAGGATGTAGCCTGGAGGATGCACGGGCTTCCTCTTGGGCTGCGCATCGCGGTCGACGGCGACCGGATAGGGCCGGACCGGATGGCTGCGAACCTCAGGGGAGATGCTCAAGGTCGCTCAGGTCTTGATGGCGGCCGGCTGCTCTCTTGTTGGCCTTGAGGTGCTTCAGGCTGATGATGCTGACCTCGACGCTTCCGAACGTCTCTGCGACGCGCTCTCGATAACACTCCTCGAACTCCACGCCTGAAACCGACGTGAGAACTTCGATCCGGAAAGGCGGTTCTCCCATCCGTATGATCCTCCCCGGCGAGAGAAAGAGATCGGTCGAGAGCTCGGGCAGGTCGAAACAGAACTCGCGAAGCGCGGTCACCATTCGTTCTGCGTTGTCGGAGTCGATCGCGATCCAGAGATCCAAATCCCCGGTTGCTCGCGGGTACCCGTGGTAGGCGACGGCGTATCCGCCCACGATCAGGTAGCGCACCTCATGCGCGCTCAGCAACCGTAAGAACTCTTCGAAGTCCCGCGGTAGCCGGGTCGTAGCCATAGAGCACCTGTCGAATGAGCTCGACCGCGCGCCATCGTTCGGCCGGGCTCCGGGAGAGCCAGTACGCTTTCTCGTCGGACGGCTCGCCGAGCAAGCTCACCACGAGGCGGTTTCGATTCACTGCGAAGGCGGAATCCGCAACCATGTTCATCATTGTAGGAGAAGGAGGTTCAAGAGGCAAGAACGAACCCCTCGGCCCGTCGCTTTCTCAGCGCGCGGCATCCTCTCCGCGTTCCTTCCCTCCCACCTTCGGACGTTCCATCGCGAAGCGATCGCGCGTGCGGCAGTAGAGGGGTCCGCCCATCTTCCCGATCGCGCGGAGCTTCTCGGGGTCGACGTGGAAGTCTTTGAGGACGAGGTCGTCGCGCGCGTGGATGCGGACGATCTCGCCGAGAACGAGAGCGGTTCGATGCGGGGGCTCGCCGACATCGATCGTTCGAACGAGCCGGCACTCGAGAGCGATCGGGGACTCGCCGACGCGCGGCGGGCGGACGAGATCCGAGGGGACCGCCGCGAGACCGGCGATGTCGAACTCGTTCCCCTCGGGCGGATAGTCGCCCGAAGCCAAGTTCATCTTCTCCGCGAGCGCTTCGTCCACCACGTTCACGACGAACTCTCCGGTCTCCTCGATGTTTCGGAGCGTGTCCTTCTTCTCGCCGCGTCGGCTCGCGAGGGAGACGCTCACGATCGGCGGGGTCGACGAGACGCCGTTGAAGAAGCTCATCGGCGCGACGTTCGGGACCCCCGCCGCGCTCGCTGTGGAAACGAACGCGATCGGCCGGGGCACGATCGCCCCGATCATCAGGAAGTAGCGCTCGCGGACGCTCATCTGTGCCGGATCCAGAATCATGAAAGCCTCCTCGACTGCGTTCGAACGAGAGAACTCTTTCCTCATACCCTAATGCAGGGGCAGGGGCCCGGCAAATGCAAGGGATCGTTCGAGAGAAGAAGGAGCCGGCACCCTCGTTCCGCTCGTGGGGTACCCGGCCACGGCGGGTGGCGGCGGCAGGCGTCCGTTCGGCGCGCAGCCACCAAGCCCGAAGGGCGACCGGCGAGCACCGGACGGACAGCCGCCGACAGGTCCCGCCGTCCGACAACCTCGTCTGCAAGCTGTTTCCGACCGGAACCCGCCCGGTTGCCCGCGCCTCCCCTACGGTCTATAATCCGGTTTCCGGAAAGTGATCCGGTTCGGCGCGCTTCGGGCGGACCCGCCGCCCGCCGCGGGCCGGACCGGAGAGGAAGGAGATTGAAGCATGAAGATTCGTCCATTGGGAGATCGGGTGGTCGTCCGGCGCGTTGAGAAGGAAGAGAAGGCGGGCGGCATCATCATCCCGGACACGGCCAAGGAAAGGCCGGTCGAGGGGGAGGTCGTCGCCGTCGGACCCGGCGCCAGGAACGAAGCGGGACGAGTGATTCCGCTCGACGTGAAGCCGGGAGACCGGGTCGTCTTCGGGAAGTACGCAGGAATGGACGTCACGATCGACGGGGCCGAGCTTCTCGTTCTTCGCGAAGGGGACATCCTCGGGAAGATCTGATCGTTCGGCCGGCGATCGTCGAGAGCGCGTTCCAGCGGTTCCGGGTCCGGCGCGGAGAAGATCGCGCGGCGGGGAGGCGAACCGGGTGACCCGATCGAGGGAACAGACGACGCGGGTGTTTCTCGGGCTCGGCTCCAATCTCGGCGACCGGGAAGAGAGCCTCCGGCGCGCGCTCCGTTCCCTTGAGAGCGGATCGTTCGCCGTCGATCGCGTCTCCTCGATCTACGAAAGCGAGCCGGTCGGGCCGGTGCGGGATCAGCCCCGCTTCCTGAACTGCGCGGCGCGCGGATCCTACTCCGGCAGCGCGCGCGAGCTTCTCGCCCTCATCGGGCGGATCGAGGACTCCCTCGGGCGCGTGCGCGACGTTCCGAAAGGCCCGCGCGCGATCGACATCGATCTTCTCTATTTCGGCGGCGCGGTCATCGACGAACCTCCGCTCCTCGTGGTGCCGCATCCCTCGATTCCGGACCGGAGGTTCGTTCTCGTGCCGCTTGCCGAGATCGATCCGGATCTGGTACACCCGGCATTCGGGAAGTCGCAGCGCGAGCTTCTTTCGGAGACGAGGGACCAAAGCCTCGTGATCCGCGTTCGGGGAGCGCCGTAGAATGGAGCACCGCTACATCGCGGTCGAGGGGGTGATCGGCGCGGGGAAGACGACCCTCTGCCGGGCGCTCGCCTCGAAGATCGGGGCGCGCCTCAACCTCGAGGTCGTCGAAGAGAACCCATTCCTCAAGGACTTCTACGACGACATCCGCACCTACGCCTTCCAAACGCAGGTCTTCTTCCTTCTCAGCCGGTTCCGCCAGCAGCAGGCTCTCGCGCAGACCGATCTCTTCCACGAGCGGGTCGTGAGCGACTACATGTTCGCGAAGGACCGAATCTTCGCGAGCATCAACCTGACCGACGACGAGATGGCTCTCTACGACCGCCTCCATGAGGTGATGGAGCGGGAGATCCCGAAGCCGGACGCGGTGATCTACCTCCGAGCGCCCACCGACCTCCTCCTCGAGAGGATCCGAAGACGCGGGCGCGAGTTCGAGCGAAGCCTGACGCGCGAGTACCTCGACGTGTTGCAGGAGGCGTACAACTTCTTCTTCGCGCACTACGACCAGTCCGCGCTTCTCGTGGCGAACGCGGGCGAGTGCGACTTCCTCGGAAACCCGGATCTCCTCGACGATCTGGTCGGGGAGCTGGCCGCGCTCAAAGCCGGCACGGCGTCATTCACACCCCGGCGGAAGGGAAGAGGCCGATGATGGAAACGGAGCGCCGAAAGGCGACCCCCCGCACGCTGATCCGCATGAAGAAGAAGGGGGAGCGGATCGCGATGTTGACCGCGTACGACTTCCCCACCGCGGAGATTCTCGACGAGGCGGGGATCGAGGCGATTCTTGTCGGGGATTCCGTCGGCATGGTCGTCCACGGTTTCGAGACGACGCTTCCGGTGACGATGGCGGACATCATCCGCCACGCGGCGGCGGTGGCGCGCGCCCGCCCGCGGGCGCTCGTGATCGGCGATCTTCCGTTCCTTTCGTACACGGTGAGCGTCCCCGACGCCGTGGCGAACGCCGGGCGGCTCGTGAAGGAGGGGGGCGTCGAGGCGGTGAAGCTCGAGGGGGGGCGCGCGATGGTCCCCGTGATCCGAGCGATCCTGAAGGCGTCGATCCCCGTGATGGGGCACATCGGGCTCACCCCGCAATCGATCCTCCGCTTTGGCGGATACGTGGTGCAGGGGAAGAGCGCGATCGCGGCGGAGCGGCTCGTCGAGGCGGCGAAGGGGCTCGAGGACGCCGGCTGCTTCGGGATCGTTCTCGAGGCGATCCCCGCGAACCTCGCCGAGCGGGTGACCGCGTCGGTGTCGATCCCGACGATCGGGATCGGAGCGGGGCCTTCTTGCGACGGTCAAGTCCTCGTCACCCACGACCTCCTCGGGATCTACGGGAGGAAGCTCCCGCGCTACGTGAAGCAATACGCGGATCTCCGAGCGTCGATGCGCGATTCTTTCCGTGCGTTCATTCAGGACGTAAAAAAAGGGTCGTTCCCGGGACCCGAGCATTGCTACGACGGCGGAGGAGAGGATGAGTAGAAGGCTCCGAGTCGCGCGCGCGCGGCGGGAGCTCGATGTTTTCCTCCGCGAGCTGCGCGCGGAAGGGCCGATCGGCTTCGTCCCCACGATGGGCGCGCTTCACGAAGGGCATCTCTCCCTCGTTCGGGCGTCGGTCGGGGAGTGCGCGCGGACGGTCGCGAGCATCTTCGTGAACCCGACCCAATTCGGCCCCGGCGAGGATCTCGCGGCGTACCCGCGGCCGTGGGAGGAGGATCAGGCGCTCCTCGAGGCGGAGGGGGCGGACGTTCTCTTCCTCCCCTCGGCGGAGGAGATCTACCCCGCGGGGCCGCGCGCGTTCATCGACGTGGCGGATCTCTCCGGCCTTCTCTGCGGGGCGTTTCGGCCGGGGCACTTTCGGGGGGTGGCGACGGTCGTGTGGAAGCTTCTCCAGATCGTCGATCCGGACGTCGCCTACTTCGGGTCGAAGGACGCGCAGCAGGCGGTGATCGTCCGCCGCATGGTGAAGGATCTCTTCGGACGATGGACGATCCGCGTCCTTCCGACCATCCGCGAGAAGGACGGCCTCGCGATGAGCTCGCGGAACCGATACCTCGACCCCTCGGAACGAGCGGCGGCGACGGTCCTCTTCCGCGCGCTCGCGGAAGGGAAGCGCGTCCTCGAGAGCGGCGAGAGGAAGGCCGGGATGGCGGTGCGCGCCGCGAGCGAGACGCTTGCCCGAGAGCCGCTCGCTCGACCTGAATACGTCGCGCTCGCCTCGCTCGCCGATCTTCGCCCGGTGGAGGAGGCGCGCGGCGACCTTCTCTTTGCGATCGCGGCGCGCGTCGGGAAGGCGCGGCTCATCGACAACCTCGCTCTTCGCGTCGGAGAGCGCGTCGAGGAGATCCTTCCGTGAGGGAGCGGGCGGCGCTCGTGCTGGCGGCGGGAGAGGGGAAGAGGATGCGCTCGAGCCTCCCGAAGGTTCTTCATGTGTTGATCGATAAGCCCTTGATCGTCTGGGTGCTCGACGCCGTCCGCGCGGCCGGGTTCGACCGGGCGGTGGTCGTGGTCGGGCACGGGGACGAGGAGGTGCGCCGGGC
>JAGUYC010000330.1 GCA_020061515.1 Gemmatimonadota bacterium
AGGGGCTCGTCCCCTCGAAGGCGCGCCGCAAGGGTCTCCGGCCGCGCGCGGAGATAGATCACGGTCCCCCACGCGCGGAGCCGCTCTCGGTTCTCACGATCGAGAATCGTTCCTCCCCCCGTCGCGAGCACTCCCCGCTCCTTGCGGCACACGGCGGCGAGATGGACCTTCTCCAGATCGCGAAACGCCGTCTCCCCCCGCTCCTCGAAGATCGATGCGATCGACATCCCCTCGGCTGTTTCGATCCGGCCGTCCAGATCGTGAAACGGAAGCCCGAGGGGCGGCGCGAGCGCACGCCCGACCTCGGTCTTTCCAGATCCCATCATGCCGACGAGGGCGATCCGGTCGATCAAGGCGAAGACCCCTCCCCGCCCGGGAAGGGGCCTCGATTCGAACGAAAGGGCGTGGCCGTCGACCGATCAGCGAGAGACCTCGGCGATCGCGACCGTCCAACCGAAATCGTCGGCGCTCCTCGCGTTCCCTCCGATCGAGAGGACGAACCTGCCGGGGAGACGAAGATCGATCCCGGCGAGACCGTGGAGCGCGACCGCGCGAGAGAACTCCTCCGCTCCCGCGGAGACCTCGACGCCCCCTTGCACCGTCTCCCGCCAGACCTCTCCGTCGACTCCGCGCGCGAGGACCCCCGCGTGCGCCGACCCGAACGGAAGGCCGATCCGAACGCCGGCCCCAGCCTGAGCCTCGATCCACCGATAACGATTCTCGTACTCCTCACGGAACGTGTTCGATTGGATCGTCGTCGTGAAGCTCGTTCTCCCCGAGGAGAGCGTGTAGAGAATCCCCGCGTCGGCGAAGAGGCCGAGCCCCTCCCGCGCGAGCGGGAAAAACGATCCCGCGCCGATCCCGAGGGCGAGCTTCGGCCGCCCCTCGAACACGGTCGGCTTCCCATGCACATCCGACCCGACGTCGATCTCCGATCCTCCGATCCGGAGCGAAAGAACGAGCGGATCCGCGACCCGCATCGAGATCCGCCCGAGATAGCGGATCGACCGGAACGTCTCCTGATCGATCCTCTCCTCGACCGACTCGACCTCGAAACCGACGAGATACGCTCCCTCGCCGTAGACGATCGGGACCCCGATCGACGTCCCCGAGGCGCCGGAAGGCGCGAGAAGAAGGAACGCCCCGAGCGAGACTAGCAACCGGCGTTTCATCTGTCCATCTCCCCCCTCGAGCTAGTCGATCGTTCCGAAGACCACGAAGCCGGCGTCGCCGTTCTTGCTCGTCACCTCGACGGTGATCGTGGCGCCGACCGGCGGATCGGTTTCGTTCGAGCTGTCGTCGGTGAGACGCACCCAGAACTGGGTGTATCCGGGCGACTGCGTGTCCGGAAGGGTGACCTTCGTGTTCCCGACCAGCGTGCCTCCGCTCGAGGTGATCTCGATCGATGTCCCCGAGACGAGCGGGTTGCCGCACGCGTCGCGGACGTACACGACGAGATCCACGTAGCCGCCGTTCGGCACGGCGAACGACGAGGGCGACGCCGAGATGACGGTCGGTCCCGTGAAGAGAACGCTCATCTCGGCCTCGATCGTCTGGTTCAAACCGTTCACGGTTCGAGCGGTCACCGGCACCAGCCCGCCGTCGGCGCACGTCGGGAGCGGCGCGGCCGAGTAAAGGATCGACCGCGCGCGTCCGGTCGTGTCCGTGACCGACGAGCCGAGGATCCCTCCGAACTGCGACGTGAAGTAGACCGCCGTTCCCGGCTGCACCGGGTTCCCGTGAACGTCGTAGACGAACGCGGTCACCTTGTCCTCGATTCCGAAGCGGAGGAGCCCCTCGATGTTCACCTTCTCCGCGGCGATGCTGAAGTGGTTCGCGTCCGGAGGCCCGCTCCGGATGGCGAGGCTGACCACGCCCGAGGCGACTGACCCCGCCACCGCGCGGACCTTCACCACGCCGCTTGCCGTCCCGCTCCGCACGCTCGTCGAGACGCGTCCGGTCGCGTCGGTCGTGTCGGCCGTGCGAGAGAGAGACGCGCCGCCCCCCGGAGAGGCGACGAGCTGGAACGTGACCGGCGTCGGGTTCCCCTCGCGCATCGGACGTCCCGACCCATCCCGCACCTCGAACTCGAGGACCGAGGTTTCGTCGCCGCCGACACCCGCCACCGCGAGCGAGCTATCCTCCACAGAAACCAATACGATGCTCGCCGCCTCGGCGCCGGCGCCTCCGTGGTCGATCGGGAGGCATCCGATCGTTCCGCCCGCGGCGAGAACCTCGACCGCGAAGCTCGGGAAGCTCGCGAACTCGTCGTACGGAGCCGTGAGACACGCGTAGGCGATCCCCGCTTGTATGGTCCCCGATCCACACGAGGGCACGTTCCCGACCGTCACCGTTCCGTCGATCTGCATCGCCTGCGGAAAGACTCCCGATCCGCACGAACCGGACACCACGCGCACGGTCACCGGCGTTCCCGCGGCGACCGGATTCGCGTACGCGTCGCGGACGGCGGCGCTGACCACCCAACCCCAGAGCCCGCCCCCGGCGTACGTCGCGGTGAGCGAGTCGATGCCGATGACCGCGGACGCAGGAGGTCCCGAGGCAATCGCCACGGAGGTCGTCGCCACGAGGCCGCTCCCGACGCGCGCCTCCACCGAGACGAGACCGCTCTCGGTCCCCGCGGTGAGCGTCGCCCGCGCGCGGCCGCCGACGATGGGGACGGTGATCGCGTTCCCCGATCCCGAAGCCGGCCAGACGAGATACTCGCCGCCGCCGGGACCGTTCAGGATGCGAAAGTCGATGTCCCAACCGGCGTCGATCGTATCCCCCGCCTCGTCCAGCGCGACCGCCGTGAGGAGAACGCTCTCGCTTCCTCCGAGGCCGGCGACCTGAATGCTCGAAGCGGCCGGGAAGAGAGCGAGCGCGTTCAGAAGGCGCGTTCCCGCCGGATAGAAGGGGAACGACGCGGACACGGCGAGGTTCCCGTGCTCCGCCGTCACGCGCGCCTCCGCGGTGTCGTTCGTCTCCGCGCTCGTGAGCCACGCCGAGGCGATGCCGTTCGTGTCGGTGATCCCCTCTTCGGTGATCACGCCGAGTGTCGTCGAGAACGCGACGGTTCTGCCAACGACCGGGTTGTTCGATTCGTTGAGAAGCCGTGTCGAGACCTTCGCTCGGCTCCTCCCGTCCGCCACAAGGAAGAGAGGATCGAACGCGAGCGCCGTCAGCCGGAGCGGTTCCTCGACCGGCCGGTTGAACTGCACGGCTCGTTGAGCGGAGAGAGACCCGAACCAGGCGTGCACGGTGGCGGTTCCGGCCGAGTCCCCGCTTGTCAAGGGAACCACTACTTCTCCCGAGGCGTCGGTGACGGCGCGCGAGGGGATGACCCCGAGATCCGTCTCGAAGCGAACCTGGAGTCCCTCCACCGGGTTGTTGCTCCGGTTCAGGATCCGCGTCGAGATCATCGACTGGGCGCCCCCGACGAGGATCGCGTTCGGAGTCGCCTTCAAGGGAAGAAGCTGGAGGGGCGTGAACTCGATCGAGGTCGAGTCGCGGAGCGTCTCCACGATCGCGACGATCTTCGCGGTCCCCGCGTAGATTCCGCTCACGAGCGTCGCCGACGCGGTCCCGCTCTCGCTCGTGCGCGCGGAGGACGCGATCGATCCGAGATCGCTTCCGAAGGAAACCTCGAGATCCTTCACCGGAACCTTGCTCACGGTCTCGGCGACGCGGCACCGGACGAGAGTCGTGTCGAAGCCGGACGCGACGAGCTCGCTCTCGTCCGCGGAGAGGGAGAGCGTGATGCCGCGGAAGGAGACGACGGCGACCCCGACGACTTCCGTTCCTCCGGCGTCGGGCGCGCCGATCTCCTCGGACTCGACCGTCGCCCGGACTTCCGCCTGAACATCCGTTCGGCTCGCCGGCGCGGTGAGGTGGACCTGCACGTAACCGGACGAGTCGGTGAGCGCGAGCGCCGGGATCGACCCCGCGCTCGCCGCGAAGGTGACCGGAACGGTCGCGGCCGCCTGGCCGTCGACGCGGTAGACCCGAGCGGCGACCGACACCTTCGTTCGGCCGTCGGCTACGGCGGAGGATGTCCCCACGACGAGCTCGTTCGCTCCGAGAAGAATCTTCGCTTCCGCTTGGAACGATCCGATCGACGCCACGACCGTTGCGGTCCCCTTTTCGTTTCCACTCCGGAAGACGGCCCTCGCGACTCCGGCGGTGTCGGTCCTCGCGACGCGATCGATCGTCCCGAGGTCGCTCGCGAACGCCACGTCGACGCCGCCCACCGGGTTCCCCTCGCTGTCGACCACGTACGCCGTGATCGTCGATTCCCTTCCGCCGAGACCCACCATGCTCGGATCGGCCGAGATCGCGTACAGAAACGCGTTCGGCAGATCGGTCGGCTCGAAGGGACGCAGCGATCCCTTGTTCTCGCATCCGGCCGGCAGGAGAAAGAGACCGGCGAGAAGCACGATTCCGAGAAGAACGCTCGATCGACCGAGAAGTCCGTTCATCGCTGCTCTGCCTCCGACGTCTCGCTCCCGCCCGCAAGGTCCTTGGGTTCCATGATTCTCGGGGTGACGAAGATGAGCAGCTCGCGCTGCTCCTCGACCTCCGAGCTGGAGCTGAAGAGGTGACCGAGAAGTGGGATGTCCCTGAGGAACGGGATTCCGTAACCGGTCTCGGAGCGGTTCGAGCGGATCAGGCCGCCGATCACCGCGGTTTGGCCGTTCTCCACCATCACGCGCGTGGAGGCCTCGCTGGTGACGATGATGATCCCGCCCTGCACCGTAGCCTGAGAGGAGAGATCGCTCACCTCCGGATGGAGGTCGAGGGTCACGTTCCCGTTCGCGTGGATGTGCGGCCTCACCGTCATCTGAATTCCGATCGTGGTGAGCTCGGTGATCGGATTTCCCGACGGGTCCGAAACGATGAGCGGGATCTTCTTCCCGACGAGGATCCACGCCTCTTGATTGTCGAGCGTCGTGATCCGCGGGTTCGAGATGATCCGCGCCTTGTTCTCTGTGGCGAGCGCCGTGAGCGTCGCGTCCAGGCTTCCGCCCGGTCCGACCGTTCCGACCGAGAAGGTCCCGGCCCGCGCGGGGCTCGCCGCGTTGACCGCGATGTCCGCCGTCGCATCGATCGCCGGGTTGTTCAGCCCCGACGCGAGCCACTCGATGCCGAGCTCCCTCGAGACTTTCGCGTCGAGATCGACGAGTTTCGCCACGATCTCGACCTGCTTCGTCTCCTGATCCAACTCTCGAACCAGCTCGCCGATGCGATCGAGGTTCTGATTGATGTCCTTCACGAGGAGGGCGTTTATCCTTCCATCCACGTGGACTTGTCCTCTCTGGGAGAGGATTGTCTCCACTGCGTCCTTGAGTTCTTCCGCCTTCGCGAAGTTCACCGGGAAGACGCGGGTCCGGAGCGGAAGAAGATCTTCCCTTCGTCGTTCGGCCGCTTCTTTCTCCACGTCCTCGTTTTGGAGGTTCTTGATCGTCGTGACGCGAAGGATCCCCTCCTCGTCCTCCTTCCACCCGTATCCGTTCGCCCGGAGCACGACATCGAGGGCGCTCCGCCACGGAACGGAAAGGAGCCGAACCGTCACGAGCCCCGTCACCTCCGGGCCGGCGACGATGTTCTTTCCGCTGAAATCCGCGATCGTCCGAAGAACCGTTGCGATTTCGGCCTTTTGCACATCAAGCGAGAGAGTGCCCGGCTCCTCGTACGGGTCCGCGGCGAGGACCGGCGAGAGGAGCAGGAACAGGCCCGAGATCCCGACGACCGCGAGGAGGCCTCGCCCCCCGACCGCCGCGCGCGCTCTCCGCGCGCCGCCCGCATCCATGCTCATCACTGCCCCTCCTTGGGCGCCTCGAGACGGAGGGTGAACCGGGTCATCTCTCCGTACCGCACGTGCGCGAAGGTGATGGAGTTCTCCGTTATGTCGGTCACGCGCCCGCCGTCCTTCGTCCACTCCCCGACACGGTAGAGGTAGCTCTTGCGGGCGGGATCCTCGAGAAGCGCGACCCGTTCTCCGTTCCATGCGACACCGACGAGCGTGAGTCGATAGACGCTGAACTGCATCTCGTCGTCTTGCTCGCCGTCGGGCGTCACGAGCGGGACCATCGGATCGCGAAGACCGAACGTCCGATAAGACGGAAGGTCGGGCCGGTGCTCTCGCGTCTCCTCTTCGAGAGGCGTGACCAGATCGACCTCGGGAAGCTCCTCGGGAGGCGCAGGCTCCTCCGAGGTTCTTTCATCGGGCGCCGAGGGAGCACCCGCATCCTCGAGCGCCGGCGTTCCGGGATGCGCCGCCACCCGGACCCGAGCGCTCAGGACGGCCGTTTCCCCTTCCGGCGACACGTTTCGGTACGCCACGGCGCGGACGACCTGCCGCACCACCCAGCCCGCTCCGTCGCCGACGGCGCCCGCCAGATGCGGCCCCGCGAAGGCGATCCCCAAGAGAACGGCCGCCGCCGAACCGAGGAGCACCGTCCTTTTCTTACTCGTTCGAAGCATTTGCGCTAGGCTGCGAATGTCCATTTCGAGACGGCTCCCGCGCCCCACTGGGGTTCGGTCGGATTATGCCTTGCTCCGCGCGACCGCTCGGCACGGTGAACGCGGACACGATCATCTCTCCTTGCACGACCGGCTCCGCTTCGTCGGTTCGATGCGCCTTGAGTGCGATTCCGGACACATGAACGATCCGGTCGAGATTGACGAGGTTCCCGAGGAACGAACCGATCCCGTGATAGCCTCCTTCGACCCGAACGCGGACCGGATGCTCGTCGTAGATCCCCCGGCTCGAGACCTCTTGCGGCTCGAAGAGGAGGAAGCGGACTCCCGCGCGCTCTCCCGAGAGCGTGACGCGGCGGAGAAGCGAGGCGATCTCCTTCTTCTCCGGCAGGCGCCTCATCGCGATCTTCCAACGGCCGTGCAGCTCCGCGAGCTCCGCCTCCAGCTTGGGCAGGTTCGCCGCGGCGCGGCGCGCCTCCTCCACGCGGAGCGCAAGATGCTCGTACCGCTTCTCCTTCTCCTCGATCGCGGTCTTCTTCGGCATGTAGAAGAACGGAAGGTACGAGGTGAAGAAGAAGGCGTAGTTCAACCCGAGGAAGAGGATCGCTACGAGCGCGATCCTCTGCGAGCTTCGGTCGCGGATGTCGATCTTCTTCATCGCCCCCTAGCCTCCGTGCACCCGGACCGGGAGAGCCGCGAGAGCCTCATCTCTTTCGTCCGGAAGCACCGGCGACCCGCGCACGACGAGGGAGAACTCCACCACCTTCGTCTCGCCGATTCGGTTTTCCTTCGTGAGGTCGAGATCGACGACCGTGAAGATCTCGCTCTCCTCGAGACGCTCGATGAAATCGGAGACGATCAGGTTGGAAAACGTGTTCCCCTTGACGGCGATCTCGAGGCTGTCCCCGAGCACCTCCTCCATTCTCTCGATCCAGAGGAAGCGCGGAACGCTGCGGGCCAGCGTTTCGAGGAGAACCACGGGCAACCCCCGCGAATCATCGAGCTCATCCATCGCGGCGAGGCGGCTCTCGACCTCGGCCTTCTCGCGCGTCATGGTGTCGATCTTCTGGAGAGCCGGGGCGTAGTGCGCCATCGCCGCCTCCTCCTGCTGGATGAGCTCGTCCAACACGATCGACCGATGGTTCTGCACCATCACGACGGCAAGGAGGAGGAACGCATAGAAAACCGGCCCGACGACGGCCGCGATCAGGAGCCAGTTGGGCCTCGCCGATTGGATCACGACTCGCTCTTCGCGGGGGATCAGGTTGACCCGAATCATCCCTGCTCCTTCTTCTTCATCGAAGCGCCAACCCGACGGCAACCATCAGCGAGGGGGCAACTTCTTCCCTCTCGCCTTCGCGGAAGAGCGCCTCGTCGAAATCGAGGGACCGGAACGGATCGGCGATCTCCACCGGGACCCCGAGCCGATTCGCGACGTACCCGTGCAAGCCCGGAAGCAAGGCGCCGCCCCCCGAGAGAAGAGCGCGCGAGATCTCCGCCGATCCGGATACGCCTCTCAAGTACGAGAGGGATCGCTCCACCCCGAGGAGAAGATCCTGGCCCACCGTGTCGAGGATCGGTCCGATCCGCTCCCGGTCCTCTTCGCGCGGGCTTCTGGCGATTCTCTCCGCTTCGTCGCGGTCCACGCTGAGAACGCGCTGAATCTCGTCCGCGAACGCGTTCCCGGCGACCGAGAGATCGCGCGTGAAGAGGGGCGCCCCGCCGGTGAGGAGGCTCACGTTCGTGACGGAAGCCCCGACGTTCAGGAGAAGCACCTTCTCGCTCTTATCCGTCTCGTAGTTCGCTTCGAACGCGTTCTGCACGGCGAGGGAGTCGACATCCACGATCACCGGAACGAGGCCCGCGTCGCGAAGAAGCGAGGTGTGCATGTCCACCGTCTCTTTCTTCGCCGCGACGAGAAGGACGTCCATCTTCCCTTGGCCCGCCTCCCCGAGGATCTGGAAGTCGAGAGAGACCTCGTCGATTCCGTAGGTGATGTGTTGCTCCGCCTCCCAGTAGATGACCTCGCTCGCCTGCTCGGTCGTCATCGAGTCGAGCGTGATCCGCTTGACGATCACCGACCGCCCCGAGACGGCGGAGGCGACATGTCGCGAGCGTATGCCGCTCTCGCGGAGGAGATCCTGAATGCACTCGATCACGACCTCGCGGTCCATGATCTCCCCGTCCACGATCGCGTCGGGAGGGAGCGGGGCCGTTCCGTGGCGGGCGACAATGAAACGGCCTCCCTTGTGCGAGGCTTCCACCGCCTTGATCGACCGACTCCCGATGTCGAGGCCGACGATTCCTGTGTCCATCTTGAGGAAAGCATTCCAAAATCCCATGAATCCTTCCCTTCCCCCTGCAGGAGCGCAAGCCCTCGGTTCCCCCCGAGGATCGGCCGCGCGCGGGCGAACTTGACCGCCTCGCCGAAACCTGTGTCGCTTACGGAATCGCCCCTCCGCACCCGCAGGTCGGCTCGACCACCACGTCGTCGTACCAGCCGTACGATGCGTCCCACGCGTACATCGAGATGTTGCCGGTCGCGATCGCGGCGTCCGTGATCACCGTCCCCGTGGCGCCGTCCCAATCGATCAGAGAGCCCTCGAACCAGACTCGGAACGTGTTCCCGTACGCGGAAACGCGAAGCGAGTAGTACTGGCCGTTCACGATCGAGACGCCGGTCTTCGTTGCGAGGGTGACGAGAGCGCCGTTGTTCACTTTTCTAAGAAACAGGATTCGGTTGTAGTACGGCTGAATGTACGCGAGATAGTAGTTCCCGGTGTCCCGGTAGCGGACGTAGATCCCGACCCTTCGGTTGGAGTTCGTCCCCTCGACCTTCACCCGAGCGGACGCGGTGTAGTCTCCGCGGGAGAAGCCGAGTGCGTCGGGCGTGATCCTTCCGTCGCTCGACGTGCGAAGCTGGTTGGAGACGACCCGCCAGGTCGATCCGGTCCGCGGCGTCCAACCCGCGGGCGCTCCGTCCGCCTGCGTGAACGTATCGGAGAAGAGACGCGCGCACGGCGAGAGAGAGATCGTGCACATCCCGTCCTCGGTCTCATACGTAAGGTTGATCACGGACCCGGTCGCCGCCGCGCTGAAGACGAGGATCATTTCCTTCGGCCGGCCGAAGTCGTCGTCGGGAGTGAGCGAGAAGTCGTCGACGTCGATCTTCACGGGGGAGCTCTGCGGCCCGTGCGGCCCGGATCCGGCGGTCCCGTCGTGCCTCCACACCGCCGTCCCCCCCAGGAGAACCTCGAGGAGCGAACCCCCTCCGCTCCAGTCCGCTTGGATCTCCTCGATCGTTACGCTCGTCGATCCTTCGTTCCCGATCTGGAAGCGCACCCTTTCCTGCGACGCGCCCTCGGCGATCTCCGTGACGCACGCCTTCTCCACTTCGCACGTGCCGCACTGCGTGAGCTCATTCCTCTCCGGCGAGAGCGCGCTCTCGAGAGGCGGGCTGCACACGTCCACGCACGCGACCGCGAAGTAGTAGCGCGTGCACGGCTCGAGGTTCGTCAGAACGAAGAGGCCGGTGCTCGAGTCGATGTGCGCCGCGGAGGCGTCGACGAAGACGGGCGAGGCTCCCTCCGCCGACTCGGTGCCGTTGTATTGCCCGGCCGCGCGGCCGTAGTAGACCAGGTAGCCGTCGAGGTCGCAGTCCGTGCGGTTCGCCGGCCAGGTCAGCTCCATTCGCCGATCGCCGGAAACGAGAGCGAGCGCGGCTGGCGCGAGGGGAACGTACTCGTTGCAGGGCGCGGACGTGCGCGCGGCCGCCTCCCGCCCGCCGCACAAGATCCCGCGCGTGCCGCAGTCGTCGACCGCCGCCACGTTCACATAGTACGTGGCGCAATCCTGAAGCCCGCTCAGGGCTTTCTCAAGAACACCCGCGGGCCCGCTCACCGAGTCGGTGTACGTTCCGGGAACCAACGAGTAGAAGATCCGATAACCCGCGATGTCCGATTCGAGAAGAGGAGTCGCATCGGTGCGCGTGGTCGGACGCGACCACCGCGCCACGATCTGACCCGCGACCTCCCCCTCTTCCGCCTCGACGGAAAGAGGACAGGAAGGACGCGCCGGGAGGGAGAAGCCCACCTCGCTCGACCCCGGACCTTCCCATCCGCATGCTTTCGCGGTCGATCGGTAGTAGTAGGTCACGCAGGAGTCCGAAACGAAATCGGTGTACGTGGTGTCGATGAGGTCGGCGGCGACCCGGTTCCCAGAGACGAGCGCGACGCCGGGCGACGTTCCCCGATAGACGCTGTATCTCACCTCGGCGGTGATCGTGTTCCCGAGCGTGTCGTCCACGACCCGGGACCACGCGAGCGCGATCGCGCCGATCCCGCCGCTTCCGTCGATCGAGGAAGGCGCGCGGGGGGGGGCCGACGCGCCGACGTTTCCCTGGCGCATGCAGAGCGCGCTCTCCACGCCGGCCACGCTCGTCGCGGTCACGCCGACATAATACGACCGGCCCGCGACCAGGTTCTTCACCGTCCAAATGTTCACATTTCGGGCCAGCCTCGTGTCGAGGTTCATCGAGTCGAGATGCGTCCCGAAATAGACCGAGAAGTGGGCGATGTCGTTGAAGGCGAGCGCGCTTCCGTCGGTGTTTTGAGTCGGTGTCGTCCAGGGAATCGTCAACGACTCGCAGTTCGGGCTCGTCAAGGAGCCGCATCCGGGCGGGTTCGGCCTCGGCATCGGCGGAGTGAACGGGAGGTTCCTCGGATAAACGATTGAAGTCACCGTCACGTCCTGATAGCCGACTTCCCTCCGCGCGTGGGCGGTCTGTGCGGTGAGGGCCACCTCCACCTCGCCGATGTGCTCGGGTTGGCCGATCGGAAAGACCATCGGCGCGCCGTCCCGGTCGTAGTAGAAGAAGGTGAGCCCGCTGTCCGAGACCCCGTAGGCGATCGGCCCGGAGAGGATTCGGGTCCCCGACGTGTCCCAGACGACCCGTTCGATCAGCCGGTCGCTCGGGTTCGCGGTCACCGAGTCGAGGGTCGGCGTCAGATGAATCGAAATGATCTCCGCGCCCGGGATCGTGTCGTAGAGATCCGCGACGAACACGATCGAGTCGATCCCGGCGAAGACGACCGAGGGCTGTGTCGCGTCCTTCCGGTAGCTGATCTGGCGGAGATCGGTCGTGATCTCCGAGATCGCCGAGCGCGCGTTCTCCTGCGCCTCGACGAGATCCCTCTGCGCCTCGAAAGTGTTCTGCGCTCGTACCAGCATCTGGTACGAGAAGGCGGACACCGCGGCGAGGATGAAGAGCGCCACCACGATCTCGATGAGCGTGAACCCGCGTCTTCCCGGCATGGCTATCCCCTCCTCGCAAGACGGACCCTTCCGGTCCGAATGATCTGCACCGCGAGGCTTTCCGCGCGGTCGTTCCAGAAAAGAACCGTCGCGGGGGCGTCCGCGCTCGCCAGCGTTCCCCGCCCCTCGAAGAGGAGGTCGCGGTTCGACGGGCTCCCGCCCGCGGTCACAGAAAGAGAGATCCCCCGATCGACGAAAGTCGTCTCGGGCGGATCAAGAACCCAAACGCCCGCCGAATCGCTCCGTTCCGTGTAGAAAAGCCGGCGAGCGGGATCGATCGTCAGCCGGTAGGGGACTCGCTTCCAAATCGCCTTCTGGCGGCAGAGGCGCATCGTTCCCGCTATCCGGTTCGCGTTCCGATCGAGATCGGCCCGTTTCCACGTCCTCATCGCCGGGACGGCGGTCGCGGCGATCACGACGCCGATGATGCCGACGACCACCATCAGCTCGACGAGGCTGAAGCCCTTTCGACCGCTCCCTCTCATCTTCAGTTCCTCGCGTCGTACTTCTCCGCCCACGCGAAGTCCTTCCATAGGTTCAGGGGAACCGGAAAGCAGGGAGGCGGAAAGTCCGTGATGTCCATGTCGTAGTTGTAGCGTCGGGTCGGACCGTCCGCGTTGGCGAGCACGGTCGATGCGTTCCACGGGTACGCGGATCCGCCGTCGTGCGTGATGATCGGCCCGTTGATGTTCATGACCCATGTCTTGTCCTGGTTCGAGGCGGTGAGGATCTCGTCCCAGCCTTCGCCCGGATTCGGATCGTTGTTGCGCGGCGACTCGCCGACGATGCCGTCCTGGTCGAGATCGTAGGCGCCGGGCGGCGCCGGCGGGTGCGCGGAGAGGCTCGTGTTGTAGACGCGCCAGTTCGCGCGCACGGCCATGAGAGCGGCGTCGACGACCACGACCCGGCTCACGTTCCCGAAGTAGATGTAGTCGTAGGCGACGAGCCCGATGTTGACCGGGTCCCCCGAGTGGTCAGGAAGCCGCGTCGTCTCGTCGTAGCCCGTGTGTCCGGTGAGGATGTTCCCCTCGATGAAGATGTCGTCCGTCGCGAAGACGCAAAGCCCGGTCGCGCTCACGCCGTCCATCGTGCCGCGCACGAAGCCGTCTCCTTCGTAGAAGATCACGCCGTTGAAGTCGGATGCGAGCATCGGGACTCCCGTGGTCGGATCGGTCACGGGGTTTCCGTTGTAGCGGATGATCGTGTCGGACGTCACCGGATCGGGGAACGAGAAGTCGAACCGCGACAGATCGATCGTGCCGTTCGTTCCGATGCCGAGCGGATTCCATCCCATGTAGATGCCGATCCTTCCCCTTCCCTCACAGTCGCACTCGCTCCCTAGTCCCTTCGACTTGTTCCGAAGAAGCGCGAAATCGACGGAGCTCTCGAGATCGATCGCGCTCGCGGAATCGGTATAGCCCTTGTGGAAGACCCCGCTCGACTTGTTCGTGATGCCGTTCGTCGCGGCGACCATCTCGAGAAACTCGACCTTCGAGCCGGAGGGACAGCTGCTCGGAAGACCGAGCGTTCCTCCGACGTACACCTCGCCGGTGAGGACCGCGCCGCACTCATACGCGGTCCCGGCGTTCTCCACGAAGCGCGCGTACTTGAGGAAGGAATCGTGCTCGATCTCCGCCTCGACGAGACGAACCGCGTCGCGCGAGCGCCCCTCGGCCGCGAGAAGGAACTTGCTTCCCGAGTAGGGCGAGGCGCCGCTTCCGAGGGGCAGGTTCGACTCGCCGAAGACATCGTAGCGCCCCCCCCAGGTGAGCGTGTCCACGAGGCGGAAGTCCGGGTATCCGTTTCCGTTCTCGTCAGCGAACGTGATCGTTCGGTCCTGAATGTTCCTTTTGGCCATCGCGATCCCCGCCTCGGCCGCATGAAGAGCCGCGATGCTCTCGCGGTCGTACGCCGCCACGCGCCGATCGGTTCCCGAGAGCAGCGCGAGCGTCATCCCCATCAGCGAGATCGCCGTGAGAAGAAGCAGGGAGAGAACGAGGGCCGAGCCTCTTTCGTTTCCCGGATATCTTCGCGTCGTCATGGCTAGCTCCCCATCCGAACGACGTACGTGCTCGTCCGAACGGTCCGTTCGCGCCCGCGCTCGGTCCACGAGGTCCGAATGTCGACCTCGACAAGCCCGCGCGGGAGCGCTGCGTCGTCGTGTTCGTCGAGAACCGAGACCGTCCCCCAGGCGGTCGGCCCAAGGTGCTCGCGGAGATGGACCGCCCAGTTCCGCGCTTCCGTCGGGATCGTCGACTCCTGCCGCGTGTCGATCCCGTCGAAGAGACCCTTCACGTTTTCGAAGCGGACCGCGTGCATCCGCTCGAGGATCTCGCTCGCGGAGTTCAGCGCGATCAGGTCGTGACGCCCCTGCTTCGCGTGCTCCGAGGAGGCGACAAAGAGCTTCCCCATGGCGAGGAATGCGAACCCGAGAAGAGCAATCGCGAGGATCATCTCGATGAGCGAGAAACCACGCCGGCCTCCAACCGTCTTCTCCTGCATCGCCGAACCTCCCGCCCGTCGATCAGAGCAACTTCTGTTCCCCAAGTATCCTCCTGGAAACGCGAGTTCCAATTGCTGACCCGACAATTGTTTCTACCGATCCTCTCGCGTTCTTTCGAGAACACTCGCCTTCTCATTTCGGCATGCGGTTTCCGAGAGTCGGCAACCGAATGCCGAACGGAGGCTAGCCTGGATTGTGGACGCGTTTTCGTCGCGAGGACGCGGAGCACGAGCCGAGAGGCCGACCGGTACGAGCCGCTCCCGGAAACGTAGTCTCGGCACTACGTTGAGGAAGCGGCGACGGAAGGGAGGCCTCGCAGGCCACGATCCGCGGCCGCAGTAGGAAACGCGTCCACAATCCAGGCTACGGTGCGCCGAGTCGGGCCGCCCGCGAGGGCGTCCCCTCGGGCATGCTCGGCAGGGCCGCCATCCGCCCCGCCCCATCGGAGAGCCAGACGCGGAACGCCCCCTCGACGGCGATGAGATCCTCCGCCCCGCTCCCATCGAGATCGACCGCGAGAAGATCGACCTCGGGACCCGAGACCGGGATCGCGCAGACGGGGCGGCCCGCGGAGCCGTCCTCGTTCATCAGGAAGAACTCGAGAAGGGAGCGCGCTCCCCCCGTCAGCACGGCGAGATCGCCGATCCCGTCGCCGTTCCAATCGCCGCTCACCAATCGGTGCACGCTCTTCTCGGAGATCCCCGGCAGGTCGAGGACACGCACCGAATCCTGCCCCGAGAGACTCCAGACCAGAACACCTGAGAGATCGACATCCGCTGCATGAAGGAGAAGAAGGAGTTCCGGTTCCCGATCGAGAGAAGCGAAGAGAACCGCCCGTCCCGTTCCGGGAAGAAGGATGACGCTCGGCCGCTCCCGGTCGAATCCCCCGCCCTCTCGGCCCCGCCACACGACGAGGTTCGATCGTTCAACTTCGAGGACCGTTGCGGTGAGGTCCTCGATCCCGTCGCCGTCTGCATCGCCGAGGGCGAGGCTTGTCGGGATCCCGTCGGCCGATGCGACCACCTCCGGCTCCGCCGTTCCGTGAAGCGCGATCCGCACGATTCGCCCGTCGAGGAGTCCGAAGAAGCCTTCTCCGGGATTCGATCCCGCGGCCGCCGAGCTCGGGCGGCCGCCGAGGGGCCGCCGTGCGATCTCCCGCAGCGGTCCGTCGCATCTCCAAACGATCGCCTCCCCGCCGTCGGTCGCGCCGACGATCCGCGGGTCCCCATCGCGCGTGCGAAGGAGAAGAACCTCGCGCACGACCGATGGGGCCAGCGCGCGTTCGAGCGGTTCGAGACCGCCCGCGCCGTCCTCGGCCCAGAGCGCGATCCCACCCTCCTCGTCGATCGAGACGATTCGCGCGGCGGAAGGACGCGCTTCCACGGAGATCGAGGCCGACTCGACGACCGAATCCCCGAGAAGAACCTCGACGCGCACCTTTGTCCCGGGCTTCGCGGCGAGAAGCGGCTCCTCGACGAACGCCCCGTAGCGGGGTCCTCCTCCGAGCCGCGGAAGCGAGTCGAGCGGGACCTCGGCCGTGACGCTCCCGGCGACGCACCGAATCGACGCGGGGAGCGGAATCGGCTCTTCGGGAAGATAGAAGAACGGCAGCCGCCAGACGCCCGCGACCACCCGATTGGGATGCGAGAGCGTCGCTTCGGCCGGGGATGCGGCGGCGAAGTGAACCAGCGCGGCGCAAAGAACGGCGATGGCTTTCATTCCAAATTATACTCCCTGGCTTTGGACCAAAACGATCGATAGCTGATGTTCATCCGCCTCGCCGCTTCGCTCTTGTTCCCTCCGCAGTCGCGAAGAACGCGCCCGATGAGATCCGCCTCCACCCTACGCACGGTCTCGCGGACCGCCGCGTGGAGATCGGTCGCGACGAGAGCGGATCGTTCCTCGTCGGTTCGGGAAGCTCGCGCGCGCGGGACGACGAGGTCGGCCGGGATCGTATCCCCTTCGACGAGGATCACCGCGCGTTCGAGAACGTTCCGAAGCTCCCGCACGTTCCCCGGCCAGTCGTACTCCTCGAGCGCCCGGAGAGCGTCCGCGGAGAGAGCGATCCGGTCTCTCCTCAGCTCGGCGGCGAACCGGGCGAGGAAATGCCCCGCGAGGAGCGCGATGTCTTCTCTCCTCTCCCGAAGCGGCGGAATCCGCACCGGAAAGACGTTGAGGCGATAGAAGAGATCCTCGCGGAAACGGCCGGCCCGCACGTCCTCCTCGAGAATGCGGTTCGTGGCGGTGATGAGACGGACGTCCGCGCGGATCGCACGCGATCCGCCGATCCGCTCGACGGTCTTCCCTTCGAGCACTCGAAGAAGTTTCGATTGGAGCGGGAGCGAGAGCTCACCGATCTCGTCGAAGAAGATCGTGCCTCCGTCCGCGAGCTCGAACTTCCCGACCCGCAGCCGGTCCGCGCCGGTGTACGCGCCCTTTTCAGCGCCGAAGAGCTCCGCCTCGACCAGCTCGCGGGGAATCGCGGCGCAGTTCACCGCGACGAGCGCGTGCCCGGCGCGCGCGCTCGAGAGATGGATCCTGCGGGCGAAAAGCTCCTTGCCGGTTCCGCTTTCGCCCGAGAGAAGCACCGCGGCGTCGCTCGGGGCCACTTTGTCGGCGAGACCGAGGACGTTCCGGATCGCCGCGCTCTTCCCGACGATGACGGGATGCGCCTCGGTCGAGGAGAACCCGCGGTTCCGGACTTCGAGCATCCGGCGCTCCGCCGCGCGCCGGACGAGAAGAAGAAGGCGCTCCGGGTCGACCGGCTTCACGACGAAGTCGTAGGCGCCTTCCTTCATCGCGCGCACCGCGTTCTCAATCGTCCCATAGGCGGTCATCACGATGACCGGCGCGAGCGGATCGCTTTCCTTCGAAGCCGCCAGCACTTGAAGACCGTCGATTCCGGGAAGGGCGAGGTCGGTGAGAACGAGATCGAAGGTCTCCTCCTCGAGACGGCGGAGAGCCTCCTCGCCGGTGGGGACCGCGACCGCCCGATATCCCTCGTCGGCGAGCGTTCCCTCGAGCATTTTGCGCGTCCCCGCGCGGTCCTCCACGACGAGGATCCTCTTCTCCGTCATCGCGTCCCCTCCTGCTCTTCATCCGAAGGACCGCGGGCTCCGACCCGCGCTTCGATCGGGCTTGCTCGATCGGGGCGCGCGGAGAGGCCCGTCTTTGCCGTTTCCCTTCCCCCCGCGGGAAACGAGAGCGTGAACGTCGTCCCGTGAAGCAGCGCGGTCTCCAGATCGACGCTTCCGCCGTGAGCGGCCATTGCCTTCTCGACGAGCGCAAGCCCGAGCCCGGTTCCTTCCGGCTTCGTCGTGAAGAAGGGAGTGAAGATCCTCGCGCGGATTTCTTCCGGGATTCCGGGGCCCGTGTCGGCCACCGAAATCGCCACCTGTCCGCTCGATCCGTCCAAGGCGCCGCGGGCCGACGCTCGTACGGTCACCACGCCTCCCCTCGGACCCATCGCCTGCACCGCGTTCCGCACCAGGTTGCGGAGAGCCTGCGCGAGCAGCGCGCGATCGGCGCGGATCTCCGGAAGATCCGAGGCGGCGGCCATCCGGACGCGAATCCCGCGCCCCGCGGCATCCTCGACGAACGGGACGAGGACCGATCGGATGAGTTCCGCCGGAACGATCGGCTCGATCAAGAGATCCTGGGGCTTCACGAAGAGACGCAGCTCGTGTAAGATCCTCTCCATCCTCGACAACTCGTTCAGGATTTCGCGCGCAAGCGGCTCGACCCGCTCGTCCCCCTCTGCGCGGCGCGCGATCAGCTTCGCGAGGCCGCCGAGCGAGTGGAGAGCGTTCCGGAACTCGTGGGCGATCCCCGCGGAAATCTCCCCCATCGCCGCGAGCCTTTCCTTGAGAGCGATTCTCCGGCGGAGGATCTTCCTCTCCGTCACGTCGTCCAGAAGAAAGGTCGCCCCGACCGCTTGCCCGCTTTTTCCATAAAGAATCGATGTGCGAAGCTCCACGGAGAGCGGTTCCTCCCCTTTCCGGCGCACTTCGAGCTCGACGCGGTCCTCCACCGGCTCTCCTCGCGCGACGGCGCCGAGCATCCGCGTGAAGAGATGGCCCGGTCCGAGAAGACCGTCGAGGGGTCTTCCGCGCGCCTTCGGCGCGGGAATCCGAAGGATGTCGGCGGCGGCGCGGTTCAGCGAAACGATCTCGCCGCGGCGGTTGCACGCGACCACGCCGGTCTTCAGCGATTCGAGAATCCCTTGATGGTAGCGCTCGAGGAACGACGCGCGCCGCTCCGCCCTCGAGTAAAGATCGCGAAGATCGCTCTCGCTCGCCCGGATCCCGGTCAGCATCCCCTGAACCGTATCGAGGAGAAGAGCGGTCTCGTCGGGGCGCGGCGCCTTCCCTCGAAACACCCGGGCGAAGCGAGCCGCCGCCCACGGGAGGAAGAAAAGGAGAAAGACCCCCGAGAGGAGAAGAAGAGGAAGGACCGCGACGAGCGACTTCACGCGCGTCCCCTCCCCTCGACGTCGAGCTGCGGGCCTCGAAGAACGAATCCGGCGGCCGCGGAACGCGCCTCGACCGCGCCCGATACGCCGTCGAGGAAGTACTCGACTCCCCACGGAGAAGGGATCGCCTCCAACATCCCCGCCACGACAAGCTCCTCCAGATTCGCCGGCGCCCGCCCCCGCGCCTCGCGGAATGCGTCGGCGACGATTTTCAGGACGTGAAGATCCCTCCGCACCTCGCGCGCGAGAAGAAAGAGCGACCGCACTTCGCCGGTGATCGGATGGATCACGTAACGCTCGCCGAACGGCTCAGGCGGCACGCGCGCGAGAAGACCCGCGCCGACGAGCGCTTCCGGAGCCCGCGGGAACCTCCCCGTCCGATCGCGGAACTCCCGCGCCGCCTCCGCGAGAGCGGTCGTGTCGCGCGCCGCCTGGATCCCGAGGAGCGCGAACTCCGCCGCCTCGCGGAAGCGTTCGTTCTCGGTCGTCTGGAGGATCTCCTCCCACATCTCCTCCGACGCGTCGAGTCCCCCCCGCCTCTTCTCCGCGAACGCCGCGAACCGCGCGACCCGTTCGTTCCCCGGGTTTAGACGCGCTGCCCTCCGAAAGTACGAAGCCGCCCATCCGTGCTCGCCCCGAAGGAAGTGATGGAAGGCGAGATCGAAGGGAAGCTCCCATCGGTCCGGGTTCTCCAAAATCCCCTTTCGGAGAAGCGCGTATCCGGCCTTCGGGTCGCGAGCGTCCTCGACGACGACGAGCGCCCCGAAGCGGTACGCCTCCACGAAGTGGGGATCGAGGTCGGTGAGAACCCGGAAGACGTGCGCCGCTTTGTCGAAAACGAGATCCGTCTTCCGGTGCTCGCCGTAGTACTGGATCGCGCGGAGCCAGAGGATGTCGGCGAGCGCGTTGTGGAAGCCGGAGGCAAGCGGCTTCAGCATTCGGCCCGAGGGATAGAACGCGAGCTCCTGTTCGAGCGTCGTCGGCGCGCGGCGAGCCTGCGCGGCCGGAGCGACGAACCGGTTCAGGCAGAAAAGAAGAGAGAGAGAAACGAGAAGAGAGAAAGCCGTTTCGGTCCGTCCTTCGCGTCTCATTGGAGATCCTTTCGCCGAAAGGCGACCGACGCGACGAAGAGGGACGAAACGATGATCCCGCAGGCATAGGCCGTCGCCCACAGGAGAAGCCCCGCCCCGATCGGTTTTCCGTACACGGCCATCCCCTTCACGTTGAACATCTCGAGGTTCGGGAGAAGGAACGCGAGGGCTTCCGCGGAGGTTCTCCCCGCGCCCGCGGGGAGCATCGATGCGAAGGTGCGGACATCTTCCGCGAGGTGTCCGACGAAAAAGAGGGCGAGCGTGAAGAGCCCTCCGAGCGCCGGCGAGGAGACGACCGAGAAGAGGACCGAGAACGAGGCGATCACCGCGAGCTCGACGCCGATCATGTAGATCGCGGCGACGTGCCCCGGAGCGAGGGTGCCGAGGTGGAAATGGACCAAGAGGACGAAGAGCGTCCCCATCGCGGCCGTGTTGAGCGCGAGGGTGAGCACGACGCCGAGGTACTTTCCGATCAAGTACTCGGCGCGCCCGACGGGGCGGGCGAGAAGCGTGACGATCGTCCTTCGCTCCATCTCTCGGTGGACGAGCGAGACGCCGATGAAGACCGCGAGAAAGACGCCGATCGCCGCGATCGACGCGAGGCCGATGTCTTTCACGACCTTGTCCTGCTGCCCGGCGGCGAGCGGGCTCACCGCCGCCGAGCCGCCGATGAGAAGCGCCGCGAAGAGGATCGACGCGGCGAAGACCCGGTCACGGGTCGTTTCCTTGAGCGTGTAGATCGCGACCTGGACGATGCGCATGCCGTTCCTTCCTACACCGGATCCCGCGCGCCGGGTCGCGACAAAATGTTCTCGACGAAGAGATCCTCGAGGGTCTCGCGCCGCTTCTCCACGCGCACGATCCGTCCGCCGCGCGAGCGGAGCCGATCCCGAAGACGGGGAAGGTCCCTCTCGCTCCGGAGCGTGATGAGAAGGCGCTCCCCCTCGCGCGCGATCCTCTCCGCCTCGATCTCCGCCGCGGCCGCCGTTTCCGCGTCGATTCCCTCGGCAAAGACCTCGACCCACTCGTTCCCCTCGCCGTCCGCCTCGAGGCCGATCCGCCCGTCCGCGAGGAACCCGGCGCGATCGGCGAGCTTCTCGACATCCTCGATGATGTGCGAAGAGAAGAGGATCGTTGTTCCCTTTCGCTTGAGGTCCAAAAGAAGCGTGCGCATCTCCTTCCTCCCGACCGGATCGAGTCCGGAGAGCGGTTCGTCAAGGACGAGAACCTCCGGGTCCGCGACAAGGGCTTGCGCGAAAGCGAGGCGCTGGAGCATTCCTTTCGAGTAGGTCCGCACGCGCCGCGCGCGCGCCGACTCCAAACGAACGCGCGCGAGAAGGCGGCCCGTCGCGGCGGATGCCTCTCGGGCGGAAAGCCCGGAGAGGCGCCCGTAGTAGCGGACGAGCTCCTCGCCCGTGAGGTGCGGCAGGAAGTAAGGATGCTCGGGAAGAAAGCCGAGACGGCGGCGGGACTCCGGATTCGTCGAAGGGATCCCCCCGATCATCGCGGAGCCTCCGTCCTCGCGCACGAGCCCGAGGAGGATCTTCATCGTCGTCGTCTTCCCCGCCCCGTTCTCACCGAGGAGCGCGTACGTCTCCCCGCGCTCCACGTGGAACGAGAGACCGCGGAGCACCTCCCTCTTCCGCCGCAGGAACTCGCTCCGGAAGGTCTTTCGGATCGCCTCGAGACGAATCACGTTTCAACACTCCTTCATGGCTCACCCGATGCCGCCCGCCGTCGCGGCACCGTGCACGACGGGTTCTTCTTTCCCTTTCTTCCTGCCACCCGCCGTGGTGACGTTCTCGGACGGCGGGTCCTGTCGGCCACAGCCCGCTCATGCGCCGGCCAGTCGCGCCTACGCACTTGGTGGCCGGCGCATGAG
>JAGUYC010000281.1 GCA_020061515.1 Gemmatimonadota bacterium
CGCGGCCCCGGTGCGCGAGGACTGTTTGAGCCGGTGCCCCCTTCCCGCGGCTCCGAGCGGCCGGCCGGCCGCCGTTCTTCCGACGGATCAAGGTTAGACCTCATGGCCGGACCGGCCGCTCCCGGCCTCATCGTCCTCCCGAAACCGTTCGAGCCGCCCGCGCAGGGTGTTCCGGCTGATCCCGAGGAGCCGCGAGGCCCGGACCTGGTTCCCGCCGACCTTCTCCAGCGCGAGACGAAGGAGAGCCTTCTCGAAGTCGCGGATCGTCCGGTCGTAGACGGAGCCGCGCTGCTCGACCGACAGCGACCCGAAGATCGGCTCGAGGATCGCCCGGAAGGCCTCCGCCAGGTCGCCGCTCCCCGGCCCCGCGCCCGGGCGCGATCGTCCGTCCTTCCTCTCGAGATAGAGCGGGAAGTCCTCGGGGATCAGCACCCCGGTCTTATTCAGGAGAACCCCAGTCTGGATGTTGTTCTCCAGCTCCCGCACGTTCCCCGGCCAGTCGTACGTTCGGAGCAGCTCGGCCGCCTGCGGCGAGAGCCCGCGGACCGACTTCACCAGTTGATAGTTGAACTTTTGAATGAAGTGCTCCGCCAGAAGGAGGGCATCCTCTCCGCGCTCGCGGAGCGGCGGAAGGAAGATCGACACCACTTTCAGCCGATAAAAGAGATCGATCCGGAACGTGCCCTTCTTCATGCACTCCACGAGGCTCTTGTTCGTGGCCGCGACCACGCGCGTGTCGGCGGAGATCGTCTCGCGCCCCCCTACCCTCTCGAAGCTTTTGTCCTGAAGGACTCGCAGCACTTTCGCCTGAATGCCGAGGCTCATGTCTCCGATTTCGTCGAGGAAGATCGTCCCGCCGTCGGCCTGTTCGAACTTGCCCGCTTTGCGCGCGACCGCGCCGGTGAACGCCCCGCGTTCGTATCCGAAGAGCTCGCTCTCGAGAAGCGTCTCGGGGATCGCGGCGCAGTTGACCGCGAGAAACGGCCCGTTCCGGCGCCGGCTGTTCCGATGGATCGCCTGCGCGACGAGCTCCTTTCCGGTTCCGCTCTCCCCCTGGATCAGAATCGCCGCGTCCGACACCGCGACCTGGCCGATCCTCTTGTAGATCTCCAGCATCTCCGGACTCTTTCCGATGAGACGGGCCGCGGCGGCTCCGATCTCGACGCTCTCTCCCGGCGGCGAGCGCCGCGCCTCGGGAACTCGGAGCTCGAGCGCCTTCTCGATCGCCGTGAGCGCCTTCTCCACGTCGACCGGCTTCGGGAAGTAGTCGTAGGCGCCCTCGCTCATCGAGTCGATGGCGTCCTGCGTGTTCTCGTGATCGGTCACGATGATGACCGGAATGCGGGGATCGATCCTCCGGATTTCCGCGAGGACCTGCAATCCGGACATGCCTCGGAGGGCGAGCTCCGAGATCACGAGGTCGGGGCGCGACGCGGCGATCTCTCCGAGCGCCTCGCGCTCGTCGGCGTAGGTGCGAACCTCGTAGCCGCGTCTCTCCAGATCGTTCGAGAGCCGGAGGATCGACTCGTGCCTTCGATCGATGATCGTGATCTTCTTCAGCTGGGTGCCCTCCCCGCCGACCCGCACGGGGGGAGGTGAGCAAATCTTGTACCGGCTTCTGCTCAGAAGCGGCGCAGGGGAAAGCGAGCGAAACGCGCGTCAATCCGTCGACTCCGGCGCGCTTCCTCGGAAGGGAACCGGGGAGTCTTTGGACGGGAAACGCCGCGTCTCGCGCGGGCTTCCGTCGCGTTCTGCGACGCGGCGGAGCGGACGGCGGACCGCCTGCGCGAGAATCGGCCGGGGTTATCGCTTCCGGAACGCCACGAATTTGCTTCCCGCGAAGTTCCAGAAAGTGGCGACGAAGATGCCGGCGAGGCTCGCGAGGTAGTAGCGGCGGCCCGTTCCGAGCCCGCCATACACCATCAGGAGGTGCATCGTGAGCAGACGGAGCCCGAGGCCCGCCAGGCAGACCCCGACGAAGCTGGCGTAGGAGACCCCCACGCTCCGTTCGCTCCCGGCGCGGAAGGTCCACCATCGGTTCATCGTGTAGGTCCAGCTCACCGCCACGGCGAAAGCGGGAACCGCCGCCGCGCGCGGATCCAGGCGAGCGATCTCCGTGAAGAGGGCGAGAACCGAGGTGTCGACGGCGAGCCCGGAAAGGCCCACGATGCAGAACTTGACGAACTGCCGAAGCCAGAGCCTCGGGCCGATCAGCCGGCGGAGCGGAGCGGTGGGGACCTTCATGCGGCGCGGCGCCTCCCGCCGAAGCCGGATGCCGGGAACGGGCCCTTCCTTCGGCCGGAACACCGGTCTCCGGTCGGACCGCGTCTCACCCGAGGAGAACGGGCGTCTTTCCGGCGCCTACCGCACATACGCGATCTTCCCCGAGTGCAGGACTTCGCCGTTTCTTTTGACGATAAAAAGGTAGATGCCTGATGCGATCGGGATCTTCTCTTGATTGCGAAGATCCCAGCTCGGATCAGGGGCGTCCTCGGCGGCGGGACCATCGAGCGTCCGGATGAGATCGCCCGCGAGGCTGTAGATCGACAGATTCCCTCCGACCGGCACGCGCGCGAAACGGATCTCGCCGCCGGTCTCCACTCCCTCGCGGTAGGGATTGGGGTACGCGAGGACCGGGAGGAGTTTCTCCGGCTCGCCGATCACCGGGCGGTCTCTCCAGTCTTTCACGAACCGGATGAGCCCTCCCCCCCACGTCGCCATCCAGATCTCCTCCTCGTTCGCGCTGTTGACCCGAACGAAGAAGGAAGTGATCTCGTTCGACGTGAGCCCGCTTCCTCTTCTCTGGTTGTTCGCGAGCGTGTACGGTTCGAGCCACGTCTCGCCGTCGCGGAGAAGAACGCCGACCCCCCCTCCGAACGTCCCGGCCCACGTGTTCCCCAGACGGTCGAAGGCGATCGCGCGCACCCGGTTGTCGGGGAGCCCGCCGCCCGTGTTCTGGGCGGTGTAGACCTTCCACTGGCGGTTGACGGGATCGTAGCGGACCATCCCGCCCTGCGTGCCGAACCAGACGATTCCCTCGGGATCCACGCGGACGGTGTAGATGAGGTTCGAGGGGAAGGGCGAGCTCGGAGCGTTGTAGCGCGTGCACACGTCGTCCGTTCGGTTCGTCAGCGTGCCTCGGTAGTCGATCGCGACCGCGTAGGCTTTCTCGGTCGCGCACCACACCCGGCCGTCCTTCCCGATCGACACGTCCAGCGCGGACACCGGAAGCGATGTCCCTTCGTTCCCGAAGCACCCGTTCTCGTAGGACCAGCCTCCCCAGGCGCTCCGGTTTTCCGCCGAGTCGAGGGCGGCGATTCCCTCCATAGTTACGGCCACCCACTTCGTGTTGTCGGGGCCGACCTCGATGTTGTAGACGGCGCGAGTCTGCTCGGCGAAGTCGGGCGCGTTGATCGAGAAGTACTGGATGTCGCTCGCGCCGACGGCCGCGCCGACGTTCGCGCCGATCTTGAGGAGAGTCCCTTGCGGGATGATCCCTCCCGCGCGGACGCCGAACCAACGGTTCCCCAGGCTGTCGATCGCGACGCTCGAAATCGAGGAATGCTGGGAACCGAGCGCCTGCCCGACGGAGGTCCACGTCAGCTGGTCGTACACGAGCATCCGGTTTCCGGGTGAGTTGATGGGCCCCTCGAGGTTCCCGACGAGCGGGCACCAGACGAGGCCGCTTCGATCGACCGCGACGTCCGCAATATGGTTATAGGGGATCGTGCCGCGCTGCGTGTATTCCTTCCAGCCGTCCGCGGTCGGAACCCACCGGAACATCCATCGCTGGTTGTTGGCGAGCCAGATCTCCCCCTGTCGGTCGACGAGGACCTTCATCGCGTCCTCCGGGTCGCCCATCTCGGTTCCCGTGTCCCTTCTCGTCTTCCGCGCGAGCTTGCGGTACGGGCCGTTGTCCGTGGCGAACCAGGGAATGTCCGTTCCTGAGGAGTCCTCGAACGCGATCGATCGAATCCGCCGATTCTGGAGAAGGAGATACTCGGATGGGATTCTCACCTCGCCGTTTTCGACCCGGAAGACGCCGCGCGACGTCCCTCCCCAGATCCGCGCGCCCCGGTCGACCGCAAGGGCGAACACTTCCGGAACCGGCAGGGAATCCGTCTCCACCGTGTAGTTCCGCACCGTCCCCGCGCTGTAGACGGAGAGGCCGAGGTTCGTCCCGAGCCAGATCTTCCCCCCCGTCGAGAGAATCGCGTGGATGTTGTCGGAGACGATTCCCTCCTTCTCTTGCGAGAGAACGATCCTTCGCACGCGGTTCTCGAAGAGGGTTGCCCCGCTTTCGGTCCCTATCCAAACGGAGTCTCCGGCGGCGTGGATCGTGTTTACTTTCTTTCCCGGGCCGAGCTGCAGTCCTTCGAAGGACGAGACGAGAGACCAGTTCCCCGCCGAGTCGAGAAACGAGACGCCCAAGTCCGGATCCCCGTGCCCGAACCACTTGTTCCCCAGGCGGTCGACGGCGACGCATCGCACGTTGACGCTCGCCAGGCCGTCGAGCGGGAGAACCGGACGGAGCTCGCCGGTCTGGATTTCGAGCCGGAGCACCCCGCCCGCCGTCGCGAGATAGATGTGCCGGTCGTCGCGCGCGAGATCGTATCCGTTCCGCTGGTTGACGTGGACGTCCCACACGTCCTCGGCTCCGGACCGAAGAGGAAGGAGAACGAGAAAACAACCGAGAAGGATCCATTTAGTCATCAAAAGTCTCTCCTCCCCCGCGCGCCGAACGGAGCATCTCGCGGAGCACGATGTGGAGGTCCAGCCCCACCGACCAGTGCTGGAGATAGTAAAGGTTCAGCCCGACCGGATCCCGGAAGGGAACCCAAGGATAACCCGCGACGGCCGCCGACGTCCAGAGACCGGGACGCATGGTCGCGACGAGCCGCTGCCATTCGTCGAGGAAGCGCCCCTTCTCCGCCTCGCCGGGGCTCGGACCGATGAACGAGAGCCGTCCGGCGAGAACCGAGAAGAGGGCCGGATAGAGCGCCGCGACAGGGAAGCCGCGGTAGAAGCCGCGAAGGGTCGATCGGATCGCTCCTCGTTCTTCCGGTCCGGGGACGCGGAGCCTCCGCACGCGCACCTTCGTTCCGCGCAGGTGGGGCCGCGTCTCCACGGCGAAGACCGGCCGGGCACCCGCGAGCGCCGCGGCGACGAGGAGCAGGAAAAGGGGAAGTCCGAGGACGATTCCAGCGAACGCGAAGAGGAAGTCGAACAGACGCTTCCGTCCCGGGCGGTAGCGGACCAGGCTTCGCCGTTCGAAGCGGAGCATCGGAAGGTTCAGGAACTCCTCCGCTTCCCCGCGGGAGATCGTGATCGCCGCGAGGTCCGAGACGACGCGCACCGACACCGGCGCATCCGCCAGCGCGAGCAGAAGGCGCGACACGAGAGGAAGCGGGTCGCGGCTCCCCGCGCAGAACACATCCGTCACCCGGTGCCGCCGCACGAGCCGCGGAAGATCCTCGGTCGTTCCGAGGAATCCCCGTCCGCTGAAGGTCTCGTCCGGCTCCGTCACGAAGCCGACGACGTCGTATCCGAGCGCGGGGAACGCCCGCATCTGTTCGGCGAGGCTCCTCGCTAGGTCGTTCGACCCGACGACGATCGCGCGGCGGAGATCGTAGGCGTTCCGCCGGAGCGCTCGGTACAACGCGTGGAGGCCGACGCGCCCGAGCGGAAGGAGAACGACCAGCAGGAGAAAGAAGATCGTGACGAGAAACCGCGAGTAGATCCGCGCCTGGACGAGGAAGGTCGCCGCCGTCGCCACCAGGTACGCGATGCCGGCCGCTCGAAGCGCTCGAAGAAAGGTGTCCACGAAGAGGCCGGCGCCGACCGGGCGGTCGGTCTCGCGATAGAAGCCGGTGGCGGCGAGGCTGAGCACGGTCGTCAGGTTGACGAAGAGGAGGAAGCTCCCGTACGCCGCGATCGGAAAGACCGGCTTCGTGAAGACCTCCCCGAGAAAGACGCGAATCCCGTAGGCGGCGAAAAAGGAAAGGTTCACGATCAGGATGTCGGTCGCGACATGGAGGAGGAAGCGCGCCCAATGGCGCCTCGTCTTCAGGCGGTACCACGACTGACTCCACTTGTCGAAGAAGCGGAACATGCTGCCGACGTGCGACGCCTTCTGGCGGGTGAGCATGCCGCGGGCCGATTCCCGCCGGTGGTGATGTTCCATCACCGCGTCCGCCACGTAGACCACCCGCCACCCGTGCGCCTTCATGCGGTAGCACCAATCCACGTCCTCGAAGTAGAGGAAGAACCGCTCGTCCATCAGGCCGACGTCGTCGACGGCGCTTCGCCGAACGAGAAGACACGCGCCGAGCATCCAATCGACATCGCGCGTCGTCCGGTGATCCCAGTCGAGCATAAGATGCTCGCGGAGGACGCGCGCGTTCGGGAACAGCTTTCCGAGCGGCGTGCGCCGAAAGAGGATCGTCTTCCATGTATAGAAGCTTCGGCTCGAGTATTGGAGCGACCCGTCCGGGTTGAGAAGCTTCGCGCCCGCGATGCCGACGTCCGGGTTCTCGATCGCGTGCTCCAGAAGACGGTCGAGACTCCCCGGGCGCGCGCGAATGTCCGGGTTGAGAACGAGGCAGAACTCCCCCTTCGAGGCGCGGATCCCCTCGTTCACCCCCTTCGAGTAGCCGAGGTTCTTCTCGTTGGCGAGGATCCGCACGCGCGGGAAGAGCCGCGCGATCTCCTCCGGGCTTCCGTCCGTGGACGCGTTGTCGACAACGAGAACTTCCGTCTCGTACGCGGAAGGGTTCGTCTCGAGGGATCGGAGCGCCTCCACGAGGAGCTCGCGCGTGTTGTAGCTCACGAAGATGATCGAGAGCCAAACCTTCCGTTCGGCGTCTGCGCCCGTCATCCTCTTCTCCCGATGCCGAAGAAACTCCCCAATCGAAGACGCCACACCATCCACACCGCTTCCCAGATGATCCGCTTGGACATCTTCGAGGTCCCGGAATGGCGATCGACGAACACGATCGGGATCTCCCGAATGAGGAAGCCCTTCTTCCAGCACCGGAAGTTGATCTCGATCTGGAAGGAATAGCCGTCGGACCGCGCCGATTCAAAACCGATCGCCTCGAGAACTTCCCTTCGGAAGCACTTGAAGCCGCCGGTCGCGTCGCGGATCGGCATCCCCGTGATGATCCGCGTGTAGACGTTCGCCCCGTACGAGAGGATGAGCCGCGACATCGGCCAGTTGATCACGTTCACCCCCCGCACGTAGCGCGATCCGATCACGACGTCCACCGTCCGCGCGAGCTGGAGGAAGTCGGGGAGGTACTTGGGATCGTGCGAGAGGTCGGCGTCCATCTCGATCACGAGCCGCGCGCCCAGATCGAGCGCCTCGCGGAAGCCCTTCACGTACGCGGAGCCGAGCCCCATCTTCCCCGGACGCTCGCGGAGGTGAACCCGCGGGTTCTTGGCGGCAAGCTCCCTCACGACGGCGCCGGTCCCGTCCGGAGAGTTGTCGTCCACCACGAGAACCTCGATCGTCTCGTCGATCGCGAGGATCTCCGGAAGGAGCTTTCGAACGTTCTCCCGCTCGTTGTACGTCGGGATCACGACGATCGTCTTCGCGTCCGACTCACGCACGGCTTCCCCCTCCCTTTCTCCTCGCCGCGATCGTGAAGAGCGCGCCGGCGGCCAGAAAGACGGCCGACGCGACGCTCACGGCGACCGCGACCCGCAAGGGATTGGAATGAAACTCGAGCGTCACCTCGTGCTCTCCCGCCGGAACGGGGATCGCCTGGAAGGCGTAATGCGCGCGAAGGAGCGGAGCCTCTCTTCCGTCGACCCGCGCGCGCCAATACGGGAGCCAGGGATTCGACACGAACAGGATCGACGGCCGCGCCGCCGCCACCCGCAGTCGAAGGCGGTTCGGCGCATACTCGATCCATTCGGCCGGCGCCGGCGCCCCCGCCGATTCCCCGCCGCCGGAAGCAAAGCCGGGATCCTCCTCGAGAAGGATCGTCTCGCGCGGCGCGAACTCCGGGTCCATGATCCGAGCGATCATCCGCGAGCGATCGTGGATCTCGAAACGCTCCGCGAGGAACGCGCGCGGCAGGACATCCAGGTTCCGATAGAGCGCGCGATCTCCCTCGGTCGTCTCCTGAACAAACGACGGATGCCGGATCCCCGTGCCGGAGACCACATACTTCACGTTCAGAAGGTTGAGCACATTCGGACTTTGAAGGTGATCCGGAGAGGAGATCTCGTCGTACCACCGGATCCGGTTGTCGAAGAAGCCGCGCGCTCCTTCGATCCCGAAGATCGAGAAGTAGTTGTCCTGGAGGTTCGGGATCGTCGAAAGCGCCCGGAAAACCTCCGGATCGTCCTTCATGCGGCGGATGAGCGCGTCCTCGCGCACATAATCCTCGAGCCGGACCGTCTTGACGAAATCCCGCGAAGTGCGCGCGTTCGCGGCGAAGACGAGGAGCACCGTCGCCGCCGCCGTCCATTCGAGAGCCCAGCGCCTTCTCCTCGCCCCCTCCGTGACCGCGACGAAGAGCCCGCCGAGGAGAAGGCTCTGGAGAATCCCCGCTTGGGCGTTCGGGATGTTCCGCACGGCCGTCCGGAGATTCTGCGGGGAGATGTTCTTGTGGAAGACCGACGACCACGCGCGGAAGAAACTCTCCCCCGACGAAACGAAAAGAAGGAGAAGAAGGAGGACCGCCCCCGCCGCCGCGAACCCGATGCGGATCCTTCGAAGATCGCGTCCCTGCCAATAGGCGTCGAGCACCCGGACGGCGATCCACGAAGCGGCGAACGAAAACAGGAAGAGGATCGTGCTCGGCGCACGGAAGAACTTCGGCACGAGGTGGTAGATGATCCGGAAGAAGGGCGTCTCCGCGCCGAGCGCGTAAATGAGCGACGCGAGGAGGACGATGTACCAGAAGAGAAGGCTGCGGTCCCTCCGGATGAGGAAGAATCCGGCCGCCACGAGGAGCATCGCGACGAACCCGGGCGACTCGCAGTTCAGCTTGAACGGGTTCTTCCCCCAGTAGTCATCCAGATAGTGTCCGAATTCCGGGACGACGAGCGAGACGGCCTCCTCCCAGTGAATCGACCAGGAGGTGGCGAACTCGTAGGTGACGCCGCCCGCGCGAGGAGAGAAGCGGCTCGTGTAGCGGTAGGCGGGATAGGTCTGAACCGCGCCGAGAGCCGCTCCGAGAAGCGCCGCTCCCGCGAAGAGGATCGCCGCCCGCAGAACCCGGCGCTTCTCCCCCCTCTTCCAGGCGGCCGCGCCCTCCCAGATGAAGAGGAAGCCGAAGGCCCCGCAGGCGAAGAACGCGAGCTGAAGATGCGCCGTCAGGATGAGAAGGCCCACCGCGAGCGCGAAGAGCAGACCGTCCGCGAAGCGCGCGCGGCGGATCAAGCGGTCGAGGGCGAAGAAGCCGAACGGGAGAAGCGAGGCGACGAAGAGCTTCCCATCGTGCCCGGCGTAGATCAGCGAGACGAGGTAAGGCGCGAACATGTACGACGTCCCGCCCGCGAGCGAGGCGGCCCCCGAGGCTCCCCGTCCGCGCGCGAAGAGGTAGAAGAACCAACCCGCGAGGAAGACATGGATCACGAGCTTGAGGCCGAGCGCCCGGTGCACGGGAAGGAGGAACTGGAGAAGGGTCGTCGGGTAGAACATCTCCCCCCCGACGAGCCCGTCCACCATCGGGATCCCGCCCATGATGTACGGATTCCAGAGAGGGAACGACCCGGTCGAGCGGAGGAGGTCGGCGTAAACCTTGCGCGCCGCGTATCCCATCGGAAGCGTGTCCGTCCCGAAAAGCATTTTACTGGTGAAAAGAAAGCCGGCGAAAAAGAGCACGGTGAGGAGCGCGTACAGGAGGGGCGCCGCCCGGTCCCACATCGGGTCGCCGAGCCGCGCCGCGGGCGGAATCGCCTGCGTCCTCTTCCCTTCGTCGCGCCTGGCTTTGTTCGAGCGCGTCCTCATCGTGTTCCTCCTCCGAGGCGCCAGCCGACCGCCGCCGAACCGACTTCCCCCGCGACGATCCAGAGCCGCGCCACGAGCGCGAGAAGAACAGGGAGCGGCGCCGTAAGATGCATCGATAGACAATAGGCGAAGGATGCTTCGCGGACGCCGAGCCCGCCGGGGGCGAAGATGCTGAGAAACCCGATCGACCACGCGAGTGCCGCCGACCCCGCGAAGAAGAGAATCCTTCCCGGCGCGCCGAGCGTGATCTCCGCCGAAGCGCCGTCGAGGCGGATGCCGCGGAGAAGGAAGTCGATCCCCGCGCCGTAAAGGATCCAGCTCCCCGCGTAGCGCGCGGTGTTCCACGCGAGGCCGGCCCAGGAAAGCCGAATCGGGGGGATTTCCCGGCGGAGCGCGCGCGCGGCGAGGCGGAGAAGGAGCGCGAAGACCTTCGGGTGCACGAGAAGCGCGAGGAGAACCAGCGCGATCGGGATCCACACAAGCTCGCTTCGGGCGGCGGACGGCCACAGGGGGAGAGAGACGAGAAAGACCGCGCCGGCCGCCAGAAGGACGAGGAGGATCTCGAGAATCGTGCTCGCCGTTGCCGGAACGATGCCGAGCCCCGCCTCGCGGCTCAGGTAGAGCCTTCCCATCGCGTACCAGACCTTTCCCGGAACGTACTTCCCCATCTGCGAGAGGAACCAGACCCGACAGGCCCCGCGGAAGGAGATGTCGCCCCCGGCGGACCTCGCGAGCCGCGCCCAGATCCACGCGACGAACGGGAAGTAGAGAGCGAGCACGGCGAACGAGGCGGCGATCCACCAACCGTCGAGGCTCCAATCATAGACGCCCGCCTCGCGCCAGCTCTTCGCGAGGAGCCTTGCGAGGAAGAAGAGAATCGCCGCGACGAGCGCCGCCGAGAGAAGCACGCGGAGGGAGCCGAACCGGCTAGGCCGTTTCATCTCGCCACCAGAGGGCGATCGCATCCGCGATCCTCCCCGACGCCTTTCCGTCGCCATACGGGTTGTGCCGGCGCGCCATCGCATCGTACTCCTCGTCGGAATCGAGAAGACGCGAAGCCTCCCTCACGATCCGCTCGCGATTCGTTCCGACGAGAAGAACCGTGCCCGCCTCGACCGCCTCGGGCCTCTCCGTCTTCTCGCGGATCACGAGGACCGGCTTGCCGAGCGAGGGGGCTTCCTCCTGCACGCCGCCCGAATCGGTGATGAGAAGACGGCACGCGTTCATGAGGCGCACGAAGCGCACGTAGTCGAGCGGCTCGAGGAGGTGAATGCGCGCGCGTCCCCGGAGGAGCGCGTCGGTCGTCTTTCGCACGTTCGGGTTCGGGTGCACGGGATAGATCACCTCGACATCGTCGTAGCGCTCGACCAGATCGCGAAGCGCCCACGCGATCGACTCGAGCGGCGCTCCCCAGTTCTCGCGGCGGTGGCTCGTCACGACGATCCATCGCCGCGACGGATCCGGTCCCTCGGGGAGCCGGTCGCTCTCCGTCCCTTTCTTCTCCAGAATGCGGAAGAGCGCGTCGATCACGGTGTTTCCGGTCACTCGGATCCGGTCGTCCGAGATCCCTTCGGCGAGGAGCGCGCGCTTCGCCCTCTCCGTCGGCGCGAAGTGGAGGTCCGCGAGGGACGAGGTGAGCCTTCGGTTGATCTCCTCCGGGAACGGGTTCCTCTTGTCGTCGGTGCGAAGACCGGCCTCCACGTGTCCGACCGGGATGCCGAGGTAGTAGGCGGCCAGCGCGCCGATGAAGGTGGTGGTCGTGTCCCCCTGCACGAGAACGAGGTCCGGGGTTTCCTCGCGATAGACCGACTCGAGTCCCGGAAGAAGACGCGCGCTCGTTTCGAAGAGCGATTGGCCGGGGCGCATGATATCGAGATCGTGCTCCGGCGCGATGCCGAAGAGCGCGAGAACTTCGTCCGACATCTCTCGATGCTGCGCGGTGAGGACCGTGCGCACGGACCCTTCCGCCCGCGCGCGAAGCTCGAGCACGACCGGCGCCATCTTGATCGCCTCGGGCCTCGTCCCGATCACGACGAGAACCCGCGGTTCTTCACGCGCCATGCCTCGCCTCCCGAAGTCGCCGGTAGAGCGCCTCGTGGCGATCGACGAACGCGGACAGGCTCCAGCGCTCGACGACGCGCCGCCTCCCCTCCGCTCCGAGCGCGGCCCGCTCCTCGGGGGGACGGCGAAGAAGAGCGATCACCTTCTCCGCCAGGTCGTTCGGATCGCCGCTCCGAAAGAGCGTCCCGCACGTCTCGTCGATGATCTCGGGGAGACCGCCGACTCTCGAGGCGGCCACCGGCCGCTCGCACGCCATCGCCTCGAGAGCCGAGAGCGAGGTCGCCTCGACGAGCGAGGGGACCACCACCGCGTCCGCCGATGAGAGAAGGGGCGGCAGATCCCGGTTCGCCACCCCACCGAGGAAGTGGACGCGATCCTGGATTCCGTGGCGCGCCGTCCGCTCCTCGAGATCGCGCTGCTCCGGCCCGATCCCCGCAAGATACAGGTCGCAGGGGATCTTTTCCAGTATCCCGGGGAGCGCGTCGATCAGATAGCGAACGCCGTTCTTCGCGACGAACCGTCGCGTCGCGACGAGAACCGCCCGACCCTCCCGCCTCGGAACCGACGGCGGCACCGGCCGAAAAAGATCCGTGTCGATCCCGTTCACCACCTCCTCGATCGGTTTCGAGGGGACGACCCGCCGGCCCGCGTCGGCGAGCTCCACGCTCGTCGCGAGAAAGAAGTCGGCAGGGGCGAAGAGAAGACGGAAGACGGCGCGCCAAATCGGCTTCTTCACCATCCGAAGGAAGTGCGAGGAGTGCAGGGTGACGACGAGCGGGGTTCCCCGGAGAAGGCGGACCGGGAGAACCGGCAGGACCGCCTGAAAGGTATGGGCATGAAGAACCTCTGCGTCCCACCCGTGACGGATCGCGACGGGGAGCGAGAGAATCGCGTTCGTTGCCCATCCGAGGAAGTGCCGTCCCGGGATCGGCGTGCGCCGCACGGTGAGGTTTCCGAGGCGCTCGAGCGCCGTCGACTCCGGCTCCGTGCGCGAGGCGGCCACGGTCACCCGGTGCCCGCGCGCGGCGAGCCCGACCGCAAGATTGGAGACGTGGTTCTCGATCCCTCCGAGGCGAGGCGGGTAGTAGATCGACTGGACGAAGATCCTCACCGCGCGTTCTCCGACAGGAGCCGGAGGACATAGGTATCCGGCCCGGAAAGATGGAACACGACCTCGAAGCGGCCTCGATGCTCCTCGATCGCCGGGATGAGATAGCGGGGGGTCGTCCCCGAGAGAGGAGCGACCACCACGTAATCCGCCCGATCGGCGAGCATCTTCTCGAAGACCGCTCCGCGATCCTCCGACCAGAGATACGCGACCGCGCGCCGTCCCGACCAGACATGGAAGAGACCCGGCTTTCGGCAGATGAAGACGCTCGCCTCGGGCGTGTTCTCCCGCGCCCAGAGCGCCGCCGCGTGGTAGTTCCGCCACGCGGGCGGATAGGCCGACGCGCCTCTCTCCTTCGCGTTCGCGTACACGTTCGATCCGAGAAGAAGGACGACCCCGAGGACCGCCGCCGGACGGAAGGCCGCCGCCGGCGCGGCCGCGAGGAGCCGCGCTCCCGCCGAGAGCGCGTAGAAGAGAAGAAGCGGAAGAACGGGGAGAAGGAAGCGAATGCTCCCCCAGACCTCCGGCCAGACGAGGCAAACGCCGAGGTAGAGAACGGTGTAGATCTCGAGGATTCCGGGCGCTCGTCGGATCCTTCCGGCGAGACCCCCGAGGGCGAGAAGCGAGACGGCGAGCCCCACGGCGTTTCCCCCCGCGGACTCCCTCCCCCTCCCTCCCGCGTACGCTCCCGCGACGATCCCCCGCCCGATCTCGTAGGTCCCATACGTCTCGAGGTTCCCCGCGAGGCGCGCCTTCACGAACGTTCCAAGGTCGAGGCTCCCTGCGTCCGGATCATACGGGTTCTTCACAAGAAATTGATTCATGTATGCGCTTCCGCCGACCCTTTGGTTCCGGACCGACCACGGGACGGCCGCGGCGACGGCGATGAGCGCGAAAACCAACGCGGGACGGCCTCGCCGTCCGAGGAGAAGGGCGAGGAACACGGCGCCGAGAAGAGCGACTCCCGCGCTCCGGGTGAAGTACGCCGCGATCGCCGCCGCGGCCGCTCCGATCGGGAAGAGGCGTCCTCCCCTCTCCTCCCACCGAAGAAAGAGCAAGAGAGCGAGCAGCGCGAGGAACAGGAACGGGGTCTCGGAGAGGATGAGCTGCGCGAAGTCGAGGAGAAAGGGGTTCGTCGCATAGAGAACGGCCCCGGCCGCCGCGATTCCGGGCGTCGCGACCCGGAGAAGGAGCCAGGCGAAAAGGGACGCGGAGGCGCTCCCGAGAAGGATCCCGATGATCTTCGGGAGGAGGATCGACTCGGGCGCGGTTCGATGAAGAACCGCGAGCAGCGCCGGGAAGAGAAACGGGTACTTCGTGTGGGGGGTCGGCTCCGCCTCGTTGATGTTCGTCATTCCTTTCCCCTCGGCGATCGCGCGTCCGAGGATGAGGAACTCGGCGTCGTCTCCGTTCAGCGAGAGGTTCGGGTCGAAACGAGCGACGGCTCCCCCAAGGAAGAGAATCGCCGCCCCGGCGGGGAGCCAACGGCCGAGCCGGGTCCCTCGGAGGAACGAGAAGGAACCCGCTTCCCTCCTCGAGGGCTTCCTCCCCGTCAAAGCCGGATCTTCCTTTCCACCGAGTAGTCGCGCGCTTGCGAGGCCCGATGGCTCGCGATCATCTCCGCCAGAAGCCCGGTCGAGAGGAACTGCATCCCCATGATGACGAGAAGCACGCCGAGAGAAAGAAGAGGCACGCGGCCCTGGATGTTTCCGAAGCGAAGCTTCAGGGTCACGAGATAGAACGAGATCAGAAAGCCGATGAGCCCGAGCGCGGCCCCGACGAACCCGAAGAGGTGAAGCGGCTTCGGCGTGAACTTCGTGAGGAGCATCACGGTGAGGAGATCCAGGAAGCCGGAAAGGAATCGGCGCGGTCCGTACTTCGACCGTCCATGTTTCCTCGCGTGGTGCGCGACCTCGATCTCGCCGATACGGAAGCCCTTCCAGGCGGCGAGGGCCGGGATGTACCGGTGCAGCTCGCCGTAGACTTCGATCTCGCGGACCGCCTCGTTGCGATAGGCCTTCAGACCGCAGTTGAAGTCATGGATAGGAATACCTGTAAATACAGCGGTTACCTTGTTGAAGAACCACGAGGGAATGGTCTTGCTCCACGGATCCCGGCGCTTCTTCTTCCATCCGGAGACGACGTCGAAACCCTCGTCGATCTTCGCGAGGAGCCGGGGGATCTCGGCAGGGTCGTCCTGAAGGTCGGCGTCCATTGTCACGACGATCCGCCCGCGCGCCTCGCGGAAGCCGGCGGAGAGCGCCGCCGCCTTCCCGAAGTTGCTGCGGAAGCGAAGGGCCCGCAGGCGCTCGTCCTCGGCCGCCATCTCCTCGATCACACCGAAGGAGCCGTCGCGCGAACCATCGTCGATGAAGAGGATCTCGCCGGAGTACGCGTTTCGGTCGAGCACGTCGGAGATTCTCGCCTTCAGCTCGCGAAGGGAGGCCGCCTCGTTGAAGAGCGGAACGACGATCGAGAGGTCTACCGCGTGATCGGGAGCTTCCATCGTCTTTCCTCCCTCGGCCGCGGACGGCATCATCCGGTCCTTCCTCAATGCCCGTGGGGCTGGAGACCGTCGAGGGCTTGCTTCACATCCCGGTCCCGCGGGTTCAGACGGTTCGCGATCTCGAGAAGACGCTTCGCCTCTCCGGGCCGGCCGTTCTCGGCATAGATTTCGCCGAGCTTGTAATAGTAGTAGGGCCTTTGCGGCCGAATGTCGATCGCCTTTCGAATCGACCGGATCGCCTCCTCGGGTCGCCCCAGCTCATTGTACATGAACCCGACGAGGTAGTGGCCGTCCGCGTTCCGGGGTTTCTCCCGCGTGAATTCCTCGAGAAGCGCGAGCGCTTCCTCCCACTTCTGCTCCTTCGCGACGTCGACCGCCCTCTCGAAAAGCGAGGGCTCGTAGTCGTGGATCCGCGAGCCCCCCGCCTCTTTCGGAAGCCGGAAGATCCCCATCGTGTCGGAGTACCGGCAGCGGATCGGATACGAGAGGACCATGTCCCACTCCTCGAAGATCTCCGGGTACTTCTCTTTGACCTCCGCGTGATCCCCCTGGCTTACGACCACGACATGCGTGATGCCGTGGTTACGAAAGACGTCGGTCTCGCCGATCTCGCCGAAGTAGGCGTAGACCGGAAGCCGGTTGTCGAGCCCGAGCGTGGGCGCGTAGCTCCCCATGAGACGGGCCCCGGGGGGAAGCCAGTCGGCGAGGTCCCTCGAGGCGTCGCGCAGGTAGTACGTCCGGTTCGCCGCCCATGCGAACCAGTTGTTGGCGTTCCAGGCGAGCGTAAGGAGGACCAGAACGAGCGCGAGCCTCCGCCCGCTCCTCGCGGAAAGTGACGCGCGAAGCGGCTTCTCCGCGCCGCGCCCGAAAAGACTCGCGAGAAGGAGAAGCGTCAGGATCACCGAGAGGACCGAGCAGAAGAAGACGAGCTCGCTGAACTGCTCCCTCCTCACGAAGAGGCTGTAGATCCCGATCCCCCACGTCGAGTTCCTCAACATTTGAAGGATCGGAGTCCCGACAGCGGAGAGCGGCTGGTAGATCGCGAAGAAGAGGAGCGCCGCGAAGAGGATCCTCCCTCCCGCGCTCCGGGGCATTCTCCACGCCAGCGTTCCCCCCCGGGCGAGCGCGCCGAGGGTCGCCGCCGCGAGCCCGAGGAGCGGCAAGTGAATCGCGGTCAGATAGCGGGGAGCCGGCATCCGGACGAGCGAAAACGCGATCCAACCCGCGAACACCCAAAGCGCGAGAAGAACGATCGCCGGCTTCTCCTCTCTCCAGGCGGCGCGCCCCTTCGCGAGGAGAGATGCGAGACCGACGAAACCGAGCGAGCAGAGGATCGGCTCTCTCTGGAACATCTTCGTGTAGGTTCCCATGCCGATCCCATTCTGAAGCCATTCCTTGATGAAGCCGAAGAGCCCGCCGATGTGCTTCTGATACGACTCGTGAGCGATGTGCGAAAAGACGTGCTTCGCGTGGGGGGCGAAGAGAACGGCGATCCAGAGGAGGGCGGCGGCCCCCATTCCAAGGAGTGGAAGGCGAAGGCCCGGCCGTTCCCCTTTCTCCGGCCGCCGCGTCATCCAAAGGGCCGCGAGGAGAACGAGAGGGAAGTAGTACGCGTGCGCCTTGCCGAAGAAGGGAGCGGCGGCCGCGAAGAAGCCGCTCGCAACCGACCGCCATCGTCCCCTTTCGGCGGTGCAGAAGAAGTAGAAGGACAGGGACATGAGGAGGATCATCGCGGGTTCCGCGAGAGGAATCCGCTGAAACATGATGAGGAAATAACTGAAAGCCGCGAGGAGCAGCCACACGAGCCCGAGCGGTCTTCCGAGCGCCGCGGCGAGCCCCGCCCCCATCGCCAAGAGCGAGAGGACGGCAAAAACGGTGTTCGGGAAGGCCGCTTGCCAACGCCCCACGCCCGCGACGCGGAAGACCGGATACGCCGCGAGGTTCGAGAGGGGGAAGAGAAGGATGTCCTTCGTGTAGTCGACGAACCATTGACCCCAGACGACCTTGCTCCTCGCGTTGTGAACGACGACCGCCCCGTCCGTGAACGGGCCCTGGCTCCAGGAGAGCGTGTCCGGCGGATCCGCCGAGAGAAACACGACGCGAAGTCCCCACCCGGCCGCGAGAATCCCCGCGACGAGGAGGGCGTACCGCGCCGTCCGTTCCCACGGAGACGTCGACGCCCTTCGCTTCCGCTCCATCTTCCGATCCGCGGTCGCCAAACTACTTCCTCTCTTTCGCTTCCTCGAACTCCGCGCGAAGAAGCGCGAGCGCTTGCGCCAACTGCCGGTTCTCCCGCGACAAGCGCGAAACGATGGTCGAGAAGTGAAGAATCAGGAGGAGCACGAACCCGAAGCCGACGAGAAAGAGGGCAGACGGCGGGTAGAAGATGCCGACCGCCGCCGCGAGAAGGTCGAGGACTCCCCTCCAGAGCGAGAGAACGAGGAGAACTCCCGCCGTCAGGATCCAGAGGAGGCTGAACTCCTCGGCCAACCTCCCCTTGCGAACGAACTCGAGGATGACGAGAAGGAGCGCCAGCGAACCGAGAACGGACACGGTCTGGACTTGGCTGAACATCGCGACTCTACTCCTCCGCCCCCGGCGGCCGCCGCAGGGTTCCCATGACGAGTGCGAGAAACACCTTGAAGATGTAAAACAATCCGCGAAGCGCGGTGATGGACGAATGGCCGCCGCCTCTTTCGCGAAAGCGCGCGGCGACCTCCCGCACGCGAAAGCCGGCGCGGCAAAGGAGCAGGATCGCTTCGGGCTCCGGGTAGTCGCTCGGGTAGTGGCGCGCGAAGTACTCGATCACCCGGCGGTTCGCCGCGCGGAAACCGCTCGTCGTGTCGCGGAACCTCTTTCCCGTGAGGAGCGTGACGACCGCTCCGAAGAAGACGATCCCGAGGCGCCGGAGGGCCGGCGCGCGGTACGAAGGTCGATCGAGGAAGCGCGATCCCACCGCGAGGTCCGCTCCCTCCTCCAGCGCGCGAAGGAGGACCGGGATTTCCGATGGGATGTGTTGGCCGTCCCCGTCCACCTGGACGGCGGCGCGAAAGCCTCGGGCGGCGGCGTAGCGGTATCCGGTCTGCATCGCCGCCCCGATCCCGAGGTTGACGGGAAGATCGACCACGCGCGCGCCCGCGCGCCGGGCCTCCTCGCCGGTCCGATCCACCGACCCGTCGTTCAGCACGACGACCGCCGCCTCGGGAAGCGCCTCGCGCGCCTCTCGAACCACCCGGCCGACCGTCTCCTCCTCATTGAAGGCCGGAACGAGAACGACGATCCCCTCTCCCGATCCGTTCAACGCGCTTCCCCCCGCAGTGCCGCCGCGATCCAGAAGCTCCAGACTCCGGCCGCGAGTCCGCCTCCGCGCGCGAAGGCCCGCGCGAGCCGTACCGGGAAGAAGAAGAGAAGCGAAAGCCCTCCCCGCCGAGACATGCGGACCGCCGCCCCGAGCGCCGCGAGAACGAGAAAGAGGAGCGCGATCCCGGCGGCAAGGCGTGCGGACGCGGCCTCGGTGAACGGAAGAAGAAGAACGAGCGCGAGGGCGGCCGGCGGTTCGAGAAAGTCGACGAGGCCGCTGTAGTCGTCGCCCCGCATTTGCTCCGGATGATCGCGGTAGAGCTTCATCCTCCAGTACCCGTGCCGCGCCTGCTCGAGAAGATACTGTCCGAGGCGCTCCGGGTGAACGTGCCGCACCCGCGCCTCGGGATCGAACAGAAGGCGATAACCGCGCTTTCGAATCCGATAGGAGAGATCGTTGTCCTCGCCGCTCGCGCGCCGGTACGACTCGTCGAAGCCGCCCGTCTCCTCGATGACGCGCCTCCTCACCGCCAGGTTGTACGAGCCGAGGAACCGAACCTCTCTCTTCATGCGGCGGTGGCGGACCGCGATCTCCTCTTGGACGCAGCGCGCGAGGAGCGATTCCGGGTTCGCGATGCCGTACGATCCCCCCGCCGCTCCGGCGCCCCCCGCGGCGAGAAGATCGACGAGACGCGCCGCCCAGTCCGCGCAGGGGACGCAGTCCGCGTCGGTGAAGAGGATC
>JAGUYC010000120.1 GCA_020061515.1 Gemmatimonadota bacterium
CCGGCCTTCGCGCGGAGCGAGCGGTCCGGCGCTCGGCGGGCGAGGTCCCGCTCGTCGGAGAGCGGCGCGCTGATCGCGGAGAGATGCCGGAAGAACTCCGCGCGCTCCTCGCCGAGGGACGGACGAACCGAGAGATCCTCCTCGATCACCGTCGGCTCGATCGCGAGCGAAAGAAGCCCCTCCTTCCCGAACTCGAGGAACACGATCATCCCCTCGCCGATCCGCTCCGCGTAAGGGGAGGGAGCCGAACGCAAGTACGAATCTCCGATCGCAACGAGGAAACTTCCGAGTCCGTGGGCGATCACCGCGCCGCGATCGATCTCGATCCCCTGCGCCACGTGCACATGATGGCAGAGAACGGCGGAGGCTCCTTCCTCGACGAGGGAACGGGCGATCCGTTGCTGTCTCAACGATGGATAGAAGAAGAAATCGGTTCCGGCGTCCGGATTCGCGTGAATCGAGACGATCGCGTGATCGACGCGCGCTCGGAGAGCGCGGACGTCCTTGCGCATGAGATCCGGATCGGCCGGCGCGCATCCGGGAGTCGAGTCGCCCGCGATCTGATAGTGAGGGTAAGCGTACGCGAGGAACCCGACGCGAAGCCCGTTCTTCTCGATCACCGCGGGCGAACGAGCGAGCGCGAGGGACGACCCGGCGCCGACCGCTCGGATTCCCCGCGCGGCGAGCGCGCGCACGGTGTCCGCGAGCCCCTCGACCGAGCAATCGAGAATGTGGTTGTTCGCGAGGCCGAGGACGGAAAAGCCGGCCGCGGCGAGGAGATCCGCCATCTCGGGCGGCCCTTTTCTCGTTCGATGCCTCACGAGCGGGTGACGCGAGTCGGTCCTCGTCAGCGGGTATTCGATGTTCCCGAGGAGAAGATCCGCCGGCGCGAGAAGAGGCTTCACGAGACGGAACGGATCGGTCGTTCCTCGGGCGCCGTGGATCGCGGCGACATCATCGCTCAGGATGAGGTCTCCGACCGCCGCGACGCGAAGACGCGCCTCTCCCGATCGGATCGGGATCCGCCCTTCCCGAATCGCGAAACCCGGATCTTCCTTCTTCTCTTTCGATTCGCTCATCGCCGCCTCAACTAGGTTTGGTCCCTCTCGGCCGCTTGCCGGGCAAGAACATCTCTCAGAAACGTCGGGCCGGGTCAAGCATCGCCGATGAGAGGCGCGCCGCCCAGCGGGAAGTTCGCTTGGCCTCGAGAGGACCCGGTTGCCCGAGGAGAAGGCTCGTGGTATCATCAAGCCGTTGAATGAGTTCCCCCTTTCTCACGAACCGATCCCGCCTCCGGGAAGAGGACGACGCGCATGAACATTCGGAAACCTCTCGCGATTCTCGCCCCGCTCGCGCTTCTCGCGTCCCTCGTCGCGCCGGCGGCCGGCGCGGCGGATCCTTGGAGCCCGAAGCCCCGCGAAGCGGAGGTCCTCTCTCCGAACCTCGCGCGGGCATCGAAGACCGCGGAGGGGGACCTGAAGGCGTGGATTTTCTTCACGGATAAAGCGATCCCCAACGAGGCGATGTTTCGGGTCGCCGCCTCGCGCTTCGGGATGCGGCTGGACGCGCGGAGCATGGTGCGGCGCCAGAAGATGGGGCGCGCCGAAATCGTCGGCTTCCACGACCTCCCGGTCCATCACGAGTATGTCGACCAAACGCTCGCGCTCGGCGCGAGGAAGCGCGCGCTCTCCCGCTACCTCAACGCCGTGAGCGTGTCGGCTCCACTCCCTGTTCTCCGCGCGATCGCGGAGCTTCCGTTCGTTCGGTCGATCGAGCCGGTGCGCGCGTTCTCGCGACGCGAGGTCGCTCCGGACCGGCCCCGACCGGCGGAGGCGGCGGCGAAGCGCGCCTACTCGCTCGACTACGGCCCTTCCTTCGGGCAGCTTGCCCTGATGCAGGTCCCCCCTCTCCACGACGAGGGATACGACGGCACGGGGATGCGCGTGTGCCTCCTCGACACCGGTTTCAAGAGAACGCACGAATCGTTGCAGAACGTCCTCGTCATCGCCGAGCGCGATTTCATCAATGACGACGGAAACACCTCCGAGGAGCCGGGCGATCCGCCGGGGCAGTTCGCCCACGGAACCAAGATCCTCTCCCTCATCGCAGGCTACAAGCCCGGGAGCCTGATCGGTTCGGCCTACGGGGCGGAGTTCCTTCTCGCCAAGACCGAGGACACGAGCCAGGAGCAGCCGATCGAGGAGGATTGGTGGGTCGAGGGGATCGAGTGGGCGGACAGCATGGGGGCGGACGTCGCCTCGAGCTCTCTTGGCTACAACGATTGGTATACATATCAAGCTATGGACGGGAACACCGCGACGACCACGATCGCCGCCGATCTCGCCGCGTGGAACGGAATCCTCGTCTGCACGTCGGCGGGGAACGAGGGGAGCTCCGATTGGCGCTACGTGACCGCCCCCGCCGACGCCGACACGATCGTCGCGGTCGGAGCGGTTTGGAGCGACACGGTGATCGCCTCCTTCAGCTCGCGGGGGCCGACCTTCGACGGCCGAGTGAAGCCGGAGCTCGTCGCGCAGGGCGTGTATGCCCACTCGGCCGATCCCTACGACGACCACGTCTATTCCTCGTGCCACGGAACGTCCTGCTCGAACCCTCTTCTGGCCGGGGCGGCCACGCTCGTTCTGCAGGGGAACCCGTTCCTCACGCCCTACGCGGTCCTCGCGGCGCTGAAATCCACGGCGACCCGATCCGAATCTCCCGACACCGCCTATGGCTGGGGGCTCATCCAGGCCGAGGACGCCCTGAACCTGGTGACCTCGGTTCAGAACCAGGACGATCTCGTCCGCTGGGGCGGGAAGCTCCCCCCCGCGGAGAAGACCATCGAGGTTCGCGCGGCGCCGAACCCCTTCAACCCGACGGTCGTCTTCTCCGTGAGGACGAGGATCGCGACCACCCTCCGCATCCGCCTGTACGACGCGAGGGGCGCGCTCGTGGATACGCTCTTCAACGACGCCGTCGCCGCCGGGGAGCACGAGGTGGTTTGGAGCGGAACGGACCGCGACGGGAAGTTGGTCCCCTCGGGAGTTTACTTCGCGCAGGCGGAGTGCCCCGGGGTTCGGGTGACCGAGAAGATCAGCCTGGTTCGCTGATCGGGCGCGACCAGCTCGCGGTCCTAACTCGCGTTCCGAGAACGGCTTGCGGTGCGCTCTCCGCGCCGACCGCCCACACGGAATTTTAACAAACCAAAGGGTCGACTGCGGCGTTCCCGTCGGCTAGAATGTCGGGCGCCGGTGAGGGTTCTGCTCCGCCGGTGCCTGTCCAACCCGACCGACGCGAGATGCCAGGGAAGAGCGAAGGGAATCGCGGTCCGACGATTCCCCGCGACGGAGGACCGACCGTGAACCTTCCGAAACCCCGCGCGCGCTGCATCGCGGCACGAGGCCGAGAGTTCTCGACGGAGAATCAACGTTGGATCTGCTGACGCCGGGCATGCTCTTCGTTCTCTTTCTCATCCTCTGGGCGGAGTTCGTCAACGGTTGGACGGACGCCCCGAACTCGATCGCAACCGTGGTCTCGACACGCGTTCTTTCGCCCGGCGCGGCCGTGGTCATGGCGGTCGGCCTCAACATCCTCGGGGCGCTTTCCGGAACCGCGGTCGCCGCGACGATCGGGAAGGGGATCATTCAGCCCGACTTCGTGACCCCCGCGACGGTCGGAGCGGCGATGGTCGGGATCATCTTCTGGAGCACCCTTGCATGGGTCTACGGGCTTCCGACGAGCGAAAGCCACGCGCTTGTCGCGGGTCTCACCGGCGCCGGGCTGGCCGTGAAAGGACCCGCGATCTTGCTCGCCGACGGCTGGAGAAAGGTCGGCCTCGGGCTCATCTTCTCGACCTTCCTCGGGTTCGGCATCGCCCTTCTTCTCATGACGCTCGTCTACCGCTTGTTCTACAAGTCGCCGCCCGGGAAGATCCGCTCTGTCTTCTCGCGTCTCCAGATCCTCTCCGCGGCGTTCATGGCCTTTTCGCACGGCTCGAACGACGCGCAGAAGTTCATGGGGGCGTTCGCGCTCACGTTGTACGCCGGCGGGATCATCCCGCACTTCTATGTTCCGGTTCTCGTGATCCTGATCTGTGCCGGGGTGATGGGGATCGGAACCGCGGTCGGCGGATGGCGCATCATTCGGACGCTCGGGACCCGCGTCACGAGGCTCGAACCGGTGCACGGGTTCGCCGCCGAGACAGGAGCGGCGACCGTGATCGAGATCGCCTCGCGGTTCGGCATTCCGCTCTCCACCACACACACGATCTCGACGGCGATCATGGGGGTCGGGTCGACCCGCCGGCTCTCGGCGGTCCGCTGGGGGGTTGCCGGGGAGATCGTCTCCGCGTGGGTTCTCACGTTCCCCATCTGCGGAGTGCTCGGCTATTTGTCCGTCATCGTCTTCCGCTGGATCGGATTGCATTAGAGGAGGTGCGCACATGCGACTCAGCCTGGTACCGGAGAACCGCCGCTTCTACGACCTCATCGAGGGGGCGGGCGAGAACATGGTCGAGGCGGCGCGCGCGCTGGATGCTTTGCTACTCAACTATTCTGATATCGAACAAAAGCTGGCTCACATCCACGAGTTGGAGCACAAAGGGGACGAGATCACGCGCAAGGGAATGGACGAGCTGAACCAAACCTTCGTCACCCCCTTCGACCGGGAGGACATCGCGTTCCTCCTCCAACACATCGACGACGTGGTCGATCAGATCTGGGCCGCGTCCGTGCGTCTCCAGGCCTACTCCGTCCAGGAGATCACGGAGACCGCCGCTGCGTTCGGGAAGATCATCCTTGGGCAGTCCGAGCTGATCTCCCGGGGTGTCCGCATGCTTCGGGACCGGAAGAAGATGCGGGATGTTCTCCAGTTCACTCAAGAGGTTCACGTCTTGGAGAACAAGGCGGACGATGTCCTGCGCAACGCGCTCGCCAAGCGCTACAATTCGGGCCCCCATACGGTGGAGACGCTGATCCGCGGCATGAAGTGGAGCGAGATCTACACGATCCTCGAAAAGGCGACCGACCGCGCCGAAGACATCGCGGACACGCTGCAGGCGATCGTTCTCAAGTACGCGTAGCCGCGCGTGATCGGCCGCGTTCCTCCGCCGATCGCGCCGGCATGAGGAGAACGCCTTCATGACCGAAGAGAAGAAGATCGTTCAGGGAAAGATGGAGATCGCGGGCGTCGTCGGTCCGCTCTGGTTCGCGGGCTGGCTCTTCACGATCGGATACGCGCACCTCGCTCTCGGAAGAGCGATTCTCGCGATCGTCCTCTGGCCGTACTACCTCGGCTCGGCGCTCGGTTGACCTTTGGGAATTGGGAATGCTGACAGACACCATCCAATGGTGTCTGTCACCATTCCCCGTCCCCCGGCCGCGGCTATCCTTCGATCAACGGGCGGAGCGGCTTCCCCTCCATCGGCGAAGGGGACGGAACACCGAGGAGAGCGAAGATCGTCGGCGCAAGGTCGAGGATCGTACCGGACTCGATCGCTCCGCCGCGCGGAATCCCATCGCCTGCGGCAAGCAGAAATCCTTCACCCCTATGGTTCCCCGAGCGCCCGTCCGGATTCCTTCCCGGAGTCGGCCACGGGATCGCTCCGTATCGATCCGAAACGACCGCCTCGTGCTCGGCGGCCGGCGTCTCCGACCAGACGACGACGAGATCGGGAAGAAGGCCCGCCCGCTTGCCCGGCGGGAGCGCCCGGTCGGGCTTCACGACCTCGGCGGCGATCGGCTCGCCGCTTCGCGCGTCGCGCCATGTGCGCATCCCGTCGGCGATCGCGTCCCGAAGATCCTCGTACGATTCCCTCGAAACCGTTCCTCCCGCCTCGCGTCCCTGAAGGTTGACGCGAACGTAGCTATGCTGGTCCGCTGGGAGCGAGAAAGCCTCGGCCGCGTCCCAAGCGGACGGCGACCGCCGCCAGAATCCGCTCAGGCGGTCCTGGATCGAAAGAGGGAGAAGGCCCTTCACGCCGCGGCGGAGCTCGACCGGGACCGCGCCGCGCAGGCGGACGAGAGGGCTTCTCGCGGAGAGCGCGCCCGGAACCCCGCGAAGGCCGTGCAGAATCCGCCTCAGCATCTCCGGGAAGAGCATCTCGCGGCTGTTGTTCGGCCCCATCCCATGCAAGGAGAAGACGAGGACGGCCGCGCCGCGCCCCGCCTCCTCCGCGAGGAGACCGACCGCCGCGTCGATCTCGGAATACACGTCGCGAAAGGCGGACCGGAAGAGCTCCCTCGTGCCGGGCCGGATCTCCCCGCCCGCCGACGTCTCGTCCCAGAGCTTGTGCCCCGCGCGGTGCGCGGCCGCGAAACCGACGAAGAAGAAGTCCCATGCTTCTTGATTCATAAAGGACACCGCGGCTCGGGCAAGCTGCCCGGTCGCCCGCGAGAGAAGCCGAGGGAGCTCGAGGATTCCGAGCGTCTTCTGCGGCCCGTAGACCTCGGGCCTCATCACGGGTCTTCCCGCCTCGCGGCGCATTCGGGAGAGCGCCGAAGACGGATGAGAGGCGGAAGGGCCGAGATGGTCGTGGGTCGCCCAACCGGCGATCTCGATCCCCGCGAACGGCTCGGGCGGATAGGCGAGAGGAGCATCAATCACGATCGCGCGCTCGCCCTGCTCGCTGAGCGTCCGCCAAAAAGGATGGGTCGGAAGCCAGGAGCCGAACGGACGCTCCATCGCGCCCCGGACCGGATTCCACTGGAGAACGTGATAGCGGCCGTGCGCGCTCGGAGAGGTTCCGGTGTAAAAGGTCGACCAGGGGGACCCGGTGAGCCACGGCGCGACGGTGGCGAGCCGTCCGTAACAACCGTCCTCGCGGAGGCGCGCGAGGTTCGGGAGCGCTCCCTCGTCGCACCACTTCTCGACGAGAGAGGGCTCCGCCGCGTCGAGACCGATGAGAAGAATGCGGGGCTTCGTCTTTCGTCCGGCGTTCATCGGCGCGTTCCACTCCCGCGGCGAGGGGCGGCCCGAGTCTCTTTCGCCGCCCGCTCGGCGCGTCTCCGCTCGTCTGGATCGGAAACGATATCTATCATATTTCGAACGGACGGACCAGTGAACGAGACGGCTCTCGATCCGCGCGCGAACGAAAAAGCTCCGCGGCGGCGTCTGCGAGTGCTAAGGTGAGGGAGGATCCGCCCCGCGGAGAGGAGGAAGACCATGGCGGAGGAAGTCAAGATCGGGCACGTCTCGCATTACTTCGGGAAGATCGGAGTGGCGGCGATCGAGCTTACGGACGGGGCGCTCGCCGTCGGCGACACGATCCACATCAAGGGGCACACATCCGATTTCACGCAAACGATCGACTCGATGCAGATCGACAGGGCCGATGTGCCGCGCGCGGAGAAGGGACAGTCGATCGGCATTCGAGCGGCCCAGCACGCGCGCGAAGGAGACATCGTCTTCAAGGTCGTCGAGTAGCGGCACGCCGAGCCGATCGGCTACGCGAGCGCCGAAAAGCCGAAGCGCGCGAGAAGATCCACGACCCGCGTGAGCGGAAGACCGACGATCCCGGTCGGATCGTCCGTCCGCATCCACTCGAAGAGCGCCGCGCCGAGCCCTTCGCTCCGATACGCGCCGGCGCAGTCGAGAGTCTCCTCGCGACGCAGATAGTTCTCGATCTCCTCGTCCGTCAGCCGGCGCATGCGAAGCCGCGCGATATCGATCGCGGTCTCCATCCGCCCCTCTCTCGCGTCGAGAAGAACAACCGCCGTGACGAGGCGGTGCTCGCGACCCGAGAGAAGACGGAGCGACGCGCGCGCGGCCTCGATCGTTCCCGGCTTCCGGAGCGCGGTCCCCTCGATCTCCGCGATCTGATCCGAACCGATGATCAGCGCGTCCGGGAAATCGCCGGCGGCCGAGCGCGCCTTCCGCTCGGCGAGGGCGAGCGAGCGATCCTCGGCCGGAAGATGGTCCAATCCCTCCTCGTCGCATTTCGGGGAGACGGCGCGATAAGAAAGCCCGAGACGGTCGAGGAGAGCTCTTCGATAGCGCGAGGCGGAGGCGAGGACGAGCTCTCTCACGGCGCGCTCACGCGGAAGACGTCCGGCGGCTCGAGAGGTTCAGGGCGATCTGCCTGCGAATCCACGCGCCGAGCGCTTCCGGGTCCTCGACGCGCGTCGTCTCCGCGAGTCTCGAAATCAGAATTTCCGCGCGCGCGGCGACGCGATGCCCGCCCGCGCTGCCGACCGCTCCGAACGAACTCCGAACGATGCGGCCGACGTCGACGCGCGGCCCCTTCCCTCGCAGGATGACGATGACGCGATTCCGGTACGTGCTCGCCGCGGCGGCGACCGAGGTCCCCACGACGCCGTTGAAGATGTCCGCGAGAATCACGAGGCTGTCGGGTGGCACCGGCCCGGGCAGGAACGCGTAGAGAAAACGCCGGCGGATCTGCACGCGGCCGATCGCGCGCGCGAGAAGATCGAGGTCGTCGCGCGAGAGACGTTCGTGCTCGATCTGCCGCAGGTGCGAGAGGTTCGCCTTCTGAAGAAGGAACGCGTACGCTTCCACGTCGTCCTTCGTCGCGGAGCGCGTGAGGCCGTTCGTGTCGGTCTTGATTCCGAAACAGAGCGCGGTCGCGAGCGACGGAGGAATCTTCACGCGCGCCGCCCGCAAGTATTCGGTGAGGATCGTCGCGGTCGCCCCTTCCTTCACGCGAACATCCGCGAAATCCGCTTCGAACGCCTTCACGACCGGATGATGGTCGATCACGACGTGGATCTTCGGAAGCGGAAGGTTGACGAAATGATCCGGTTGTCCGTCCACCACGGCGATCTTGGTGAACGCCTGCACGTCGATCTTGTCGAAACGCTCGCTCCGTATCTTCAGAAGCCGGACCATCGCCTGGTTTTCAAGACGGCCGATCTCCCCGACGTGGCTGATATGGCAGCTCTGGACCTTCGCGGAGAGGAGGCGCTTCAGAGCCCACGCGGAGGAGAGCGCGTCCGGATCCGGTTTCATGAGAACGAGCACGCGATCGGCCGGCGCGAAGACCTGGAAAAGATCCTTGAGCTTCTTCGATTGTTGGTTCATGCATCCTCGACGGCGCCGGGGCGAAGGCCGCGCTTCGCCCGTTTCGGGGCCTCGGCTCGAAGCATCGGCTCCGCCCGGATAACCCTTCATGGAATTCGATTCCATTCGGCGCCGAGTCGTGAAACCTCCGAACCCCCGAAGAATCAGCAGGCTTTCTTCCGCCCGCCGGCCGCGGCGAAGCGGTCGGGATTCAACCCTTGAAGCTCGGGAAGGACGAAGAGACCGTTCTTCCGGATCGCCTTCCCGTCGAAGAGGATCTCGCCGCCGCCGTGCTTCTCCGTCTGGATGAGCACCATGTCCCAGTGCACCGCCGACTTGTTGCCGTTGAACGCGTCGTCATACGAGTTCCCCGCGGCGAGGTGAAGGCTCCCCGCGATCTTTTCGTCGAACAGGATGTCGCACATCGGGCTCTCGATCATCGGGTTGAAGCCGAGCGCGAACTCGCCCAGATAGCGGGCGCCCTCGTCGCTGTCGAGGATGCGGTTCAGCGCCTCGGTGTTCGAGGAGGTCGCTTGAACGATCTTCCCGTTCTTGAACTCGAGACGGATGTCGTCGAACGGGATTCCGTGGTAGATCGTGCGGGCGTTGTACCGGATCACGCCGTTCACGCTCTCCTTCGCCGGGCACGAATAGCACTCGCCGTCCGGGATGTTCTTCTCGCCGCAGCACGGAACCACGTTGATTCCCTTGATCGAGAAGGAGAGGTCCGTCTCGCCCGGACCGACGATGCGGACCTTGTCGGTCTTCTTCATGAGATCGACGAGCGGCTTCACCGCCTCGGCCATGTGCGCGTAATCGACAAGGCAAACATCGAAGTAGTAATCTTCGAAGCGATCGGTTCCGACGCCCGCGAGCTGCGCCATCGACGGGGTCGGCCAGCGGAGCACCACCCACTTCGTGTTCGGCACGCGGTAGTCGACGTGCACGTGCCCGAAGACCTTCGTCTGGTAGATCTTCATCTTCTCGGGCGGGATCTTGGCGAACTCGGAGGAGTTGTTCTGGCCCCGGATTCCGATGTACGCCTGAACGCGCTCCATCTGGAAGCGCTCCACCTTCCCCATCAGCTCCATCCGCTTGTCGACCTCCTCGGGGGTTCCGACCTGATAGAGATCGCGGAGAACCTGGTTGTCCTTCCAGAGGACGAGGGGGATGCCGCCCGCCTCGACCGCGCGCCGAAGAAGCGCGGAGACCATCTCCCGCGGGATGTCGGTCGCCTCGATCAGGACCGCTTCTCCCGGTTGGAGCCTGGTCGAGTGGGTGATCAGAAGATCCGCCAGCTTCATCATTCTGGGGTCGTTCATTCCGTCTCCTCCCCGGGGATGTTCGATCTTCCAAAGGCTTTCTGGCAGTATATTCCAAAGAAGGTCGGGCCGGAAGCCTCGCGGAACGAGGCGGCGACCGCTCGAGAGCCGGACCGTCTAACTTATTTATTATGAAAATGTTGGGAGGATACGCGCGATGAAAGACCCAAGGACGGATCAGGGTGGGCGGGGGGCGGCCGCTCCCGCCGACGGCCCGATCGGAATGGGGATGCAGGGCGCCCGCCGTATCCTGCGGATCGCGGCTTTCCTTTCCTCCGTCCTCTTCCTTCTTCTTCCATCCTGCGCTCCGCGGAAGACCGCGACGGTCCGACCGGACGAGGAACGGCCCGGGCGCGCCTTCTCCTTCGCCGTCGTGAGCGACACGCACACCGGAGCGACCGCACACACCGGGAAGAAGGTCTTCGCGCGGATCATTGAGCAGGTTAACGAAAAGAAGCCGGACTTCCTCGTGCACTGCGGCGACTGGATCATCGCACCGACCCCCGACAAGCTGGGGGAAGCCACCGCCGACACCTTTATGCACCTTCTCTCGCTCCTCGATCCGGAGATCGCGTTCTATCCGGTTCTCGGGAACCACGAGGGGGACTACGAGGACTATGCGTACGCGCGGTCCTTCTTCCCGGTGCTCGGGGAGAGCGGCTGGTACTCGTTCGATCACGGCGGCGCGCGGTTCTTCGTCGTCGAAAACAACTCGGACGCGCCCGACTCGGACCTTCCCGGGTACCGTTCCTGCCTTCCGAACGGCGGGATCAACACGCCCGGATCCGCGCAGAGAGCATGGCTCGCGAGCGTTCTCCGATCGCGGCCGCCCGACACGGTCTGGACCTTCGGTTTCGGCCACCGCTCGTACTACGGCGCGGAGCAGTACGCGGGCCGGAAGAACATCGCGAGCGCCCGCCGAGGCGAGGGTTCCTTCTGCCGCCTGATCGAGGAGGCCGGAGTCGACGTCTTCTTCAACGGCGACCAGCATTGCTACACGCGAACGACGCCGATCCGAGACGGCGAGGCGGCCGAGGGGGTGGAGAACGCGACCGTCTACCTCACGGTCGGCGGCGGGGGCGGCCGGATCAACCGGGGAAGGAACGTCAGCCTCGAGTTCCCCGTCCTCGAGGGGCTTCCTCGGGGCGCCTACGTCACGGGGACCAAGAGCAAGCACTTCTTCGTTCACTGCACGGTACGCGACCGCCTCTTCCACGCGGACGTCATCGACACTTCGGGGGCTCTCATCGACTCGTTCTCGATCCGCAAATAGGTTGCCGTGCGCCCCGCCGCTCGCATGGGCCGGGCTGGCTTCCGGCCGCTCGTTCGGGCGGTTTCCCCCGAAGAAAGAGGCTTTTGACCCGCGAAGTGAAGGCTGCTCCTAGCCGCTGGTCAAGCGGAGAAATCGTCAACATTTCTTGGCAAGGGGCCGATCGCACCGCCAATCGGGGTTGTCGCACATAACTCACTGAAAATCAATCAATTCCCGCGCATGGGCCCTGAGAATCCACCGAGCGGCAACTTCGGTTGGCTAATGTACCGGGTACAGTATCTCTTGTACCAGGTACAGAACGCCTGGCTCGCCGGGGAAAGAAACGGCCTAAGACTTTTTCAGTAAACTAGTTATCCCTCTTGATCGCCGCGATACTTTCCTTCGGTAAACAAATTGGCACGCATGTTGCGGGATTGGAGGATCGAAGGCCGAACGGGAGACCGGCCTTGGGCTTCCTCGGCACCAGTCGTCGCCGTTCTCAGTGGGGGAGCGTGAGGCGGCGGCGACCCGCCGAGGCAAATTGGGGGGCTTTCGGGCCCCCCGATTCTTTTTCCACCGCACCGGCCATCCTGGCACCCTTCTCGCGATTTCCCTATTCTGATCAGAGACGGCGCACCTCGCGGCTGCGCGATCGTCGAAGGAGAAGTCCTTGAACGGTGACCGCGACATTCGGGCCACGCCGGACCTTCGGAATCTCGCCGCGCGGGAGATGGCGGCGGCCTTCCGATCGCCGATCATCGACCATCTCAGACGGCACGACTTCGAGATTCGATCGGGCGAGACGACCATTCGTCTCGCGGCGGAGTTCGGCTTCTGCTACGGGGTCGACCGCGCCGTGGAGTACGCGTTCGCCGCGCGGCATCGCTTTCCCGGACGCCGCATCTGGATCACAGGTGAGATCATCCACAACCCGCGAGTGAACCGCCATCTGGATGAGATGGGGATCCGCTTCCTCCCGTCGTGCGGGAGTCTTGAGGAGCGCTTCCGAGAGGTCACGCCGGGGGATGTCGTCTTGATCCCTGCGTTCGGCGCGCGCGCGCCGGAGATGGCGTATCTCGTCGACAAAGGCTATGAGATCATCGACACGACATGCGGTTCGGTGCTCAACGTGTGGAAGAGGGTCCGCCAATACGCCGCGGACGGGTTCACGTCGGTGATCCACGGCAAGTACGATCACGAGGAGACGGCGGCGACATGCTCGCAGGTCCTCTCGGCGTGCAGCGACGGCAAGTATCTCGTCGTGCGGGATCTCCGGGAAGCGGAGGAGCTCGCCGATCGGATCGTCCGGGACGATTTCGCCGGATTCCGCGAGCGTTTCGCGGCGGCTTACAGTCTCGAGCTCGATCCCGAGAAGCATCTCTCGAAGATCGGCCTCGCGAACCAGACGACCATGCTCGAGTCGGAGTCGCGCGCGATCCAGGAGGTGCTCCGCCGGGCGATGTCCGAACGGTACGGGGAGGCAAACCTCGCGGAGCACTTCCGCGCGTTCGACACGATCTGCAGCGCGACCGAGGATCGCCAGCGGGCGGTGCGGGATCTTCTCGCGCGCGGGATCGACCGGATGGTCGTCGTCGGCGGCTTCAACAGCTCGAACACGGGGCATCTCGTCGAGATCGCGAGCCGCAGCGTTCCCGCCTTTCACATCGAGTCGGCGGAGTGCATCGAGAGCGCGGACGCGATCCGCGCGAAGCCGCTCGGAGGGGATCCGATCCTCGTGCGCGGCTGGCTCCCCCCGGGGCCGCAGACGATCGGGATCACCGGCGGGGCGTCCACCCCGGATTCGGTCGTTGGCCGCTCGATCGAGCGGATCATGGAGATCCGCGGCATGCCCGTCCTCCGCTCCATCTCTTCTTCCTAGCGACTTCCTGGCGACGTACATTTTCGAACCAGGTTCCTTAACAATGTGAACCAGGTTCCTTAACATTCTGGCCGACAGAACCCGCGCGTCCGACCACCGAACCACGGCGGGTGACAACGGCAGGAAGAGGCGGATCCGATCCGGCGAAGACCGAAAGCTCCGGAGCCGGGGGGCAGGGCTCGCTTGCTCAAACATGCCGCGCGCGGCGCGCGGCAACTCGCCGCTCTGCCCTACCCCCCGCCTCCGGAGGAAGACAGACCTGGTCGTCTAGACCCGCCGTCCGACGACCGAGCC
>JAGUYC010000130.1 GCA_020061515.1 Gemmatimonadota bacterium
CTGAGAGGGCGGCCTCCTCGGTCGGACCATGTACTTCGAGACGCTCGGTTCGGCGACATTGATTCCGAGCTTCAGCAGCTCGCCGTGGATGTGGGGCGCTCCCCAGAGCGGGTTCTCGATCGACATTCTGCGGATGAGATCTCGGACATCCTTCGGCACGCACGGCCGTCCCGGCTTCCTGCTCTTCCATCTTCAACAGAGGCGGAATCCCTTCCTGTGCCGGCCGACGACCGTCTCGGGCTTCACGAGGATGAGGGAGCCTCTCCACTCCGTCCACAGGCGGGAGAGGAGGACCCACAGGCCGCGATCGATCGGCCGGAACCGGGGCCTCTTGCCGGAACGTTGTAGAACTTGAAGTTGATGCCGCAGGGCGAGGTTCTCGAGGACGAGAGCCCGCCGCGACCGGAGCGCCGACGATGCCGTTCTGAGAAGTAGTGCTATCATGAATATGAGGCTGAAGGACCCGACGGGTAACGTCAACCGGGCCAACGCGGACGAGTTTTTGGAAGGGACAAGAGGCGCCGCCCGATCTCGGGGGCGTTTCCTGAGACCTGGAGTGCTACAATGGCAACGACGGGTCGCTCCCCACATCTGCACGGGGGAACGCAGATGATCGGCCGCACCATCTCCCACTACAAGATCCTCTCGAAGCTCGGCGAGGGCGGCATGGGGGTCGTGTACAAGGCCGAGGACACGAAGCTCGGCCGCGTTGTCGCCCTCAAGTTCTTGCCTGCGGAGATGACGAAGGACCCGGAGGCGAAGCAGCGGTTCGTCCGGGAAGCGCAATCGGCGTCGTCTCTCAGCCATCCCCACATCACCACGATCTACGAGATCGACGAGGCAGAGGAACAGACCTTCATCGCGATGGAGTGCGTCGAGGGGGAGAGCCTGAAGAAAAAGATCCATGCGGGGCCACTCAAGCTCGACGAGGCGATCGGCATCGCGATACAGCTGGCGGAAGGACTTCAGGAAGCGCACGAGAAAGGGATCGTCCATCGCGATATCAAGCCGGACAACGTGATGCTGACGCCAAAGAGCCAAGCCAAGATCATGGATTTCGGTTTGGCCCGTTCGGCGGGGAAGACGACGCTGACGAAGGAGGGGACGACGCTGGGGACGGTGGCGTACATGAGTCCCGAGCAGGCGCGTGGGGAGCATGTCGATCACCGGACGGATATCTGGTCTCTCGGGGTTGTTCTCTACGAGATGATCGTGGGGCGTCTTCCTTTCCGTGGGGATCATGAGCCTGCGATCGTCTATTCGATCCTGAACGAGGATCCGGAGCCGCCGACTACTGTTCGAACGGGCGTTCCGATGGAGCTCGAGAAGATAGTGAAGAAGACTCTCGCCAAGAAGCCCTCGGAGCGATATCAGCATGCGGCCGACCTCATCGTCGATCTGAAAAGCACGGCACGAGAATCAGGGGCCCGTGCGGGACGGAACATGGCGCGCCCACCCGCGCGAGCGCCGCGGCTCGCCCTCAGGATGTGGTTGCCGGTGGCCCTCGTGATCGTTGCCGCCGTGACCAGTGCTGTTATCCTGGTCGGGAGGTCGCAGAACGAGACTGCTCAAAGGCAGAAGTCGATCGCCGTGCTTCCTTTCGAGAACATGAGCGAGAGCTCGGACGATGAGTATTTCAGCGACGGGCTCGCCGAGGATATCATCGATGCCCTCACCCAGGTGCCGGGGCTGCGCGTAACGGCGCGCACCTCGGCTTTCTCCTTCCGCGGCCAGAAGCTTGACGTTCGCGAGATCGGGGCGCGGCTCGGCGTGGAGCATATCCTGGAAGGAAGCGTTCGCCGGTCCGGCAATCGCCTCCGTGTGACGGCGCAGCTCGTCAAGGCGAGCGACGGGTATCACCTGTGGAGCCAGCGCTTCGATCGCGAGATGACGGATGTATTCGCCATTCAGGACGAGATCTCGCAGGCGATCGTCGAGAAGCTCCGTGTGCGTCTCGCGGAAGACCGGCCGCTCGTGAAGCGGCATACGGAGAGCATGGAGGCATACAACCTGTTTCTGAGGGGACGTCACAGTGTACTCAGGATGACCCCGGAATCGCTCCCGAAGGGCAGGGAGTATCTGGAGCAGGCAATCGCAATCGACCCCGACTACGCCCTGGCGTACGCGGGGATGGCGGAGTCCAGCTTCTACAGCGCACTCTGGGGTTACAGGAATCCGAAGGAGGACCTTCTCCGGACCAAATCGGCGGCGATGGAAGCCCTCAGGCGGGATGAAACGCTGGCTGAGGCGCACAGCATGCTGGGGCTTGTCCTAGGGATCCTCGACTTCGATTGGGAAGGCGCGGAGCTGGAGTTTCGCCGCGCGTTGGAGCTCAATCCTGCGTCTCCGATCGTCCGCTACAGTTATGGATTCTGGCTCCTCCGTCCTACGGGACGGTTGAACGAGGCCTTGCTGCACGTTCAGGAGGCGGTACGACTCGACCCCCTCTCTCCGAATTACAACGCCTGGCTGGGTGCTCTCCTTGCATCCGATGGGCAGGTCGATCGAGCGGTCGAGCAGTACATGCGCGCGATCGAGCTGGACCCGAGTCTATGGCGGCCCCATTGGTTGCTTGCAATGACGTACGTCAGGACGAGAAGGTTCGAGGACGCGATTGCCGAAGCCAACAAGGCGTGCGAGCTTTCGGGAGGCACTGCGGCGACGCTCGGAACGCTCGGGCTGGCGTATGCGCTCATGGGCCGGCGCGCAGAGGCCGAAGCGCTTCTTGAGCAACTGACGGAGCGGAGCCGAACGGACTACATAACGCCCGTCGCCATCGCGCTGATTCACGTAGGTCTGAAGGACACAGACCGGGTACTCGAGTGGCTGGAGAAGGGCGTTGAGGAGCGTGACGTGCTCACGGTCAGCGTCATCAATTCCGAGCGCCAGATGTTGGGCGTTACCTTGGAACAGCCGCGCTACCGAGCCCTGCTGCGGAAGATGAACCTGGAGCCGTGAGCGGATCGCTGTATCGTCGCCTGTCCTTCATGAAGACCCAATCCGGGAGCCGAAGCTGGCTGTTCCCCCCTGCTCCCCCGCGCTCGCTCGGCGGGGAGCGGGAGGGGGAGGGCCGGGGAAGACTCCTCGCGCGCCCTTTCCACGTAACCGGTGGCACCCTATCCGCGAAAACGCCCGGCAACCGATCCCCGAAAGCACGGGGCGCGGAGAGGGGGGGGTCTTGACACTCAGGGCTGGAACCTATCTGGAGCGCTGTGATACAGTGCCGCATAGGTCAATCCCTTCCAGGTGGCCTCTGTGATAGTTGAGATTGTCGAGGGATTGACCCTTAGACTCCGAAGGATGGATCCGCGAGGAAAGGACGGTTAGACGCGATGCTTGGTCTACCAGTTTTTGTGGTCATTCTCGTTCTTGTCTTGCTTCTCGGAAGCGCGGTCCGCGTTCTGAGAGAATACGAGAGAGGGGTGATCTTCCGGCTCGGACGACTTGTGGGCGCGAAAGGCCCCGGTTTGATTCTGCTCATTCCGATGATCGACCGGATGGTCAAGGTCTCTCTGCGTGTTGTCGCTATGGACGTTCCCCCCCAGGACGTGATCAGCAGAGACAACGTGACCGTCAAGGTGAACGCAGTTCTTTATTTCCAGGTGATGGACGCGGCGAAGGCAGTGGTGGCGGTGGAGAATTTCCTCTACGCCACCTCCCAGATGTCGCAGACGACTCTACGCAGTGTGCTCGGCCAGCACGAACTCGACGAACTTTTGTCGAATCGGGAGAAGATCAATCAGAAGCTCCAGACCATCATCGACGAGCGGACCGATCCTTGGGGCATCAAGGTGGCGGCGGTGGAGGTGAAGGATGTGGATCTTCCTCAGGACATGCAGCGCGCGATCGCCAAGCAGGCGGAAGCGGAGCGGGAGCGCCGCGCGAAGGTCATCCACGCGGAAGGCGAGTTCCAAGCGGCGGGCCGGCTGACCGAAGCGGCGGCTACGATGGCCAAGGAGCCGGTGGCGATCCAGCTTCGTTATCTGCAGACCCTCGCCGAGATTTCGGCGGAGAAGAACTCCACCATCCTCTTTCCCGTCCCGATCGAGTTGCTGCGCGGGCTCGTCAATCGCCTTCAGGTGGGGCAGTCCGGCAAGAATCCATCTGGTGAAGAGGGAGGCGGAAGCAGCACGTAGGGATAGAACTGACAAGGAACGTATCCGGAAGCCCGCCCTTCCACCCGGACTGTTGGCACGGGCTTTTCATGGATTCCTGTCTACAGAGTCCCGAGGATGTCCCCTTCACGAAGGACGAGATACTCCGCCTCGTCGATCTTGACGTCCATCCCCGAGTACTTGCCGAAGAGCACCCGGTCCCCGACCTTTACGTCCGGCGGGACGACCTTCCCCGACTCATTCCGTGCCCCGGGGCCGACGGCGATCACTTTCCCCTCCTCAGGTTTCTCCTTCGCCGTGTCGGGGATCACGATGGCGCCTTTCGTCTCCTCTTTCTCGACGCGCTGGACGAGCACCCGATCTCCCAGTGGACTAAGCTTCATAGTGAGACTCCTCCTCCCTCTGCCCTTCATGAGTATTCCGTGCGGTCCTGAAAACACCATATCAGGCCGAGCGGATCGGGTCTTGACCTGTTCTGGGAAGACTGATCCAGCCCAAGCCCTACTCCTCCCTACGCCCCGCCATGGTCGAGCCGGGCGAGGGGGGGGACGTGTACACGCCTGCTATCAGGGCTAGCTCTTCTTGGACGTCTTGACGAAGACGCCGCTCCAGCGCCGATCGACCTTCTTGCTCTTGCACTGAGGACAGGTCACCTTCTTCGGGTCGTACTTCGCGATCGGTTTCACCAGCGCGAACTTCTTCCTGCAG
>JAGUYC010000178.1 GCA_020061515.1 Gemmatimonadota bacterium
ATCGCCGGCGCCGTGTTCCTCCCCGCCGGCTCGCCGATCACGTGGTCTGCGGGGAGCATCGGCGCCTCGCGCCGCGCCCGCTCCGTGAAGGACCCTCCCGTCACTACGAAGATTCGCTCCGCCGGAACGAGGGGGAGAACGCGCGCGACCGTCTCGGCGAGGAGCGAGCGGCCGCCGACAAGAGGAAGGAACTGCTTCGGCTCCGACGCGCGGGAGACCGGCCAAAAGCGCGTGCCGCTCCCCCCCGCGAGAATCACGGCGATCATCTCAAGCGAACACCTCGTCCGGAACGGAAACATGCTCGCGAAGCGCCTCCCCGACCGTTCGGCGGATCCGCGCGAGCGTATCGGCGCTCTTCGCCTCGAACCGAAGAACGAGAACCGGCTGCGTGTTCGAGGCGCGAAGGAGCCCCCATCCGTCCCCGAAGTCGATCCGCGCCCCGTCGATGTCGATCACCTCGTGCGTCGCGCGAAAACGGCCCCGCACCTTCTCGACGACCTGGAACTTCACCGCGTCCGGACAATCGATCCGGATCTCGGGGGTCGAGAAGTAGCGCGGGATCTCGGCCGCGATCGCGGAGAGCGGCCGCCCTTCGTTCGCCACGATCTCAACGAGACGGCAGGAGGCGTAGATCGCGTCGTCGTAGCCGTAGTAGCGATCGGCGAAGAAGACGTGGCCGCTCATCTCCCCCGCGAAGGGACTGCGCTCCTCCTTCATCTTCCGCTTGAGGTGCGAATGGCCGGTCTTCCACATGAGCGGCCGGCCGCCGGCGGCTTCGATCGCCTCCACGAGCCCTTTCGAACACTTGACGTCAAAAACGATCGTCGCACCCGGGTTCGTTCGAAGAACCGAGCGGGCGAAGATCCCGGTCAGCGTGTCGCCGAAAAGGATTTCCCCCTTCTCGTCGACCGCCCCGATCCGGTCCGCATCGCCGTCGTATCCGACGCCGAGCTCGCTCCCGCTCTCTCGAACCGTTCGGATCAGCGTCTGGATGTACTTGGGAACGGTCGGGTCGGGATGATGGTTCGGAAAGCGGCCGTCCGGCTCCTCGAAGAGCGAGATCACCTCGCAGCCCAACTTGCGGAAGATCGGAACCGCGATCGGCCCCCCGGTCCCGTTTCCCGAATCGACGACGAGGCGGACCTTTCGCGGGATCCGAATCCCGCGCACGATCTCCTCGATGTAGTCCTCGCGCACGTCCATTCGGCGGACCGAACCGCTCCCCTTCTCGAAGTCCCCCTTCTCCACGAGCGCGCGGATCTCCTGAATGTCCGGACCGAAGATCGGCGTGGTCCCGTGGCAGATCTTGAAACCGTTGAACTCGGGCGGATTGTGGCTCCCCGTGATCATGAGGCCGGCCGCGAACGAATCCTCGCCGCCGCGCGTCGCCGCGTAGTAGAGGAGCGGAGTGGGGACCATGCCGATGTCGACGCAATCGAGCCCGCACGAGTTCAAACCCTCGATGATCTGTTCGGAAAGGGATTCCGAGCTGAGGCGGACGTCGCGTCCGACGACCACCTCCCCCTCGTAGCGTCGCTTCACGTAGGTTCCGATCCCGCGGGCGATCCGCCGAACGTGCTCCGGCGGAAGGTCCCTCTCGACCACGCCCCGTATGTCGTACTCGCGAAAGATCTCCGGATTCATGCGATCTCCTCTTGTCCGGCGCGATTCTCGATCGGGTCAAACACCTTGTTCGGTCTTTTCCGCCGCCGGCGACGGGATCCTCCTCGGTTCGAAACGATCGAAGCGATCCTTCATCTCCCGCGGAATCGTGTTCGACAGGACGCGAACCACCTCGATGAGCGGGCGTTGAAACTTGGAGCCCGCGAGGACGCGCGCTCCGCCGGGGAAGTACATCGTCGCGACGAGAAAGAGGGCGCCGAGAAAGACCGCGCCGATCCCGACTCCGCAAAGCCCTCCGAGCAGCCGGTCGATGAGGGAGAGCGGGGTTCCCGAGATGACGCCCGTGATCCCGACCCCGACGAGCCGCACGGCGAGCGCGGTGAGGACGAAGAGAAGAAGAAACACGCCGAGACGGAGCGCGATCTCCGCCTCCGGTCGCGACGTGTTCCAGCGCATCGCGAGCGCGAGGTGAAAACGCGAGGCGACGATCCAGCCGGCGCCGAGCGCGAGGAGTCCGAAAAGCGAGCGGAGAAACCCGCGCCGGAGACCGTGGATCAGGAAGAGCAGCAGGAGGATCACGATCAGGATGTCGATGACGCCGAGGGATCGGATCGTATCCATCTTCTTACCCGTCCATGAAGGGCCACACGAGCCCAAGGTAGATCTGACGACTGCCGGAGAGGACGCCGTCGGTCCCCTCCAACGGGCCGTCGAGGTACTCGACCTGATGCCCGAGCACCTGCTCCATCTGCACGAAGAGATCCGTCCCCCGCACGTTCAGCGTGATCCGCCCGCGGAGAGTGAAGTAATCCTCCATCGGCTCGGACCGCCCCGGCGCGCGCCGGTCGGAACGCCACTCGCCGAGCACGTCCATGCGCGGCACCGCGGGGAATCGAGGGATCGGGCGCTCGTAGGAGACTCGCCCGCGCACCAGATGATCGGAGTGGTACGGCAGAGGATCGGACTTCCCCTTCTCCCGCGCGCGGATCCACGCGTACGATCCCTCCCACTCGATCGCGCCGGCCCGCCCCTCGATGGAGGCTTCCAGGCCGTCCGTCCTCTCGTCGATCCGCACGAAGCTCTCCAGGTGGGAGTCGACGGAGACGAGATGGTCGACGCCATCTCCTTCACGTCGAAACCATCGAACCTTCGGGCGAAGAGGAAGGAACGCGAAGCCGATTCCCGCCTCCGCGGTGCGAACGATCCCGGGATCGGCATCGCCCGCGATCCATTGCCGAACCGTGCGCTCCTCGCGGAAACGTCCCGCGCGAAGATGACCGGGGAGAACCCCGCGCCACCAGAAGGAGGCCTCCGCGCCGAGGCGTCCTCTCTCCCCTTCCTCCGCGTCGCCGAGGAGCGCGGCCTGGGCCTTGCTCCAAGGGAAGGGCGCGAACGAAACCCCCGCCGACACCGCCCCTCGGGCGTTCTCTCGGCTCGATCCGTCCGCTTCCGCCTCGCGCCTCTCGCCGCGAAGGGCGACCACGATCCCCGCGCCCCGCGCGCGGAACGCGCGCGAGAGACGAAGGCCGCTCCGCTCGTCGACAACCGATGTCGACGCGTACGCGGCATCCGCCGCATCCGCGCGGGAGTGTATCGACGTCCGATAGGCTTGTCCATTCATTCCGGGAGCGAGGAGCTCGATCGCGAGAACCTCTCTCTCGTCGTTCGCCCGATGCGAGAAGCGCCGCTGGAGACTGCGGTCGAGGAGAACCTCCTCGCCGTCTTGGCGGCGGAGCCGCGCGCGGAGAAGGAGCGCGGGGCCAAGACGCGCCTCGGCGGCGATGCCGCTCGAAAGCGCGCGCTGGCTGTCCACGGTGAACGCATCCGCCTTGCGGAACTGTCCGTCGAACCGGAGGGCGAGCCGCCTCGTCACGTCCCTCGCGAGGCCAAAGCGGTAATCCCGAAAGCCATCCGCTCCGCGATCGGCGGCGACGACGCTTCTCGGGGGCCCTCCCCCCCACGGTTCTTCCTCGAGAAGGATCGCGCCTCCGGGCGCCGCGAGGGCGAGCTCCGGGAGAAGGCGCGGCCCCGCGAGCGCGAACGTTCCGATCCCCTGGCGCGGAAGCGCTCCGGCGTTCGGAAGCCCGCCCGCCTCTCGCGGCCAGAGGATCCCGTCGACCAGAACGAGCGGCGTTAGATCGGAAGAGCACACG
>JAGUYC010000157.1 GCA_020061515.1 Gemmatimonadota bacterium
CTCCGGGGGCCCCGTGACGGACGGCGGCGCGTCGAACGAGAGGCGCTCCCCATCCGGGGTCCGGTCCGGCGTGAACCCGGGGATTGCGACGACGTCCAGATCGAACGGAAGTCCGAAGATCCCGAGGCGGACCGCGTCGGCCGGCGCCTTGAGGTATTGGTCCTCGCGTCCGATGAAGAACGAAACCCAATCCTTCGGGAATAAATCATTCACGAAGAGAAGATCGCCCGTCCCCCAGGTGAGCGCCTGGCGTCCCGCCTTCGCCTCGATCCGGTCGCCGAGCGCGCGAAAGCGGAGAAACGCTTCGCGAAGCTCGACGCCGGTCCCGTCCGCGACGGCCCGATCCTGCAAGAGGTCGAGCCGGAGGAACGCCTCGCCCCGCTCCCCGTACGATCCGAAGCGGAGCTGCGCGCGCGTCTCTTCAAGCGTGTAGTCGCGAACGCCGTCGAACCGCGGATCCTCCGCCGTGCGGAGGCCGTACGCCCCCTCGACGAAGCCGTGCGTCTGAACATCCGCGGTGGCGGGGGGGGCGGCGGCCAGAACGGCCGCCGCCGCGAGGATCGCCGTTGTCCATTTGATGCGCCGCATCTTCGGGTCTCCCTTTTCCTACGGCGCGACGTACTTCGACGGCGGCGCTTTCAGATAGCGCTCGGTGAAGAGGTCGTCCTCGACGCCGATGTTGTAGTCGATTTCCGAGAAGCTCACGATGGTGGAGTGCTCCTTCTTGACGTTCGCCATCGTGCGCTTCGTGATCGTGAGAAAGCCCTCGATCGTGCTCACCTCGTCCGCGGTGAACACTCGCTCGAGCGCTCCCTTCGCGTCGTAGTACTCTTCGCGCTCGGGGAGCATCCGGTCCTTGCCGACCCACGTGAGCTTCTTCGCGAAGGAGTCCTTCTCTTTCGGAAGGCTCTCGATCACGTAGAAGGAGCGCCCGTCCTTCTCTTCCTCGCGAAGGAGCGTGTGGATGTCGTCCGTCCAGTGGCGTCCGGAGACATCCTCGTAGGAGAAATCGCTCCCGACGAACGAGGATCCCTTGTCGCTCGCCGAGATCTGCTTGACGAGATCGACGGCCGGCACGTAGATCCAGCGCGCGTCGTCCTTCACCGGATCCTTCCACACCATGAACGTCGTGCGGCGGATGTCGCCCGGCTCGAGGAAATACGTGTAGTACTTTTGCGCGCCGCCTTCCTCGATATCGCGCCGGAGCATGATGAACTCCCGGGTCCTGGTCTTCCCCTTCTTGTCCACGAGATCCATCCGCACCTTCGCGATGCCGTCGTCGCCCATGTAGTAGAGGTTGAGATGGGCGGTCTTCATGATCTCCGCCGCGTCCTCCGCGGCCGCGTTCCCCGCGCCCATCGCGAAGAGCGCAGCGGCCACCGCGAGGAAGGCCGTTCCGATTCGTCCGTTCATCTGCGGCTCCTTTCAGGATCGCGCGGCCGGCGCCGCGCCCTCCGGGACCTCTTCCCGGACTCCGTCTCGTTTCGTCTTGCCGGCGAGGAACGCCGGGTTCATCAGAGAGAGGATCGCGGGGAACGAGAAGAAGGTCGTCGCCCCGCTGATCACCATGATCGCGAAGAAGAACGCGCCCACCGTCACGTAGGGGACGAGGTTCGCGAAGAACATCGGCACGAACCCGACCGCGATCACGACCACGTTCCGCGCGATCGCGCGGGCCGGGGCGTCGAAGATCCCGTCCATCGTCTTCGCGAAGCTTCCGGTCGCCCGATAGATTTCGCGGCTTCGCTGAAGGAAGTGGATCGCGAAATCGATCGAAAGACCGAGCGTGAGCGACGAGAGAACCGCCACCGGCATGTCGTACGGCCTGCCGCTGAAGCCGATGAACCCGTAGACGAGCGCGATGGTCGCGGTCAGCGGGATCACCGAGAGAACTCCGAGCCTCACCGAGCGGAAGAGGAAGATCATCATGAGAAGAACCGTGGCGAAGCTCCCGAGCAGCGCCTTCATCATCCCGCTCACCATCTTCCCCTGCCAGATCACGTTGATGTAGGACATGCCCGCCCAACTCGCGTCGAGACCGGCGGGCGGATTCTCGGAAAGAAAGTCGGAGGCGGCCGCTACGACGCTGCTCACTTCGCGGTTTTCCCCTCGATGCATTTGTACCCAGATGTTGGCGCGGTCCGCCTCCGGTGTGATGAACTTGAAGAGATCGTCCGGGCTTCCCCCGGACATTTCATACAGAAAGAGATACTGGGCGATCTCCTCGCGGGAATCGGGAAGGATCGCCTCGCGCGGATCCCCCTTCAGCTCCTCGCGGACCTTCTTCACGATGTCCGCGATCGACGTGGTCGCCCCGACGTTTGGATGCTCGTTCAGGCGGTCCTGCAACGCCTCGATCGCGCGCATCGCTTCCGGGTCCTTCAGGCCGCCTTCTTCGTCCGTCCGAACGGAGAGATACGCGATGTAGGTCCCCGCGAGGTGGCGGTTCATGGCGTCGTCCGCCATGCGGAGCGGGTGCCCCGTCTTGAACCACTTCACGGGGTTGTCGTTCACCTCGATCCGCGCGACCCCCGCGACCGAGACCGCGAAAACGAGAAGGCCGGCGACGACGACCGGCTTGTTGTAGCGAAGAGAGAAATCGCGAACGGCCCGCATCGCGCGGCGCATCGCGCGGTCCCCTTCGTCAGCCCTCCCGAACCTGCAGACCGCCTTTTCCGGAAGGAGAACCGCGTAGGCGATGTTGAAGACGACCGAAAGAAACCACGCCGCGGCGATGCCGAAGGCCACGAAGGCCCCAAAGACTTGGACCGGCGGGATCGGCGTGAGAAGAAGAGACGCGAAGCCGACCACCGTCGTGAGCGACGTGAAGATCATCGGGACAAAAAGCTCGTCCATCGTTTCGCGGATCGTGCGGCGCATGTCCCGGCACTTCGGATAGCGCTCGTGAAACTCGCTCAGGATGTGAATCGAGTTCAGAACGGCGATCGGGATGAGGAAGATCGGGATCATCGAGCTCATGATGTGGACCGTGTAGCCGAGCCCGATGAGAAGCCCCATCGTCCAGACGACGCTGATCACGGCGACGATCATCGGCGCCAAGACGACCGCGACGTTCCGGAAGAAGAAGAGAAGAAGAAGGAAGATCACGAGGAAGGCGGCGGGGGCCGCGAGGACCATCTGGCGGAACATCTCGGCGCCGAACGTGTCCTGAGCGAGCGGCATCCCGGCGAGATGGAACGTCTCGCCTCCCTTCTCTTCGTCGAGAACTTTCTCGATCTCCTTGGCGACGGCGTGCGCGACGTCCTTCGACTCGACCGGAATGAAGATCGCCATCGCCTTCCCGTCGGCCGAGGCGAGCTTGCCGCGAAGGACCGGGTTCTTCCCGATCTGCGCGAGGATCCGGTCGGCGCCTTCCTGCGTCTCGGGCGCTTCGCCCATCAGCGTCTCAACGCGAAGGACTCCGTCGGCGGTCGTGTAGATATCATCGACGTCGGTCGGCGCGAGAAGATCGTCCTCGATCACCCCGTCCATCGCGCGGATGCGCGCGGTGATCCGCTCGACCTTGGCGAGAGTCGACGGGTTGAAGACGCCCTCCTCGCGCACGATCCCGAGCACAAGCATGTCGTTGAGGCCGAAGACCTGCTCGACCTCGGAGTGGAAGACGCGCACCGGCTCGTCCTCGGGGAGCATGTTCTCCGGGTCGGTATCGATGTGAACCTTCGGGATCTGCGCCCCGAGGAGAACGGTCACTGCGAGAACGAGCGCGATCACCGTCCTCGGATGGTTCAGCGAGAAATCCACGAGCCGCCTCTTCACGTTCTTTCCTCCCGATTGGCTGCAACCGTTTCGAGACATGTCGGCTCTACCAGCAAGGAGAAGGCCGAGAAGGCCCGGGCGAAGGTTCTGGCCCGCAACTTGTTGTTTTTACAATCTTTACGGTTCTGTTCCCGCCGGCCCGCCCGGGTCGGCCCGCACGCGGATGTTGCATGTCGGCTCTCGGCGTGCAATCATCTGTTGCGGGCGAATGCAACAACGGAAGGAGCACGCGTGAAGCCGGAACTCGGCAACCTGCAGGTCTGCATGGCGGAGAAGGCCAACATGGAGGCGATCTTCCACAGCGTGGGGGACGGCATCCTCACGGTCGACACGGAGCTTCGCGTGACGAACATCAACCGCGCCGCGCGGGGGATGCTCGCGGTCTCCGAGGAGGAGGCGATCGGCAAGCGCGTCGGCGTGATCGCGCGCGGACGCCTGTGGGAGATTGGGCTGGTCGCCGAGGAGACGATGCAAGGGGACGGGGTGCGGGAGAGGGAGAACTTGCTCGTCCTCCCCGACGGAAGCGACCTTCGCGTGCTTCTCGGAATGAACCGGATCGTCGACCGACAAGAGAAGACCGCGGGGGCGGTCCTCATCTTCCGCGACATCACGCACCTTCGCGAGCTCGAGGTTCGTCTCGAAGATCGCGCGTCGCTCCACGCGCTCGTCGGGAAGAGCCACGCGATGCAAGAGCTTTACACCTTAATCGAACAGGTGGCGCCGACCGACTCGACCGTTCTGGTTCAGGGGGAGAGCGGAACCGGGAAGGAGCTGATCGCGGACGCGATCCACCGGAGCAGCCGCCGCCAGGGCGCGGCGTTCGTCAAGGTGAACTGCTCCGCGCTCTCCGAGAGCCTTCTCGAAAGCGAGCTCTTCGGGCACGTGAAAGGCGCGTTCACCGGCGCGACGCACGACCGGAAGGGGCGCTTCGAGAGCGCGGACGGCGGTACGGTCTTCCTCGACGAGGTCGGCGATCTCACGGAGCGGATTCAGGTGAAGCTGCTCCGCGTGCTTCAGGAGCGCGAAATCGAGAGGGTCGGGGACACGCGCGTTGTCCCGATCAATGTGCGTGTGATCGCGGCGACGCACCAGCCGCTGCGGAAGCTCGTCGAGGAGGGGCGTTTCCGGCAGGATCTCTTCTATCGGCTGAACGTGATTCCGATCCGCGTGCCGCCTCTCCGCGAGCGAAGAGAGGACATCCCGGCTCTCGCGTCCGTCTTCCTCCGCGAGATGCGCGCGCGCATGGACCGGAACATCGAGAGGATCTCCCGGGACGCGCTCCGCGCGATGCTCGATCATTCGTGGCCCGGGAACGTGCGCGAGCTTCGGAACGCGATGGAGCACGCGACGGTGAAGAGCCGCGGGCGGAGCGTTCTTCTCGAGGATCTCCCGATGGAGATCGTCGAGGCGACGGCAAGGGTCTTCGCGCGCGCGGTCCCGGGCGGGGCAGGTGCCGGAGCGGGAAGCGCGTCTCCTCGGGACGAGCGCAAGACGATCCTCGATGCGCTCGCGCGGGCCGGAGGGCATCGGGGGCGCGCGGCCGAGATCCTTCGGATCGACCGCTCGACCCTCTGGCGAAAGATGCGCCGTCTCGGCATTGAGTTGGATGCCTGATGCCGCGTTCCCCAGACTCACAGACGGCGGGGCCTGCCCGCGGCTGTCCGCTCGATGCTCGCCAGTCGCCCTTTCGGGCTTGGTGGCTGCGCTCCTCGCGGACACCTGCCGCGGTCACCCGCCGTGGCGGCGGCGGCGGACGGAGACTCCCGGACGACGAGATCTGTC
>JAGUYC010000123.1 GCA_020061515.1 Gemmatimonadota bacterium
CACCTCCCCCGCGGCGATCCGGTTCGCCGCCGACTCCGGGAGCACGCGAATCCTCGCCATTCCTACGCCCCTCCGTTCGCGGGGCCGAGCCGGGACTTCCATTCGTGGAGGAGGCGGAGACCCTCGAGCGGCGGAAGGCGGTCCGGGTCGATCTCCCGAATCTCGTCCGCGATCCGCTCCTCCTCGCTCCGGAAGAGCGGGATCTGCCTGGGGACCCCTTTCCCGAGCACGTCGATCGGCTTCGTCACGTGCTCGCGCTCGAGATGAGCGAGAACTTCCTTCGCTCGCCGCACGACCTCCTCCGGAAGCCCGGCGAGGCGAGCGACCTGGATGCCGTAGCTCCGGTCGACGCTCCCGGGGACGACCTGCCGAAGAAAGACGACGCGGTCCCCGTATTCCTTCACGAGCACGGAGAAGTTCCGCACGCGCGCGAGGTCGTCCGCGAGGACGGCAAGCTCGTGGTAGTGCGTCGCGAAGAGCGTCTTCGCGCCGACTTTCTCGTGCCGGTGCAAGTATTCGACCACCGCCCACGCGATCGAGACCCCGTCGAAGGTCGAGGTCCCGCGCCCGATCTCGTCGAGAAGGACGAGAGAGCGCGGCGTGGCGTTGTGAAGGATGTTCGCCGTCTCGGTCATCTCGACGAGGAAGGTGCTCTGCCCGCGCGCGAGATCGTCCGCCGCGCCGACCCTGGTGAAGATCCGGTCCGCCGCGCCGAGCTCCGCGCTCTCCGCCGGCACGAACGATCCGGCCTGCGCGAGGATCTGAATGAGCGCGACCTGACGAAGGTAGGTCGACTTCCCCGCCATGTTGGGGCCGGTGAGGATGTGGATCTGGCTCTCCGCCGCGTCGAGGTCGGTGTCGTTCGGAACGAACCGGCCGGGGCCGAGGATCGCCTCGACGACCGGGTGGCGTCCCTCGCGAATCCGAATCCGGTTCTCGCCGTCGACTCTGGGGCGCGCGTATTTCCTTCGAACCGCGCAGTCGGCGAGGGCGAGGAGAACGTCGATCGCGGCCGCGGCCTCTCCGATCCTCCGGATCCTGGGCCCCTCGGCGGCGGCGGCGGCGCGCACCTCGAGAAACCGCTCCTCCTCGAGCGCCCGAATCCGTTCCTCGGCGCCGAGGATCCGCTCCTCCTGCTCCTTGAGCTCGGGCGTGATGTATCGCTCGCCTCCGACGAGCGTCTGCTTCCTGGTGTACGAGGGGGGCACCTCCTCCGTTCGGCTCTTTGAGACTTCAATGTAATAGCCAAAAACTCTGTTGTAGCCGACCTTGAGGTTCGGGATGCCGGTCTTCTTCCGTTCGCGCTCCTGGAAGCCGGCGATCCATCCCCGCCCGTCCGTCCCGATGCTCCGGAGCGCGTCGAGCTCGGCGTCGAATCCTTCTCGGACCACGCCCCCCTCCTTCATCGAGAGGGGCGGCTCGTCGACGAGCGCGCGCTCGATGAGGCCGGCGAGCGCATCGAGGCTCTCCGTCCGTTCCGCGAGAACCGCGAATCGCGGGCTCTCGGCGCCCGCGAGGCGCTCGTGAAGGAGCGGCACGAGGCGGAGCGAGTTCTTGAGCGCGACGACGTCGCGCGGCGTGCCGCGCCCGAGCACGATCTTCCCGGCAAGCCGCTCGAGATCGCCGAAGCGGCGAAGGAGATCGCGGACCTCCTCCCGCCACGAGGAGCGGCGGACCGCCTCCGCCACCGCTTCCAGACGTTCCTCGATCTTCGACGGATCGACGAGCGGGCGAAGGAGCCACTCCCGAAGAAGCCTCCCCCCCATCGCGGTGACGGTGGCGTCGAGAACGCTGATCAGCGTCCCGCTCTCCGCCCCCTCGCGGATCGGGCGGAAGATCTCGAGGTTTCGGCGAGTCGTCTCGTCGAGAACCAGGTGATCCCGCGTCCGAATCGGAAGGACGCGGTCGATGTGTCGCAGATCGGTCCGCCCCAGCGCGCGGAGGTAATCGAGAAGAGCGGCCGCCGCGGCGAGCCCGCCCTCGAGGTCCGCGCATCCGAAACCATCGAGCGTCTCGACGCCGAGATGGCTCTTCAGGGCGCGCTCCCCGCTCTCGGCGTCGAACTTCCAATCCTCGACATGGGTAAGGGCGGGCTCGCGGCTCCACCGGGCGGAGAGGGGGAACGAGCCACGCCTCCCCTCCGGAAGGAGGATCTCGGAAGGCTCGAAGCGGGCGACCTCCTCCGCGATCTCCTCGCTCTCGATCTCGCCGATTCGGAAGTCGCCGGCCGCGAGGTCGAGCGCGGCGATCCCCCACGCGCTCTTCTCTCGCCCGCCGCCCGGCGCGAGCGCGACGAGATAGTTTGGGCGCTTCCCCTCCAGAAGGCTTCCGACGAGCGCGGTCCCCGGCGTGATCACCTCGGTCACCTCGCGCCGCACGAGGCCCTTCGCCTTCTTCGGATCCTCGGTCTGGTCGCAGACGGCGACCTTGTAGCCGAGGCGAAGGAGGCGGTCGATGTAATGGTCCGCCTTGTGCCAGGGGACCCCGGCGAGAGGGATCGGCGTCTCTTCTCCCTTCGATCGGGTCGTCAGCGTGAGCCCGAGGAGCTGCGAGGCGACCTCCGCGTCCTTGTGGAACATCTCGAAGAAGTCGCCCATGCGGAAGAAGAGGATGGCGTCCGGATGCCGTTCCTTCACCTCCCAGTACTGGCGCATCATCGGGGTCCGAGCGTCCATCACTCGTCTTCCGGAAGCGCGCGGACGATGTCCCCCGCAAGCCCTTGCCGGGAAAGGTGTTCCCTCGCCGTCCCCGCCTCCTCGGGCGTGGCGAAGGGGCCGACGCGGACCCGATAGAGAACGCGTCCTCCCTCGCCGCTCCGATAGACGCCGATCGCCCCGATCCCCCGGGTTCTTTCGCCGGCGACGAAGCGCAGGGCGTTGCTTTCATCCTCGAAGGACGCGACCTGAACATAATAGACGGCGAGGATCGTCTCGCGGGGCGGCGAGGGAGGAGGAGGCGTTGCTTCCGGCCCGGCGTCCCTCGGGGCGCGCCGGAGGGCCTCTTCGAAGCGGTCCGCGGCCGGATCCTCGCGGGGATCCGTTCTCTCGAGACGGGCCTTCAGGAGGAGCGACGGGGCGCTGAAATCGTTTGTTCCGCGGAGAAGAGGCTCCAAGACCGCGGCGGCCCGATCGAGCGAACCCTTCCGAGCGAGCGCCTCGGCGGCGAGGTATCGGGCGCGGATCGCGGGGGGAGCGTTCTTGCCGTTCTCGGCCGTCCCGAGGAGGAGCTGGATTCCCGAATCGATCTCTCCCGCCGCGACGAGCGCGAGCCCGCGCCAGCAGGACGCGTCCAGCTTCTCCTCCCCCGCGAGCAGCCTTGCCGCCCTCCCGAAATCGTCGGCAGCGGCTCCGTACGCGCCGACCGCGAAACGATAGCGTCCGAGGGCGAACCACGCGCGCGGGTCTTCCCAGCGTTCAGTCAGGCGGGCGAGGCGATCGAGGTAGGTCGGGCCCTCCCGTTCGAGCTCGTTCCAGCGGAAGAGCGCCTCGTTTCCGAGCGCGCTCCCCTCGTGCTCATCACCGATGCGCCGGAACTCGGTGCGCGCCTCCTCCGCCCGTCCCGCCGCGAGAAGCTCGTCGGCGGCCGAGAAGACGCCTCCCTCGGCCGGCGCGCTTCCGATCGCGAGCGGGATCAGGATCGCGAGGAGGAGGTCGCCGGACCGGGAGCGGCGGCGTTCCACGTCAGGCATTGGGGACACCTCCAGAACGGTTCCTCGCCGGGAAAGCCGCAGCGGGGGCACGCGAGGGGGGACGTAGGGATCGGGTTCTCTTTCAGGAAGTCGGCCGCCTCTCGGACCGCCCGTTCGGGGGTCCGGTTCGTGCACAGAAGAAGAAGGAGCCGGCTCCGCGCCGCAGAGGACGACGGGTCGCTCTCCACCGCGCGCCGCGCGCAGTCGATTGCCTTGTTGTCCTCCCCCCGCCGGGAATGGAAGTCCGAAAGGGCGAGAAGCGTCGGCGGGTTCTCCGGAGCCCGGCCGAGAATCGCATGGAAGACCTCTTCCAAGCGGTTCAGGTTTCCGGTTTCGAAGAGAGCCTGCTCGAGTCGATCGAACGTGACGTAGGCCAGCTCCGGCGCCGCCTGGTGGAAACGCTCCCAATACCCGATCGCCTCCTCCATCTCGCCCGCGTCGTACGCGATCGCGCCGAGCCGGTAGAGAGCCTCGGCGCATTCCGGATGAAGCTTCAATGCTTCAAGAAAGATCTGCTTCGCGCGTTCCGCATCCCCCGCTTGGAGGACCGAGGTCCCGCAGATCGCGCGGTAGCGGGCCGTCTTTTCCGGAGCCTTCTCCTTTCGGATCCTCAACCCTTCCCGGAAGAGCTCGTAGGCCTCGTCCCATTCCGAGCGCCGCTCGTGGATCGCGATCATTTTCGAACGGATCCGCGCGTTCTCCTTGTCGTGGGCGAGAAGTCCGGAGAGAACCTGAAGCGCCTCTTCGGTCCGGCGCAGGGCCAGAAGATCATCCGCGATCGCCTCGCGGACGCGCGCTTTCTCCTCGGCGGTCAGCTTTCGGCGGAGGATCGTCCCGACGTCGAGATCACGATGGATGCGGAGCGCGCGGTCGAGCGCCCCCCGCTTGCGGAGCAGATTGCCGAGCCGAAGATAGGCGTCGGTGTTCGTCGGATCGACCTGGACGGTTTGTCGAAGCTCTCGGAGCGCGGTCTCCTCGTCCCCCTCGAGAAGCGCGTTCAGTGCCTCCACGTAGCGCGGGCGCGGCGCGGGCCTTCTTCGGCGGAGGATCCAGACGATCAGCCCTCCGACCGCCAGGAGAAAGAGGAGACCGAGCAGAAGGACGGCCGGGGATTCGGGTCTGCCGTAGTTGCCCAGCATGCGGGTTCCGTTCTATGGCCTTTCGGAAAGCGGGTTGCCTTCCTCTTCATCGACGACCGGGATGTTCCGGAGGGCGATCAGCTCCTTCTCGTATTGCTTGTTCCGCGTTCGGAGCTCCCGGATCCTGAACTGCAGTCGAATCGTGTGCACGAGAAGGTAGAGAAACGTGAGCAGGGATCCGAGGAGAAACGCCAGGAAGAGCGCGAGCACGAGCGGAACGTCGTAGAACGTTCCAAAATACAGGTTGAGCTTGACCCGCGGCTCCGGGTTCAGGACGGCGATGCCGAGAACGAGCAACAGAATCAGAAGGAGCAGGAAGGACGTCAGGATTCGGCCCACGGTTTGTTCCCGCCTTTCCTCGGTGGATCCGCTTCCGTTTTGGGATTCTAGGGGGCGCGGGGGTGCCTGTCAATGCCCTTCGGGCGCGCGTCTTGCGCCGGCCCGCCTCCCTTTCCTGTGTCGTCGGACGGCGGGGCCTGCCCGCGGCTGTCCGCTCGATGCTCGCCATTCGCCGAGCCTCGGTGGCTGCGCTTCTCGCGGACACCTGCCGCGGTCACCCG
>JAGUYC010000303.1 GCA_020061515.1 Gemmatimonadota bacterium
CCCCCGGCGCGCTAGGACTTGTCGCTCCTGGTCGTCGCGACAAGATCCAAGCGCGCCACGGGTCCCTGATGAGGAAGCGGCGACGGAAGGGAGGCCTCGCAGGCCGCAATCCGCGGCCGCAGTAGGAAACGCGCGCATCATCCTGGCTACGCATCCATGTCCTTCCACCGCTTCGCCATCTGGCTGAAGATGACGAGCGCGACGATCGCCGCGAGCCCGACCGCCGCGAACGGAGTCCACACATAATACTGTGGATGGTACTCGGCCCAGAGCATTCGCGTCACCTGGACCGCGTCCATTCCCGTCAGCTCCTGAAGCCTCGCCACCGCCTCGGTCCTGGAGACGCCGAGCGTCGCCTCGAGCGTCCGGATCGATCCGTCCCATGCCTTGTCCTGGCCGAGGAGCTTCTTCTCCGCCATATAGCGGAGCGCGAGCGTCGCCTTCTCGCCGTAGTGGCCGTAGAGATACCCGGCCATCTTCGATCCGACGAACCCGCCGATTCCGACCGGGATGTTCACGTACCCGAGGTAGAGCGCCTTCTTTCCGGGAGGCGCGATAAGACCGAGGTACTCGTTCTTCTTCGGACCGGTCATCATCTCGCCCGTCGAGAAGAAGATGATCCCGAGAAGGAGGACCCAGCCGCTTGCGGTGAACCCGGCGACCAGGATTCCGATCATCGCGACCGCCATCCCGATCACCATGCACGCCAAGACGCGCATGCGCCGCACCATCCAGGAGACGGGCACCATGAACAAGATGATGAAGAGCGCGTTCAGGTTGAGGAGGATCTGCTGCGGCACCATGACCCCGCGGGCCGTTTGCATTCTCCACTGGTCGAAGGGAAGAATGCGCGCGATCGGCGAGCTGTCCACCCAATCCTCGATGAAGTTCGGGTGCAGGTCCCAAAGCTGGTACATCATGAGCCAGAAGCACGACATGATGAGGAGCCAGGCCACGAGGCGCGGCTCGATGATGTTCTTGAGGGTCCGTCTCATGACCTGGATCGGGCTCTCCGTCTTGTCCGCGCCCGAGGGGACGTCGCGGAAGGTGAAAAGCATGATGTAGTTCAGCGATGTGATGATCGCCGAGGCGGTGAAGAGAGTCCGCCAGGAAGCGCGCGTGTGGGGATCGCCGAGAATCGCCGTCGCGAGGAACGGCCCGATCGCCGCGCCGATGTTCACGACCCAGTAGAAGATCCCCCAGCCGACCGACGAGTTCAGCTTCGTCAGGTTCTGCGCGAGGGATCCCTGCAGCGCCGGCTTGAAGAGCGCGGTTCCGCTCGCGAGAACGATCACGCCCGCGAAGAATCCCGGGTAGCTCCGGAGATTCGCCATCATCAGATATCCGACGATGTTCAGCGTGAACGAAATGAACAGGGTCTTCTTGTAGCCGTAACGGTCCGCGTAGCCGCCGGTGAAGGTCGGGAGGATCGATTGAAAGATGAACCACCAGGCGTAGATCGTTCCCTTCATCGCGGCGGTGAAGTGAAGCCCGCCGGGATCGTCCGCCTGCATGATGTAGACGGGAACGACCGCGCGCATGCTGAAATACGCGAGCCTTTCGAACATCTCGATCGCGTTCAGCATCCAGTAGGTGCGGCCGAAGGTCCGTGTCTTCTTCGGCGCTTCCGGAGATGTCGTCATCGGGCCTCCCTGTCGTGCGTCGCCTTCGGTCGTATCGGTCGGTACCCCGCAGCCGCCCCCCGAGAGGTCCGGCCGGCGGGCGCATATCGCGGGAAGGATACACGAGGGAGGAACGCGCTGTCTTCCTCCGATCGCTCCCCGTGCCGGCGCCGATCGAGGCGAACGAGCCTCACTCCGCCGGCACGAGGATGAAGAAGTCGACGAGGAGGCGGGTGATCTGCGCGATGACCGTCTCGAGGGCGAGGACTTCCCCCTCCGCCCGATTGATGAAGATGGCGATCGCTAGATGGCCGGCGCCGTCCGGTAGCTCGATGATCCCCGCGTCGTTCACCGTGGCGAGCCCCCCTCCCCACATCGTGCCGGTCTTGTGGGGAGCGGGCGGAAGACCGGGCGGAAGCATGCCGCGGATCCTTCTCGATCCGTTGCTCTTCGCCATCGTCGCGAGCAGGAGATCCCGCGAACCGGGGGCGAGGGCGTCCCCTTTCCAGATCTTCTCCAAGAGACGCGCCATCGCGATCGGTGTGCAGGTATCCCGCGCGTCGAGCGACGCGTCTTCGGCGGTGCGCCTCTTGTCTTCCTTCGTCAGCCCCGCGACGAGCGCCTCGTACGCCTCCCACGAGAACGCGCTGTCCGCGAGGGCGCCCTCGAGACCATCCCACGCGAGCAGAAGCTGGAGCGTCGATCGATCGATCGACATATCGACGATGCCGAGCTGCTGCATCCGTTTGGTGACCGCTTTCGGGCCGCCCGCCGCCCGGAGGATGATATCCGAAGCCGTGTTGTCGCTCACGACGAGCGAAAGCCGCAGAAGGTTGCGAAGCGAAAGTTTCACCCCAGGAGAATGGAGAAGGAACGCGATGTCGCCGCTCCCCGGCCGGGAGTCCTCGGGCCTGAGGGTGACCAAGGTCGAGTCGAGATGGACCTCCCCGCGATCGGCCCGCGTGAGGAGCTGAACGGCGATCGGGATCTTGTACACGCTCGCCATCGGGAAGCGCTTGTCTGCGGCGTGCGCGAGAAGACGCCTCGACTCCACATGAATCGCAGCGACCCCGATGTCTCCCCGAACCTCCTCCGCGATCCGCGCGATCTCCGCCTCGACGAGGGCGGCGCGCGGCATCTCCGGCTCGGGTTCCTGCGCGAAGAGATATCCGGCGAGGAGCGTCGCGAGAACGACCGCGAGCCACCTCCGGCCTCTTCCGGCCGCTTTCGGGGTCCTCTCTCGGTTCGCGATCATTCTCTCCGCTTTCCTCCGCAGGCCGCCTCCCGCGTCGCGGTCGGTCCGCCCGAGGAACGCCTCCTCGGCGAGGAGGCCGTCGATCGATCGAGCCGGCCGAGAAGGCTCCCCGGAGTCGTCGCCGCGACGAGAAGAGCGCGATGCTCGCTCGAGAGAAGGCGCTCCGCGCGGGCCCGGTCGAGGAACGCAAGAAGCCCGTCGTAGTATCCGCCGGCGTTGAGCAAGCCGCACGGCTTCCGATGGAGCCCGAGCTGGGCGCCGGTGAGCGCCTCGAACAGCTCGTCGAGCGTGCCGAAGGCGCCCGGCAGCGCCACGAACGCGTCCGAAATCTCAAGGAGCATCGCCTTCCGTTCCTGCATCGACGAAACCGCGCGAAGATCCCGAACGCCCGGATGCGCGAGCCCCTTCTCGATCATGAAACGCGGGATCACGCCGATCACCCGCCCTCCTCCCGCAAGGGCCGCGTCGGCAAGCGCGCCCATCACCCCCGCCGCCCCCCCGCCGTAGACGAGCCCGAGGC
>JAGUYC010000084.1 GCA_020061515.1 Gemmatimonadota bacterium
ATCCAGGCTACACGGTCGCCTTGTGAATCATCCGCTTCAGGTGATGGATCCGGCGGCGCACGAACTTCAGCTGTTTCGAATCGCGCGCGCGGATCGCTTCGTCCCGCTTCGCGCGAAGCGCGCGGATCTTCGCCTTCACCTCACGTTTGTTGATCCCCGCCACCCGGTGATGCGCGCGCGCGTCGATCCCGAGCGCGGAGCAAATCGCCTTCACGAGGGGTTCCTTGTGCATTGTGCTGGAGCCGTGGACCGCCTCGTGGTCGATCCCCTTGGCGATCTCGCGAAGCTCCGTCACGTTCTTCGCCGCGAGCTCCTCGTACGTGTGTGCCATCGATCTCCTCCGAAACGATGCGCGTCCCGTCGATTGTGGGGCGTTTGAACCGGCGACCGCCCCTTTCCTGTCTCTTGTATCACGAAACGCCCGCGGCGGCCAGCTTCCTCGATCAGGCCTCCGATTCCGGAAAATGCACGACCTCGATCCCTGAGCGCTCGAGGATCTCGATCGATTCGACATTCCGGTACTCGCGGGCGTAGTAGATCCTCGTGACGCCGCCGAGGTTGATCAGCCGCTTCGCGCACATCACGCACGGAAGGTGCGTGACGAGCACGATCTTCCTCGTCTCACGAGGTTCCGCGCAGTTGATGACCGCGTTCTCCTCGCTGTGGAGACACCCGCAGTTCCCCTCCTCATCGCGGTCGCATCTGTTCGGAAGACCCGTGGCGTTCCCGTTGTAGCCGACCGCGAGGATCCGGCGGTAGTCGGCCGATGCGATCACGGTGCCGACCTGAAGGCGCTTGCACGTGCTCCGGCGCGCGAGCAGGAACGCCATCTTCATGTAGATCTCGGGGAAGGTCGGGCGCGCGGAGGGGGACGTCTTCCTCGATCGTCCCTTTGCGGACGGAGTCTTCGGGAGGCGGGCCTTACTCATCCGCGAAACCCTCGCCGGCCCCTTCCTCTCCCTCTTCGGGCGCGGCGAGCGTGTCGGGCGGAATCGGCTCGATGAGCTCCGAGGCGGGCCTCAAGTAGTTCGCGACGCGCGCCTCGGGAACGAGAAAGAGAACGTCGTCTTCCGCGCGCTTCACGTAGCGCCCGCCTCCGTCCTCTTTCTCCCTTCCGATGAGAAGCGTCCGGTCGGGCTCGCCTTGCATGCCGATCCGCACGATCGCCTCGGGCGCGTCGAGACCGGTCTCCGGGAAACCGGATGCGGGGACGATTTCGATGCACGTGAGCCGGGTGAGCCCGCGCGCGAGCGCCACCCCGAGCGCTCCGATCGGACGGTGCCCTTCCGGTTTCGTCACCGCCCAATCGCTCTCCCCGCGGTTTTCCCAGCGGATCGTCTCGCCCCCTTTTTCAATCTCGAGCGAAGCCATTCTCTCCTCTTCGAGACGGAAGACCGCCTTGTCCTTCCAGGTTCGGGTCCCTCGGTCGAAGACGCTCCGGAGCGGGTCCGCCTGTCGGAACACGATCGGCCGCGATGCGTCGCGAACGTACGTGCTCCGGAAATCCTCTCCGGTCTTCCCGATGAAGAAACGAGCCGCGGGCGCTCCGCCGGCCGAGAGAATCACCTCCACGGCGCGCGCGCTGTCCACCTCGAAGATCTCGTGCTTATCCGGATTTCGCGAGACGATTTCGCGCGCCGAAAGATCCTTCGCCGCCGCGAGCGCCTTCCCGACCGCTTCCGGATCGGCGGGGAAGCTGTCCTCGTCTGCGGCCTTCCAGAGACCGTCCTCACGGTAGAGATCGACCGCGGCGCGCGCGGTGCGGATCTCGATCCGGTCGACCCGGCTCGTGTCGAGATCGGGATAGAGAAGATCCGCGCCCGATTCTCTCTTCACCGGGGTCCCGCCGCGCTCGCCGCGCGCGAGAAGAACGATGAGGACGAGAAGAACGAGAAGAACACCGGCGAGGAGAAGCGGGTTTCTTCTCATGTCAACTTCTCTTCGGCGGCGAGCGGGGCGGCGCGCCGGTTCCGGAGCCGCACGAAGCGGACGAGGCCGAAGAGGACCACGAGGATCGGAACACCGAACACGGCGAGGAAGCGCGCGAGCGCCTTCCCCTTCTCGGAGAACTCACGAAGCGGGCGATCGGCGGCGGCGCGCGAACGAATCGCGATGAGATCGTCGCCGAGCGTGAGCCAATCGACCGCGTTCTGGAAGAGGATTCGGTTCGCCGGGAACTGCCCGATCATGTCGTCGAGAAATCCGTTCGCCGATCCGACCACGACGACCTGGGTCTCCGCGCTCCGAGGAATCGTCTCCGAATCGACGGCCGCCGCGCCGTCCGTCTCATCGATCATCGGGACCGGCTTCCCTTCGAAGAAGCTCGGGAAAACGCCCGACGCCACGAGGGCGAGCGGAAGCTTCTCCGTCGGCTCGCGCGGCGCGTCCTGGAAGCGCTGCTGCGGGTTCAGGTCGTAGCCGCCCGTCTTCGTCCACGCAAACTCGCTCGACCTGAGGAGCGTGTCGATCAAGACCGCCTCGGGGACATCCATCGCGGCGCTCACGGTCGACGTCCAGGGGAGCACGATCCCGCTCAGCTTGTTCACCATCGGATGGTCCGGGTCCGCGTTCTCGGGAAGCACTCTCACCCAGAACGGATACGGCATCGAGAACATGAGGAACCCCTGGCTAAACGACGCGTTCGCGTTCGAGCGGGCGTCGAGCACGAGGTTCGCGCCGACATCGATGCCGTAGTTCTCGAGAAGGCCCTCGAGCCCCGAGCGCTTCGGAAGCGCCTGAATGCTCCCCTCCGGAATCTCGATCGGATCGAGGAAAGCGAGAAGCTTCCCTCCGCGCATGACGAACTGATCGATCGCGTAGAGGGCCGCGTCGGAGAGGTTCTTCGGGCTCGCGACGACGAGCGTGTGAACGTCCGCCGAGATCGGCCCTCCGCGCGCGAGATCGACCACGACCGTGCGGTACTGGCTCTCGAGAGCCCCCTTCGCGCTCGCGAGGCCCTTCTCGAGGTTCGGCCCTCCCTCGCCGACCAGGAAGCCCACCACTTTCTCTTCCTTCCGGAAGGCTTTCAGGATCGCCGCGGTGAGATCGTACTCGAGGTTCTCCACTCCCTGCACGACCGGGATCACCTCGCTTCGATCCTCGTAGAGGACCGCGATCCCGAGATACGCGTTCGTTACCTCGGCCTTGTCCTTCTCGAAGATCTGGAGCTGCACCTGCGGAATGCCGAGAACGCGGCAGCGCTGCTCGACTTCCGGATCGTCCGCGGGATCCTCTCGCTCGACGAGGAGGTTCTCCTTCCCGTACGCCTGGTATTCGTCCAGAAGATCCCGCACCGCCTGGTTCAGCGTGACGAGATACGTGGGAAGGTTCTTGGAAAAGTAGACCTTGATGTTCACGACATCGTCAAGACCGCGGAGCATCCGCTTCGTCGACTCCGAGAGCGTGTACTCCTTGTTCTCCGTGAGATCGATCCGCGCGAAGCGGTTCACCGACAGAAGATTGACGACGATGAGAACCGCGAGAACGATCCCGACGAGGAGAAGCGAGCTCGATCCGAGTCTGGTGCGATCACCCGCCATGGCCTATTTCCACTTCCGGCTCTCGACGGAGCGGACGTTGAGGAACAGGAAGAACCCGATGACCGACAGATAGTAGATCACGTCGCGCGAGTCGATCACCCCGCGCCCGATCGAATCGTAGTGCGCCCCGAGCCCGAGGAACTTCAGGATCGGGACGAGCCGGCGCGGGGCGTTGTAGAGGACGAACTCCTCGCTCACGATGAAGAAAGCGAAGATGAGCGTGATCCCGATGATGAACGCGACGATCTGGTTCTCGGTGAGGCTCGAGACGAAGAGCCCGATCGCGAGGAAGGAAGCGCCGAGAAGAACCGCGCCGATGTATCCCCCCCAGATCGCCCCTCCGTCCGGATCGCCGAGTACGGAGATCAGGATCGGCAGCGCGAAGGAGAGGGCGAGGGTCACCGTGAGGAAGAAGAAGCTCGCGAGGAACTTCCCGAGAACCACCTCGTGATCCTTGACCGGGAGCGTCATGAGGAGCTCGATCGTCCCAAGCTTCTTCTCTTCCGCCCAGAGGCGCATCGTCGCCGCGGGAACGAAGAAGAGGAGAAGCCAAGGAAGGATGCCGAAGAAGCCGCGCATCGACGCCTGGCCGACGAGGAAGAAGCCTCGGAGAAAGAGCCAAGAGGAAAGCACGAGGAAGAACGTGATGTAGATGTACGCCACCGGCGAGTCGAAGTAGCTCCGGAACTCCTTCCGGGTGATCGTCCAGATGTTCTTCACGCGTTCTCCCCCCGCGTGAGGCGCCGGAAGACGTCCTCGAGGGTGGCCGCCTCGACGTGAAGCTCGGCGAGCGTCCAGGAGCTCTCCACCGCGAGCCGGAAGAGCTTCTCCCCGAGGCCGCCCGTCTCTGTTCCTTGAATGGTGAAATGATGAAGCCCGTCTCCGGTCGAGTGGAGAGAGCGGACCGCATCGACGAAGGGCGCCGCGGCGAGCTTCGTCTCGATCGTCTCGCGCGGGGCGCCGCGGACCGCGATCTGCACGATCCCTCTCCCCTCGAAACGCCTTGCAAGCTCCTCGGGGGCGCCCGATGCGATCAGGCTCCCCTCGTTGATGATGAGGACCCGCCCGCACGTCTGCGAGACCTCGGGAAGGATGTGCGTGGAGAGGATCACGGTCTTGTCGCGCCCGATCTCCTTGATCAGCTCGCGGATCTCGATGATCTGGTTCGGATCGAGCCCGCTCGTCGGCTCGTCGAGGATGAGGATGTCCGGGTCGTGGATCATCGCCTGCGCGAGCCCGACCCTCTGGCGGTATCCGCGCGAGAGATGATGGATCACGCGACCCACGACCTTCTCGAGACCGCACACCTTGACCATGCGCGCGATCCGCTCGCGGGTCTCGCCGGGTGGGATGTCGCGGATGTCCGCGATGAAGCGGAGAAAGTCGATGACCTCCATGTCGCCGTAGAGAGGCGCCCACTCGGGGAGGTAGCCGATGCGGCGCCGCACGGAGAGGGAGTCCTCGAGGATGTCGTGGCCGGCGACGCGCGCGGTCCCCTCCGTCGGCGGGATGTAGCCGGTGAGGATGCGCATCGTCGTGCTCTTGCCGGCGCCGTTCGGTCCGAGAAAACCGAGCACCTCGCCTCGGGAGACGTCGAACGAGACGTCCTTTACCGCCACGGTGGAGCCGAAGTTCTTGGACAGATGTCGGACCTCGATCACGGCCTTGGCTTTCTCTTCTCTTGGTTCGATCGGGCGGAGACCCCGCCGGTGAATACGAACAACATGTAGGCGGAAAGTCTCGCCGACCGGGCCTCTTCTGTCAACCCCTTTTGAAATGGGGGGGAACGACCCTGTTTCGACGGGGAGGACCTACTCCCGCTGCCGAAACCGGCAGGTGTCCCTCCTCCGCTCTGTTCGTACACCGATACGGTCTCGGCGGTTCCCATGGGTGGAAGGGTCTTCTATAATGCACGCGACCGAAGAGGGGAACTCAATGGCGAACGGCGAACATGTCTACGACGCGATCGTGGTCGGAGCGGGGCCGGCCGGGTCGATCGCGGCTCTTCGTCTCGCCGAGGCGGGGCATCGCGTGCTTCTCGCGGAGAAGCGCCCGCGGATCGGGCATCCGGTGCGGTGCGCGGAGGCGACCGGCACGCGCGGGGAGATCGCGCGTTTCGTTCCGGTGAACGATTCTTGGATTGCGCTTTCGATCGAGGGAGCGCGCTTCGTGAGCCCGCGCGGCACGGTGTTCGAGAAAGCCGCGCCCGGGATCGGCGTCATGCTCGACCGCGAGCGCTTCGACCGTGGGCTCGCCGAGGAGGCGGCGCGGGCGGAGACCGAGGTACGCACCGCGTGCCAGGCGGTCGGTCTCTTGAAGCGTAACGGATCGGTGCGCGGCGTCCGCTTCCGTGAGAACGGTCGCGATTGGGAGGCGGAGGCGCGCGTCGTGATCGGCGCGGACGGGATCGAGTCGCTCGTCGGACGGTGGGCCGGCCTCGAGTCCGGCTGGCGGTCCGACGAGCTCTTCAGCTGCATCGAGGCGCGCCTTCGCTCGCGCCGCGCGTGCGACCGCACGCTCGAGTTTCACTTCGGCTCCTCGGTCGCGCCGGGCGGGTACGCGTGGGCGTTTCCGCGCGGCGGGAACGAATGGAACGTCGGGCTCGGCGTCGACCCCTCGCGGGCGGAGCGCGTCCCCGCCTCGGTCTTCTTGAATCGCTTCCTCGCGCGCTTCGATCCGGAAGCGGAGATCGTGGAGACGATCGCGGGGGCGGCGTGCCGCTCGCGCTCCCTCGAGCGGATCGTCGGGGACGGGATCGCGCTCGCCGGAGACGCGGCGCACCAGGGGAACCCTCTCACCGGGGGCGGGATCATGAACGCGCTCGAGGCGGGGGATCTCGCGGGGCGCGTCGCGGCGGAGGCGCTCGCCCGCGGCGAGGTCACGCGCGAAGCCCTCTCGCGCTACGAAGACGAATGGAAGCGCACGGTCGGGACGAGCAACGACCGCTTCCTCGCGCTCGCCGATCTGCTCTTCCGGAAGTACGGGGACAAGGATCTCGAGAAGATCTGGGAGGGGATGGAGAAGTTCTTCCGCGCCCGCGCCGGGGGCGGCAAGGTCGCCTCTCTCGCCGCGGCTCTCTCCTTCCCGGGGGACTTCGTGCGGGCGGCGATCCCCATCCTCGCCGGATTCTCACACCGGAGGATTCTCTTTTGACGCAAAGCATCGGCGCGCGGCCGTTCCTTCGCATCGACCGGGAAAAGTGCCTCTCGTGCGCGGCGTGCGCGGCGGTCTGCCCGCCCGAGGCGCTCCTCCTCGCCGGTCTCGATCTCGTCTTCGAGGAGGAGGCGTGCACCGGCTGCGCGGAGTGCTTCCGCGTCTGTCCGACCGCGGCGCTCCTCCCCGCGAGCGGGCGCTTCTATCGGGAGGTCGCGTGAGCCGACGCCAGGTTCTTCTCGACTGGGCGCGGTACGCCGGGAGCCAGTACGTCGCCAGGCTCTCGACGCTCGTGCGCGGTTTCGTCGTCGCGCGCATCCTCGGGCCGACCGAGTACGGGAAGTGGATCGCGCTCCTCGTGATCTACGAGCTCGGGGCGTACGTGCACCTCGGCATCCTGAACGGGATGGACCGCGAGATCCCGTTCCATCTCGGGAAGGGAGAGAAGGAGAAGGCGTGGAACTACCGCGACAGCGGCTTCACGGCGGTGCTCGGCTTCACGTCGCTCTTTCTTCTCGCGCTCGTCGCGATGGATCTCCTGAACTGGAAGAGCTACGCCCCCCTCACGCGCTTCGCCCTCCCCGCGGCCGGGATCGCGCTCCTCATCGAGAACCAGATCTTCCTTCACTACAATCTCTTCCGCGCGCAGCAGAGGATCGGTCCCCCCGCGGAGGGCTGGGTGGTCCAAGGAATCTCCAACCTCGCGCTCTCGATCCCGTTCGTGCTTCTCTTTCGCGTGCACGGGCTCTTCGTCGCGCTGATCGCCTCCAATCTCGTCACGCTCGCCGTGCTCCGCGCGCGCTCCGACTGGCGCTTCGGATTCCGCTGGAACCTCGGCGAGAAGTGGCGGCTCCTTCGGCGCGGGGCGCCGATTCTCGTCTACCTCTTCGTCGAGGTGCTTCTCCGGCAGGTGGACAAGCTCGTCATCATCGCATTTTTGAGCCGTGAAATGCTCGGGTATTACGGAATTGCGTTCACGGTCGCGCAGATGCTGATGTACGTGACGACCGCGGCGAGCTTCACGATCTTCCCGCGCTTCCTCGCGGAGTACGGAAAGACCGGGGAGATCGGCTCGCTCGCGCGCACGCTGAAGGAGCCCACTTTCGCCTTCTCGATCTTCATTCCGACCTTCCTCGGGCTCGTCTATCTCTGGATCCACATCCCGATCGAGCATCTTCTCCCGAAGTTCCTTCCGGGAATCGCGCCGATGCGGATCCTCCTCTGCGGGACGGTCTTCTATTCGCTCGCGTCCCTCTCGAGCTACTTCCTGATCGCGGTGAACCGGACGCGCGTGCTCCTCGCCGGGGGGCTCGCGATCGTCGGGGTCGAGGCGGTTCTCACCTCGCTGCTCGCGAAGCGGTACGGGATCGAGGGGGTCGCGGCGGGAGCGGCGGTCTGCCAGTTCCTCTACGGCACGATCCTCCTCGGCTATGCGCTCCGCCTCGTGCCGGAGAGGGAGCGGAGCACGGCGGGCGCGGTCTTTCGGACCTACGCGCCGACGCTTTATGTCGCAACGATCGTCGCGGTTCTCTTCCGGCTCCTCCCGCCGACCGAGGCGACGCTCGCCGGAGACATCGGGATGGGGCTCGTCCGAGGGGGGATCCTCGCCGCCGCCACCGTCCCCCTCTGGATCCTCCTCCAACGAAAGACCGGCGTCTTCACGCTCGCCTGGGACCTTCTCAAGAGACGCAAGAAACCGTAGGCGTCCGATGTTCCGCACGGGCGGCGAGAGGGTTCGCCGAAACTCGCCGTGGGGATGTCATCGGACACGAGGGTCCTGCCCGCGGCTGTCCGCTCGATGCTCGCCGGTTGTCGGACGCGCGGGTCCTGTCGGCCACAGCCC
>JAGUYC010000038.1 GCA_020061515.1 Gemmatimonadota bacterium
CCGATCGCCGCCTCTCCCGCTTGACGCACGCAGCGGGAAGTGGAGAATACGAAGAGCCGCGCGCGGCATGAAAGGAGAAAGCGCCCATGCGTTCCCGCCGCCGAACGACCGATTGCGCGATTCTCGTTCTGCTCGCCTTGTGCGCCGCCGGGTGCTCGAGCCCGAGCGGCGAGGACGCGCCGCCCGCGCGGACCCGCGAGGAATCGATCCCTTCCGGCGCGGTCAAGATGACCCCCGAAACGGATCTCTACCCGCCGATCCTGCACGCGTCCGAATGGTTCGACCCGGAGCCGATGGAGGGCCCCGTCAACACGGCCGGCGCCGAGGACGCGCCGGTCATTTCGCTCGACGGGAACGCGTTCCTCTTCTTCTTCACGCCCGGGGTGAGCGTTCCTCCCGAACGGCAGCTTCTCGACGGGATCACCGGGATCTGGTGGACCATGAAGACCGGCGGCGAGTGGAGCGAGCCGGAGCGGGTGGTTCTCAACAACGCAATCTCCCTCGACGGGCCGCTTTGTCTCCAGGGAGATCTCCTCTGGTTCGCTTCGTTCCGGCAGGGGATGTACCGCGCGGACGGGGACATCTACACCGCGACCCTGCGCGGCGGCGCGTGGACCGACTGGCGGAACGCCGGCGCGAAGCTGAACAACGAGTACAACGTCGGCGAGCTGTACACGGACGAGAGCGGAACGCGGATGTGCTTCCATCGGCTCGAGCAGAGCGTGGGCGGCTACGATCTTTGGATGACCGAGAAGGTCTCCGGCGAATGGACCGCGCCGGTCAACCTCGGGCCGCCCGTGAACGGCCCGGACGACGAGGGATGGCCTTGGCTCTCCCCCGACGGATCCGAGCTCTGGTTCACCGCCTGGAGCGGTCTCGGCCACCCCGGCCCGGCGCTCTTTCGGACCTTCCGGCAGGAAGACGGATCGTGGAGCGCCCCGGAGGAGATCGTCTCGAGCTTCGCGGGCGATCCCGCCCTCGACCGCGAGGGGAATCTTTACTTCACCCATCATTTTTTCGATTCCGAAATGAAGATGATCGAGGCGGACATCTACGTCGCGCGAAGGAAGCTCCCCCGGCCCGAGTGACGCCTGCATTCTCTTCCTTGCGCCCACGCCGCTTTGAACTAGATTGTGATCAAGGAGACCCGAGTAGGGGCGGCCGGGACGGGTTCCGATCCGACCGGCCGCGGGTTCTCCTTTCCTTTCGAGGAGGATCGCGCGATGGCGGGCGGCGAGTGGATCGAGGTCGCGACGTTCGGCGGCGGGTGCTTCTGGTGCATCGAGGCTCTCTTCGCCCAGCTTCACGGCGTGGTCGGCGTGCGATCCGGCTACGCCGGGGGGAGCGCGCCGAACCCGACCTACCAGGAGGTGTGCGACGGGCGGACCGGGCACGCCGAGGTCGTCCAAATCCAGTTCGACGCGCGCGAGGTTTCCTTTCGCCAGATTCTGGAGATGTTCTTCTCCGTCCACGACCCGACCACTCCAAACCGGCAGGGGGCGGACGAGGGGACCCAGTACCGCTCGATCATCCTCTATCACACGCCGGAGCAGAAAGAAGCGGCCGAGACCCTTATCCGCGAGCTCGCGAGAGAGAAGGTCTGGCGCAATCCGATCGTCACCGAGGTCGTCCCCTTCCAGGCGTTCTACCCCGCCGAGAACTACCACCAGGAGTACTACATCAAGAACCGGAACCAGCCCTACTGCCGCGTCGTGATCGACCCGAAGGTCGCCGCTTTCCGCGAAAAGTTCGCCGACAAGCTGAAGCGCGGCCAGGCGAAGTAGGGAGCGGGCTCAGTCGTCCTTCGGCCGATGCAACTGATCCCAGAGCGCCTCGGCGACGACCCGCACGCCCACCGGAATCGCCGACTCGTCCGGGTCGAACGTTGAGCTGTGAAGCGCCATCTCGACCCCTTCTCGCCCGACGCCGAGACGGAACTGGAAGCCGGGAACGATCCGGCCGTAGTAGGAGAAATCCTCGCCGCCCATTCCGGGTTCGTAGACGAGATCGTTCTCCTCGCCGAGCACGCGCCGGAAAACCTCGCGCACCTCGGCGACGAGCCGCGGGTCGTTGGTTCCGGCCGGCGTTCCGAGAAGATACTCGAGAACCGGCTCGGGTGCGCCCGCCGCCGCGGCGTGGCCGCGCGCGGTCCTCTCGATGCGAGCTTGAAGCTCGGATCGCGTCTCGTCGTCGCGGCTTCGGACCGTCGCCGAGAGAACGACCTCGTCCGGGATCGCGCTGCTCTTCGAGCCCCCGTGGATGCTCCCCACGGAGATCACCGCGGGACGGTCGACCGAGATCTCGCGCGCGACGATCGCGGGAAGCGCGAGCACGATCTCCGCGGCGAGCGTCACCGGATCGATCGTCTCGTGCGGGTACGCGCCGTGCCCGCCCCTCCCTTTCACCGTAAGACGAAACGCGTCCACGTTCGCGCTCGCATAACCGGGGCACGAACCGACTCGGCCCGCGAGAAGCGTCGGATGGTCGTGCAGCGCGAGGATGCACTTCGGAAGACGCCCGTCCTCGAAGACCCCCGCTTCGATCATCCGCGCCGCTCCCGCGCCGATCTCTTCCGCCGGTTGAAAGATGAAGAGAACGGATCCGCGCATCGCGACCCGCGCGTCGGAGAGAACGCGCGCCGCGCCGAGAGCGACGCTCATGTGGATGTCGTGGCCGCACGCGTGCATGAGGCCGACCGCGCGCCCCTCGGACGTGTCGGTCCTCGTCGACGCGAACGACCGCCCGGTCTCCTCGGCGATGGGGAGCGCGTCCATGTCCGCGCGCCAGGCGACGAGCGGCCCGGGCCCGTTCCCCCGAAGGATCGCGACGACGCCGGTCCCCCAGTCTCCGTCGACGATCTCGATTCCCGGAGTATCGGCGAGCGCCGCGAGAACGTACGCCTGCGTTTCCGTCTCGCGAAGCGCGAGCTCCGGATGCGCGTGAAACCAACGCCGATCCTCGATCGCGCGCGCCTCGTGCTTCGCGACGAGCGCCGCAAAGTCGGGAGCGCTTCTCTCCGCGTGGACCGCGGCCCACGGCGCGAGCAGAGCGAGTGCACATGCGGCGGTTTCTTTTCGTCTCATGGTCTTCTCTCCTGGGTGACGGCCCCTCGGGTGTCTGTCCCCTAATCGTAAACGATCCGCCGTGGTATAATGAAGGGCGAACCTCCCCCACGCCCGGCCCGATCCGAGGAAAGCGCATGCCGAACGCGAGGTTGCTTCTTGTCTTTCTCCTCTCGGCGCTTGCCGCCGGCGTTCCGTCCGCCGCGCCGCGAGGGATCGTCATCGAAGACTTCGAGAGCGGTTCCGTCGTGCTCGAGAGCTATCCGGGACAGGACGCGGATCCGTCCGACTGGGCCGTGACATCGAGCAATCCGTACGCGGGCTCCTACGCCCTCCGCCTCTTCGGAAACACGTGGAAGATCCAGCGGATCCCGGCGATCGCGATCGCGGAAGAGACCGTTTGGCAGGCGGCCGCGTTCGTCGAGCGGCTTGGCGAGATGCAGGCCTTCGGCGTCGGCGATTCGCTGAACGAGCTCTTCTACACGTTCGCGGGGGAGCAGCTCCCGCAAGAGGCGAAGTGGTGGACGGTCTATCAGGGGGCGTTCCCTCGGAACGAGTGGCAATCGTATCTTCTCCCGATCGGCCGCGATTGGAAGGCGACCCACGGCTACCTCCCGGCCATCGACCGCCTCTTCTACGTGAACGACGACGACGAGGGAACGGTCGGGATTATTCTCTTCGACGAGATCGTCGACGTGACCGAGGATCTCCCCGTGCCGCCGGAGCCGAGCATCTCGTACGTCGTGGAGAAAACCCTTCCGGTCGCGAAGAACCTCTTCCTCGTCGGCGTTCAGTTCTACGCGAACGTCTACGACCCGGACTCCGAGACGCACACGTTTCGCTGGGACTTCGGCGACGGGGAAACGAGCGCGGAGGAGAACCCGGTCCACGAGTTCCTCGTCGAGGCGCACTACACCTACACCGTCGGCCTTCTCGTCCGCGACGAGGACGCCCTCGCCGGCACGGATACCTGCCAGGTGCGCGTCGAGCCGGGCGCCGGCGACCTTCCGATCACGGTGAACTTCGTCGGGGATGTCTTCACCGGGCGCGGCTACGAGACGCCGGGGGGGATCATCGCCACGCAGGGAATCGAGGCGCTCTTCGAGCCGACCCTTTCGATCTTCGGCAACGCCGCGGACGTGAATGTTTGCAATCTCGAATGTGCGTATACGGATCGCGGGACGCCGCACCCGACGAAGAGCGTGGTCTTTCGAAGCCGCCCGGAGAACATCGCGGGGATCGCGTACGCCGGGGTGGACGTCGTGACGACCGCCAACAACCACATCATCGACTACGGCGAGGAGGGGATGCTCCAGACGCTTCACCTCCTCGACAGCCTCGACATCCGGCATTCCGGGGCGGGAACGAACGAGTACTTCGCGCTCCTTCCGGCGTTCTATTCGAAGAACGGCGTCCGCATGGCGTTTCTCGGCCAGTGCAATCGATGCGGCCGCAAGTGGAACTATCAGCCCTTCCTCGACGCGGGGGCGAGCAAGCCCGGCTTCGCGTACTTTCTCGAGCACAACGCCGAGGCGGCGGTCGCCTCGGCGCGTGCGGCGGCCGACATCGTCGTCATCCAAACGCACAGCGGCGACGAGTACGCCGCCGCGCCGCCGGAGAAGGGCGGTCTTCTCGCCGAGCCGTTCCCCGCCGAGGCGAACACGATCGGTCCGGACGATCCCGACTTCCGCTTCCGCGTGGAGCCGAGCCCGGGCGACCGCGCGCTCCGGCGCCTCGCGGCCGACCTCGGGGCGGACGTTGTCATCAACCATCATCCGCACGTGCTCCAGGGCTTCGAGTCGCACAACGGAAAGCTCATCGCGCACAGCCTCGGGAACTTCATTTTCGATCTGTACTACCCGGAGACGATGCCGACGATCGTGCTTTCCCTCGCGATCGACAAGGAGGGGATCGTCGGCTACACCTTCGTTCCGGCGTGGATCGACGATTGGATTCCGAAACCTACGACCGGAACGCTCGGGCGCGAGATCATGGACCGAATGGCCGACTACTCGCGTCCGATGGGCGCGCTCGTCGCGGTCTTCCCGGAGGAAAACCACGCGCGCATCCATCTCGATCGGAGCGAGACCGACTCGACCGTCTCCTCCGCGGCGATCGTCGATTCGCTCGTTGCCGCGAGCGGCGGCCGCACGACGCCCCCTCTCGCGCTCGCGGGGAGGGGAAGCCTCTCCGCGATTCGATCGATCGAGGGGCCGGGGAACGATTGGGAGGTGCGCTGGGGGAGAGAGCTTCTCTGGCACGGGGTTTTCGAGGACGAGGGGGCGACCTTCTGGGATCTGAACTCGGCGGATGAATGGCTCGATACGAACGCCGCGCACTCCGGCGCGCGCTCGCTCGCGCTCCGGCGATCCTCGGGAAGCAGCGGCGCGGTCGGCACCGATCTCGAGAAGCATCTCCCTTGCGATCCGGCGAAGGCGCACTCGATCCTTGGCTACATGAAGGCGGAGAACGCCGGCGGCGCGTGGATGAGCGCGCGCTTCTACTCGAGCCGCTACTCGGAAACGCCGGTTTCGAGCACGAACGCCGCGCCGTCCTTCTCCGGATCGTGCGATTGGGTTCGCCAGTGGAAGGATCTCGACACGCCGTCGAACGGCGTCTACTTCGAGGTGCGCGGCTCGAACGACCGCCCCGCGAGCGGAACCGGCCACGCGTGGTTCGACGACTTCGCGTTCATCGAGTGGGAGCCGTGGATCGCCTGGAGCGGCACGATCGCGATTCCTTCGCCCAACAACTTCCGTTTCCTTCAGGTACGAAGCGCCGACGCCGGTCCCGGAAACGCGACCGTCGAGTACTCCGAGACCGCCTACGAGCCGTCGGCGACATCCGTCGGCGGCCGCCCGCCCGCGCCGACCGCGCCGCTTCTTGGCAACTTCCCGAACCCGTTCAACGCGCGCACGACGATCGAGCTCTCGATCCCGGGAGAGGGGACGGCCGACGTCCGGATCGAGGTCTTCGACATTCGCGGGCGGAGGATCGCGACGGCATACCAAGGGGAAGCGGCGGGCGGAACGAAGCTCGGCGTCGTCTGGAAGGGGACCGACGCGCGCGGCCGCGAGGTCCCGAGCGGCGTCTACCTCGTTCGCGCGTCGATTGACGGGCGCGCGCTCACCCGGAAGATCGTTCTGCTCAAGTAGGGCGGCGCAAGCCTGGATTATGCACGCGTTTTCGTCGCGAGGATGCGGAGCGCGAGGCGAGAGGCCGACCGGTACGAGCCGCTCCCGGAAACGTAGTCTCGGCCTCCCCCCCGGCGCGCTAAGACTTGTCGCTCCTTGCCGTCGCGACAAGATCCAAGCGCACCACGGGTCCCTGTTGAGGAAGCGGTGACGGAAGGGAGGCCTCGTAGGCCGCGATCCGCGGCCGCAGGTGGAAACGCGTGCATAATCCAGGCTACCTCGGCTCCTGATCGACGCCTCCGTCGCACGCGTGATCCGAGCGGTCCGGCTCGACGTGCACGACGACGTCCCGGATCGGCAGGTGGGATTCCATAAGGCGGTCCTTCACGCAGTGCCCGATGCGATGGCCCTCGCGCACGCTGATCCCGCCCTCCACCACGACGTGAATGTCCATGAGGAAGCCGAGGCCGCTCTTTCGCACGCGGCACTTCTCGACCTCCACCACGCCGGGCACCTTCGCGGCGATCGTTCGGATTTCCGTCTCGACCGCGCCGGACACCGCCGCGTCCATCACCTCGTCCACCGCCGGCCGAAGAAGACGAACGCCGTTGTAGAGGATGATGCCGCACGCGAGAAGCGCCGCCCAATCGTCCGCCGCCTCATAGCCCTTCCCGCCGATCAGCGCGACCGAGATCCCGACGAACGCGGCGAGCGACGTGATCGCGTCCGATCGATGGTGCCAGGCGTCTCCTTGCAGCGCGCGGCTGTTCAGCGTGCGCCCGATCCGAAGGTTCCTCCGGTACATCGTCTCCTTGATCCCGACGACGAGGGCGAGAACGACGAGCGTGTACCACTCCGGCGCGCGGTGCGGTTCGTGGATTCCTCGAACACTCTGAACGGCGATGAGGATCGCCGCGAGCACGATCGCGACCGCGACCACGATCCCGGCCAGCGACTCCGCCTTGCCGTGCCCGTAGGGATGCGTGCGGTCCGGCGGGCGCGCGGAGATGCGGAGCCCGCCCCAGACGACCGCCGAGGATGCGACGTCCGCGGCCGACTCGATTCCGTCCGCGACGAGCGCGTACGAGCTTCCGACGATCCCCGTGAAGACCTTGACGCACGCGAGGGCGAGGTTGACCCCGATCGAGAGCCCCGATGCGCGGATGCCCGTGTCGAAACGATCCATGCGACGCACCCGCCGGGTGGAAAGCCGATCCGCTCGCGGGGAGCGCCTGGGTCCCCGGCCGGCCTCATCGTAGCCCCGAACTCGATGGGCGGCAAGGAGAACCCAGCCTGGCGCAAGACCCGTTTTCTTCCTATCTCTATTCTACGACCGGGGCCCGCCCCCCCAGGACATCCGGGTCATCCGAGCGCTTCGTCTCCTCGACGGGCGACGGGAGAACTCATGACCTTCCGGTGGGTGGCGATCGGGCTCACGGGCGCCGCTCTTCTCGCATCGACCGGCGCCGCTCACGCCGTCCCGCGCTATTCCGCCCGCTATGGACAGCGATGCCAACTCTGCCACCAAGATCCCTCGGGAGGCGGGATGCGGAGCACCTACGCGAGCGAGTATCTCCTTCCGGCCGAAATCGCGATGCGTCCCTCTTTCGACGAAGGCGCCGAGAGGATCGAGCGCGCCCTTACTCGGAGCGTGATTCTCGGCGCGGACATGCGCACGCTCGCCGCCTACTCGCGCGAACACAAAGAGGAGAACAACTTCTTCCAGATGCAGGGGGACGTATATCTGCACGTTCAGATGGAACCACGCTTCGCCGCCTACGTGGAGCGAGGGATCTCGGGCTCCTACGAGCTCTTCGGCACCGCATCGATCCTCCCCGCGAACGGATACCTCAAGGTCGGCCGTTTCGCCCCCGCCTACGGCTGGCGGCGGCCCGACCACACCGCCTTCACGCGCGCGACCCTCGGCTACTTCACGCCCCCGGCGCACACCGACGTCGGGATCGAGCTCGGCCTGTTTCCATTCAATACGAGCCTCAACTTTTCGGTTTTGAATGGGGCGCCCGGGCGGCTTCGCGACTCGGACGGCGCGCGGGCATATGTCTTCCGCGCCGAGAAGAGGGTCCGCGCCGGTCCCCTTCGAGCGGCGATCGGCGGCTCGCTTCTCGAGGACGCGCCGACAAGCGTCGCCGATTGGACGGCCGGGCCGTTCGCCTCCCTCGCATGGGGACCCCTCGCGTGGATCGGCGAGTGCGACTGGCAACGGGCCGCCGGCGGGACGGGGATCACCTCCTTCGCGGTCTCGCACGAGGTTTCCGGAAGGCTGGCGCGGGGCATCGATCTTCTCGCAACCTACGATCTCCACGACCCCGACATCGATCGAAAGTCCGGCGCGCATCGCCGAATCGGAGTCGGTCTCGACGCGCTTCCGCTCCCCTTCATCGGCCTCCTCGGCATGGTCTACTTCCACGACTTCGACGAGGGGGGCGCTTTCATGGGAAAAGACGATGCCGAAGCCCTGCTTGTCGTTCATTTCTTCTACTAGAGGAGAAGAGATGCGAAGAGGTCTCGCGCTCGCCGCGCTCGTTCTCGCTCTCCTCGCGCCGGGGGCGTCCGCAAAGCGCTTCGAGATTCGGGCCGGCGCGGAGGAGAACCTCGTTCGGTTTCGATCGTCTGCACCGCTCGAGAGCTTCGAGGGGAAGACGCGCGCCGTGTCCGGATGGATCGAAGCGGATCTTTCCGCTCTTTCCGGGTCGGTCGAGGTCTTCGCGGAGGTGGATCTCGCGACGCTCGATACCGGAATCGACCTTCGAAACGCGCACATGCGGGAGAACCATCTGCACACCGACGAGTACCCGAGGGCGGTCTTCCGCGGAGGGCGGATTATCGGTCCGTTCGAGGGAAGCTGGACGTCCGAAGGCGGGGCTCGCTTCTCTCTCGCCGGGACGTTCTCCTTGCACGGCGTGACCCGCCCGCTCGCGGTCCCGGTCGAGATCCGAAGCGGAAAGAGCGGCTCCCTCCTCGTCGAGACCGCGTTCGAGGTCCGCCTCTCTGACTTCGAGATTCCGCGCCCGCAGTTTCTCCTGCTTCGGCTGGACGAGGTCCAGCGCATCCACGTTCGGCTTGTCGCGGACCCGCTCGCCGCGGAACAAGAGGAGGCGCCATGAGGAAGATGAAACCGCTTGTCATTGCCGTCGCGATCCACGCCCTCGCCGGATGCTCGGATCAAGGCGGCCCGGTCGATCCTGGAAACATGAACGGCGACGGGAACCCGGGCCCCGCGGTCTCCTACCGCGACGACGTTCAGCCGATCTGGAACGCGAACTGCGCCGGCTGCCACGGCGCAGAGGGGGGCCTCACTCTCGCCGGCGGGAACAGCCGCGCGGCTCTCGTCGGCGTGGTCTCGGTCGGGTACGCGCCCGAGGTTCGCGTCGTGGCGGGGGACCCCGAGCGCTCGGTCCTCTACCAGAAGCTTCTCGGCAACCCGGACTTCGACCAGAGAATGCCCGCCGGCGGAGCGCTCGGCGACGGGGATCTCGAAACGATCCGCGCGTGGATCGCGGAAGGGGCGGCGGAAAACTGATCCGACCCCTCCGGCCTTCGCCTCGAGGCCTTTTCTTGATATCCTGTCCGCCGGGCTTCTAGGCTAGCGCCCGGGGATGGGAATGCTCGGAACACGGCTCCCGCGGCTGCTCGCCCCGGCGGTCCGCGCGCTTCGCGTGATCGCCTCGGCGATCCTCGGCCTCGACCGCGCGCGCGGCCTCGAGGCGGCGGCAACGATGGCGTTCTTCGCCCTCTTCTCGCTCTTCCCGCTCGTCCTCCTCCTCGTCGTGGTCGGCGGAACCGTTCTCAAGCACTCGATGACCGGGGAGGAGATCCTCGAGACGGCGATCCGCATCCTCCCGGTTTCACAGGACCTGATCCGGCGGAACCTCGTCGCGATCCTCGATTCCCGCGGAACGGTCGGCGCGGTCGGGATCGTCGGGCTCCTTTGGGCGTCGACGAGCGTCTTTACGACCTTCATCCACAACCTGAACCGTGCATGGCCCGACGCGCCTCCGCGCGGCGTCGTGCACGCCCGCCTCACCGCGGTTCTTCAGGTGATCATCGCGCTCGTTCTCCTCTCCTCGTTTCTCGTCGCCCAGACGCTTCTCCGCCTCCCCGAGGAGTGGCGGCTGACGAACATCGGCGTCGGCCTTCGCCTCCCCTTCTTCGCGTCCACTCCTTCTCGCTTGATCTTTTCGTTTTCGTTCTTTTTAACCCTCGTTCTTCTCTACTGGTGGGTGCCGAAAGTGCGGGTGCGATGGAGAGAGGCGGTCGGCGGAGCGGTCGTCGCCGCGACGACGATCCACGCCGCGACCACGCTCTTTCTCGGCGTCCTCGACAGCGGGCTCGCGAAGTACAACCTCGTCTACGGATCGCTCGGAGCCCTTCTCGCTCTGATGACCTGGGCCTACATCACGAGCCTTCTTCTGCTCTATGGGGCCCACGTGAGCGCCGCGATCGCAAGGACCGGAAGGAAGTAATGGGGCGCCCTGGAATGGGGACGGAATGGTGGACGGAATGGTGACAGACACCTTCTTCTCCGGGTGTCTATCACCATTTCCGGGAGAAGAAGGTGTCTGTCACCATTCCGTCCAGGTGTCTGTCAGTGTTTCCGACAATGCATTGAAAAAGCAGAAGATGCGCGTTCGGCCCGTCCGAGAGAGGGGAACCTTCCTGGGGGCCGGGGCGTGAAAGAGACGATTGTCATGGTCCGTCCCCCTGCGCGGTCCGCCCCTTCCCAAAGCTCCGGACGTGTGCCAAGCTGAGGATGAAGGGTCTTGAACGAGGAAAGGAGGTCTCCGCATGCGCCTTCAGGTCAACGGTCTCCGGATCAACCTCTCCGACAACCTCCTCGAACACATCGACAAACGCTTCCGCTTCGCCCTCGATCGGGTCGAGTCGCGCGTCGCGCGGGTGAGCGTCCGCATCGGCGACGCGAACGGAAAGGGGACGGGCGGGGAGAAAGAGTGCAAGGTGCTCATCAAGATGAAGTCCGGAGACGATCTCGTGCTCCACGAGAAGGGGGCCGACCTCTACGACCTCGTGGACCGCGCCTCGGAAAAGACGAAGCGCCTCGTCAGCAAGAAGATCGAAAAGAAGCGGACGCTCCGCCGCCAGGAACAGGGGCTTCTCTCGGGTAGCTTCTCCGAGGAAGAGGCGGAGTAATCCTCGCGGGCACGAGGAGCGGGCCCTGCTTCGCGTCCGCGGGGCCCTCGCGCCGAGCGACGGATCAGGCGCGCCGCGCCAGAAGATAGATCCGCTTCTTCCCCTCGCCGAGCAGGCGGATCGACTCGACCGGAGGGAGAAAGCGCGCGTCCCCGCGGACTCGTTCCGCGGCGGCGCGAGCGCTCTCCGGACCCTTGAAGAAGAGCACCGCGCCCTCCGGACGAAGGAGGCCCGCGAACGCGCCGAGCGCCTCCTCGTCGGTCGCCACGCCCCGGCTCGCCACGAGATCGAACGATCCCGCGCGCGCTCCCGCGTCCTCTCCCCTTCCTTCCCACACGGCGGTCGACGCGAGGCCGAGATCCGCGACCGCTCGTAATAAGAACGCGCACTTCTTCCGCCTGGACTCGAGAAGCGTGATCGCGAGGTCGGGCCGCACGATCGCCCACACGACCCCAACGAGCCCCGCGCCTGCTCCGTAATCCAGAACACGCGCGCCGGGCGAGGGCGTCGCGACCAGGAGCCCGCCGAGCGAGTCGGCGATGTGTCGCTTCGCGATTCGCAGGGCGGAGAGATCCGCGCGGGAGAGAAGGGAGAACTTCTCTCCGAACTTGAGGACTAAAGAAATATAGCTCCCGAGACGCTCCGGCGCCCCGTCCGGCGCATGGAGACCCTCTCGGCGGGCGCGGGCCACGACTCGTTCGATGTGGTTCTTCATCCCTTTGCCGAGCGCGCCCGCTCCCTCCGATCGAGATGCACGACGAGAAGCGCGAGATCCGCGGGAGAGACCCCGTCGATTCTCGATGCGACCCCCACCGTTTCCGGGCGAAAGCGGAGGAGCTTCTCCCGCCCCTCGCGCGAGAGGCCCCGGATCGTCTCGTAGTCGAACGCGTCCGGAATCGGCCGCTCCTCCATCGTGGCGAGCTGCTCCGCCTCGCGGGTCTGGCGCGCGACGTAGCCGGCATACTTCACGCGCGTTTCGACCTCGCGCCGGACCGGCTCCGGCGGAACCGGCTCTCCGTTTCGAAACGCGAGGAGATCCTCGTAGCGCACCTCGGGGCGGCGAAGAAGCCCGGCGAGCGTCGTCGGTCCCGACGCCGGCCTCATCCCCGCATCGACGAGCGACCGGCTTCCCCCCTCGGGAGTCACCGGAATGCTTTCGAGATAGGCGATCTCGCGCGCCGCCGCGCGGTCCCTGTCCTCGGCGAGGCGAAGCACGCGCTCGGGGAGAAGCCCGAGGCGAACGCCGAGAGGGGCGAGGCGAATGTCCGCCGTGTCGTGGCGAAGGAGAAGCCGATGCTCCGCCCGCGAGGTGAAGAGGCGATACGGCTCCTCCGGCTCGCGCGTGATGAGGTCGTCGATCAGAACCCCGATGTACGCCTCCCCGCGCCCGAAGCGGACCGGCTCCCCGCCGTCCAGTTCGAGCGCCGCGTTGATCCCGGCGACGAGCCCCTGCGCCGCCGCCTCCTCGTAGCCGGACGTGCCGTTTACTTGACCCGCGAAGTAAAGACCCCGCACGCGGCGCGTCTCGAGCGATCGGCGGATCTGGTCGGTCGGGAAGAAGTCGTACTCCACCGCGTAGCCCGGATGGACCATCTCCGCGTCCTCGAGCCCAGGAATCGTCCGGAGCATCGCGCGCTGCGTGTCCTCGGGGAGGCTTGTCGAGATCCCGTTCGGATAGACGAGATCCTCGGCGCCGCCTTCCGCCTCGAGGAAGATCTTGTGCGACGAGTGGTGCGCGAAGCGGACGACTTTGTCCTCGATCGACGGACAGTAGCGCGGGCCGGCGCCCTGGATCTTTCCCGTGAAAAGAGGCGAGCGGTCGAGCGCCGCGCGGATGACGGCGTGCGTCTTCTCGTTCGTGTCGGTGGTCCAGCAAGAAACCTGCGGGCGCTCGATCCTCTCGGTCCGAAACGAGAAGGGCCGCGGCGGATCGTCCGGTTTTTGCTCGACGGTCCGCTCGTATCGGATCGTCGCGCCTCGAAGGCGGGGCGGTGTTCCGGTCTTGAGCCGCGCCGTGCGAAACCCGAGCGCGCGCATCCGCTCGGCGAGGCGCTCCG
>JAGUYC010000261.1 GCA_020061515.1 Gemmatimonadota bacterium
CGCCTCCCGGTCCGAGCAGAGCGCGGCGCGGACGCCCGTGAGGCGGTTCGCCGCCATCGACATGCCGATCCCGCTTCCGCAGACGAGGACGCCCCGCTCCGCCGATCCCTCGCGGACGCTCCGCGCGACGGCGTAGGCGTACTTCGGATAGTCGCACGACTCCGCGTTCGGAGGACCGAGGTCGACCGGGTCGTGCCCGATATCCTTGAGCCACGAAACGATTGTCTTCTTTCGCTCGAATCCGGCGTGATCACTCGCAACCGCGATCTTCATCCCATCACCCAGCCGTCGGCTCGGAGAGCCGACCCTTCCGTTCCTTCGCGCCGCCTCGGGCGATCCCCGAGACGACTCTTTTCAAGTTCCCGCCGAGGTCGAATCCCGCTCGGCCGATCCCTTCCCGAAGAGACGCCGCTCGATCGCCGTCCATCCCTTCGCGAGCGCATCGAGAATGCCGCGATACGTCTCCCGGTACGCCTCTATCGGGCCGCCGATCGGGTCGGGGAGCTCCTTCCCCGCCCAGGGATCCGAAGCGGGAAGGAGATCCCGAAGAAGAACGATCCTCGTGTCCGCTTCGGGCGCCAGGAAGAGAACGCTCGCACGATGAGCGCGCGTCATGACCACGATGAGATCGCTCGCGCGGACGAGCCCAGGTGTCAGCCGGCGCGAGCGGATGCCGCCGATGTCGATCCCGTTCTCGGACGCGACCTCCTCCGCGAGATCGGTCGGCCTCTCCCCGTCGATCGTGTTCGTCCCCGCGGAGAGAACCTCGATGCGGCCGGCCCCGTCCTTCGGAAGCAGACTCCGAAAGATCCCCTCCGCCAGAGGACTCCGGCACATGTTCCCCGTGCAGACAAAAAGGACGCGCTTCTTCTCGCCGGTCTCTTCCACGGAAGCCGAGCCTATCGGATGGAGAGGGGTTCGTCAAGGAAGGGACGGGGAGGCGCAGATTCGCCCGATGCCGCGGTCTGCGAAGAGGAAGAGCCGCGAGTCTCGGGCTCGGTGGGACAAGCAGGGATCGTCCCGGGGCCGCTCACCGGGCGCGCCTTCCGACACGAAGAACACGGCTCTCCGCACGAGTGGCCGGAGATACGGCTGAAACCGATCCCGCCTCCCCGATGCATAGGCTTCCCGTTTGCGAGAGGAGTCCGGATGCGGCCTCCTGCCTAGATCATGCACGCGTTTCCTCCTGCGGCCGCGGATCGCGGCCTCAAGAGTAGGGGGTCGTGCCGAGATTACGTTTCCGGAAGCGGCTCATTCCGGTCGGCCTCTCGGCACGCGCTCCGCGACCTCGCGACGAAAACGCGCGCATCGCCTAGGCGAGGACGCGAGCCGATTCGGACTCGCTCCGCCGATCTCGCCGGGCCCTTGGTCCGACGAGCTCTCGGTGACGATCCTCGATACGTGTTGGGTGCGGAGCCAGATCTCCGCACCCGCTGCGAAGCGAAGTCAGAACGTGGAGATGGACCGAACACCATCGTCGCCTCTCCCGCAGACGGCGGCTCAGGGAGATCTTTTCACTTGCAGCCCGGGGGCCTTATAAGTGTTCGCACACTTAGGCGCAGACGCACGCTCAATCGACCCCGTAGACATCTTTCAGGGTATGCAGTATCGCGTGATAGGCCTCGTGCTTGCCCTCACCCACGCGGTCTCGCTCGATCTCCTCGAACTCTTCGGTCAACGTCGCGGCGACATCGTCGGGAACAATCCGGTCCGCCATCGGAAAGAGGACGTTGTTCTCCTTGTGAATGTGCGCTCGGAGAAGGTCGCGGTACGCGCCCGCGCTTTCACGAATCGCGGCGACCGCACCGGCTTCGCCGGCCCGCAACCTCTTGAGCCCATCCGCCATCGCGCGGACGTTTCCTCGTCCGACCTCATGCTCCGACAGCATCACGCCGATCGGTCCGCCTTCGCGTTTGACTCCGCGTCGCTCCAGCTCGGGGAATAGAACGTCCTCCTCCTTGCCGTGGTGGCAGCGGTCCACGAACTCCTTGAAAAAGTCGAGCAGTTGGCGAAGGTGGTCCGGGGCCTTTTCGTTCTTCGCCCCCAGCGCCGCTTCGACCTTCTCCAGGATCCGCAGTGCGACGAGCACGGCGTTGTGCTCAGCCATCAGTTCTTGCGTAGGCTTCATGTCACTCTCCTCTCGTGGCTCAGGCCTTGCGCGTCCGGCTGAGCCAGATGGCCCGGCCGACAAACACGAAGAGCAGCAGCGCGCCAGTGCCGAAGATGATGTCCGGCCCGATGCGGGCCCACGCCAGGATGCGGATGACCTCGCCCGAGGTGATCTCCGGGCTGCGCGCGTACCACAGGCCGTCCTTTACCGCGTAGTAGAACTGATAGAACCCCGAGGGCGCGAGGCTCACCACCGTCATCAGCGCCAGCCCACCGTTGAGGCCCCAGAAACTCCATTTGAGCAGGCGGTCCGACCACGCCGCCTTGTCGACCGTATGTCGCATCGAGAACAGCATCAGCGAGATGGCGAGCAGCCCGTAGACGCCGAACAGCGCGGTGTGGGCGTGGAGCGGCGTCGTATTGATGCCCTGGATGTAATAGAGGACGATCGGCGGGTTGATCAGGAAGCCGAAGATGCCGGCGCCGACCAGGTTCCAGAACGCTACCGAGACGAAGAAGTAGATCGGCCAGCGGTAGGGGTTTGCGCCCCCACCAGTTTTGGCGGCACGCAGGTTGTGGACCACCTCGAAGCCGATGAGCGAGAGCGGTACGATCTCGAGAGCCGAAAACACCGCGCCGAGGGCGATGATCGGGCTGGGTACGCCGGTCCAGTAGAGATGGTGGAAGGTGCCGATGATACCGGCGCCGAGGTACAGAAAGATGCTGAAGTAGACGGTGCGCAGGGCGAACTTCGCGCCGATGACGCCGATGCGCGCGAGCAGGAACGCCATGAAGACCGTGGCGAAGACCTCGAAGAAGCCCTCGACCCAGAGGTGGACGACCCACCAGCGCCAGTACTCGGCGTTCGTGAGGTGGCTGCCCTGCCCGTACATGAGGCCAACCATGTAGAAGGCCGGGATGGTGACGGCGCTGTAGAGCAGCAGGTGTGTCATCCCACCTGCATCCTTCTCACTCGCCAGTGCCGGCTTGATGGCGCGCACGACCAGCACCAGCCAGATGAGCATCCCGGCGATGAGCAGGAGCTGCCACACGCGGCCCAGCTCGATGTACTCGTAGCCCTGATGTCCAAAGAGGAAACCGTCACCGCCGAATGCCCCAACGATGGAGGCATACGTCCCGCCGAGAGCACCTAGCACCACGACGACCACGGCGGCGAGCAGAATCCATACCAGCTTGGCCTGGTGCCTGGGCTCACGCCCTACGAACGGCCCGATGAACAGGCCGGCTGCGAGGAAGCAGGTCGCGATGAAGAACACCGCGAGCTGAACGTGCCAGGTGCGAACCGCAGCGTAGGGCAGAATATCGCCGACCGGAATGCCAAAGAAGCTCGTTCCCTCGACGGTGAAGTGTCCGGTCACCGAGCCCAGCACCACCTGGAGCACGAACAGGGCGATGGCGATAGCGAAGTAGGCGAGCGTCGCCTTCTGGCTCGCGGAGGGCGTGGGCTCGGGAAGCTCGGTGACAGGCTGCGCCTGGTAGTCCTCCTCGCGGATGTAGCGCTGGTAAAGGAAGATGGCGCCCGCGATGCCGAGGATAAGGAGGATGACGCTGACGATGGACCAGATCAGCGCGTCCGGCAGAGGATGGTTGCCGACGAGTGGGTCGTAGGGCCAGTTGCTCGTGTAGGTCCGCGTCCCCTCGGGCCGGTTCGTGCCGGCGGCCCAGGCGAGCCAGGCGAAGAAGCTCGCAACTTGCCTTCCCTCTGCATCGCTCTGGACGATGCCGCTCTGGAGCCCCATGTGCTCGTTGCCGTTCCTGAACAGGTCCGTGTAGTAGCGGACCAGGCTTACATGAGCCTCTGACTGAAAGTCCGTGAGCGTCAGGTTGCCCGAGGCCGCGTCGTAGCGGTTGGTCTTGAGCTCCTCGGTGACGAGTGCCGTGACGCGAGCTCGGGTCGGAGCGTCGAGTTGCGCGAGATCGGCCTGGGTGAACGCCCCCGCCGCCCCGGGTGACTTGCCCAGGTGCCGAGCCGCAATGAATAGCCCCATCCGGTGCAGGTAGTCGGCTGACCAGTCCGGTGCGAGGTACGCGCCGTGGCCCCAGATCGAGCCCATATGCTGGCCACCGCGACTATAGAAGTAGTTCTGCCCGTCGATTACCTCCTTCTCGGTGAAGATCGGCCCGCCGCTGGCGGCCACGGCTGCCCGGGGGATGGGCGGCTTCTCCTTGTTCATCAGGTAGCCCCCGAAGAGGAGCACCCCGAAGGCCAGCGCCAGCATGAATAAGAGGACAGCCTTTGTTTTCGAGCTTCCCATGGTTACTCCTTCTCGTTCTTGCGGCGATGCTGTCGCCGCTTTGATTGTTTTCTCGGCTCTTCAGACGATCTTGAAGCCCGAAGCATGCGTGTTCGATCGCCGATCACACCACTCCCAAGAGCCGCTCTCCTGCAAACAGGGGGGGGCTGTTTCTTGTCCATCGTTGTTGGCACGTTTGTCATTCCTGTGATTGCTCGTATCTTCGGTGTGCTAACTTCCATTCGACTGTTCCACCATAACAGACCTCCGTGCGAAGGAGAACGGCGTACCCCGGCGAGCGGGGGGAAGTGCGGGGATCTTGAGCCGGCAGTCGAGCGACGACATGCGAGGATGGAAAGCCGGCGGGCTCGTCGGGATCGACTGCGAGCGTCGCCCGCGGATCCCGATCACCGCGGGCGACGGTTCCGGTCCTTGTTTCCCGTCCATCGCGGCCTTACTCCAAGACCGCACGATGGATCTCCTTCCAGCCCCATCCTGTCCAGGAACTTCCGAAAGCGCTTCTCGATCGATCCGGCAGAGGAGCATCGAGCATCATCCTCGAAGCGCCGCGAACTTCCGTTCCGCTCCCTCCTACGGAAACGGCGAGGCGCCGCGGCGGAGAACGCGGGGGGGATCGGTCGTGGCGTCGACGATCGTGGAGGGGAGGCCGGCCGAAGGAAAAACCGGACCGGCGACGAGGAGGTCGAGACGCTCGCCGAAGAGAGCGCGGAGCTCCTCCGGACCTCGCACGGGCGCGCGGCCCGCGCGGTTCGCCGACGTAGAGAAGAGCGGGCGGTCCGCCTCGCGCACCCACACGCGGACGAAGTCGAGATCGGGCACGCGCACCGCGACCTTCCCTTCGTAGGCGGCGGCGCAGTCGTCCCGCGCCGGAAGAAGAAGCGTGAGCGGGCCCGGCCAGTGTGTTTTCGCCGCCTCTTCGGCGCTCGGCGGAAGCGACGCGGCCACCTGGCGCCACCTGTCGACATCGTCGAGTAGAAGAAGAAACGGCTTCCCCGGCGGGCTCCCCTTCGCCGCGGCGATGCGAGCGGCGACCTCTCGATCGAGGCCGTCCCCGCCGATGCCGTACATCGTCTCGGCGGGATACGCGAGAATCCCCTTCGCGCGAATCGTCTCGAGCACGAGGTCCAGGCCCTCGCCCGAAGAGGCCTCCTCGATCGCGATCTCGCGCGCGCTCATTGCGTGCGCTCCTTCGCGCCGCTCTTCATCGAAGAGGTTCGCATGCGAAGCAATCGCCCGCGGAGACCCGGATCGTGGAGAGCCAGGATGCGAGCCGCGAGGAGCGCCCCGTTCTTTCCGCCGGTCTCGCCGAGCGCGACCGTCCCCACCGGAACTCCGGAGGGGAGCTGGACCATCGAGAGGAGCGCGTCCATGCCGCGAAGCGGCCCCGAGGCGACCGGCACGCCGATGACCGGAAGCATTGTGTGGCTCGCGACCACTCCCGGGAGAGCCGCCGCGAGGCCCGCCGCCGCGATCACCACTCGGATCCCCCGCTTCTCCGCGCTTCGCGCCCAGCGCCGCACCTCATCCGGATTCCGGTGCGCGGAAGCGACGACGATCTCGTGAGGAATCCCGAGCCGGTCGAGCATCTCCGCCGCCGCCTCTCCGATCGCCCGATCCGAGACGCTTCCGAGAATCACGCCGACCGCGGGCGTCGCCTTCCCTATCCCTGGACGCCCGGCTTTCCGATGTCCCTTCTCCATTGTTTCCCCTCGAAGCGGATCCGATCCGTCTCGCGATAGGCGAGCGCGAGCGCCTCGTCCAGGTTCGCCCCTCGCGCCACGATGTTGAGCACCCTCCCCCCCGCGGTGATCCATGCGCCGTCCTTTCGCGCGGTCCCCGCGTGGTAACGCCGAGCGCCGGGAAGAGGCGGCTCCTCCAACCCCTCGATGCGCCCTCCCGTGATCGGGCGGTCCGGATACCCGGGGGCCGCGAGAACCACGCACGCCGCCGCCCCCTCGGAAACCGCGATCGGGCCCTCGATCCAATCCCCTCGCGCCGCGGCGTCGAGGCGGGGAAGAAGATCCTCCATCACAAGCGGAAGGACGGCCTGCGTTTCCGGGTCGCCGAAACGGCAATTGAACTCGAGCACCTTCGGTCCTTCATGCGTCAACATGATGCCCGCGTACAAAATCCCGCGGTACGGACTCCCCGCTCGCGCCATCGCGCGGAGTACGGGGAGAAAGACATCCTCCTCGATCGTTCGAAGAAGGATTGCGTCCACGCCCGGAACCGGGGCGATCGCGCCCATCCCGCCTGTGTTCGATCCCGTCCCGCCGTCCCCGATCCGCTTGTAATCGCGCGAAGCGGGGAAGAGCGCGAACGCCTCCCCCTCGACGAGCGCGAGAACCGAGAGCTCCTCCCCCCGAAGGAACTCCTCGAAGAGAAGCGTCTCTCCGGCCTTGCCGAGCGCTTTCTCCTCGAGAAAGCGGCGCGCTGTCTCGAGGGCTTCCTCTTCGGTTCGCGCGAGGCCGACTCCCTTCCCGGCGGCGAGACCGTCCGCCTTCACCGCGACCGGAAGACCGATCGCCGCGAGCGCGCCCTCGGCCTCGGCGAGAGAGCGGACGACGACGGAGCGCGCGGTCGGCGCGCCGCACTCCTCGAGCATCCGCTTCGCGAAGATCTTGCTCCC
>JAGUYC010000108.1 GCA_020061515.1 Gemmatimonadota bacterium
CGGGTGACCGCGGCAGGTGTCCGCGAGAAGCGCAGCCACCGAGGCTCGGCGAATGGCGAGCATCGAGCGGACAGCCGCGGGCAGGCCCCGCCGTCCGACAACAGACGACGCAACCACGGCGGGTGACCGCGGCAGGTGTCCGCGAGAAGCGCCGCCACCAACACACTATTCGAACCAGGTTCCTTAACCATGCGACGACATCACTACGCGCGGGGATCGAGCGGAACGCCGCCGACTGCACCCGTCGCGCGGTTCGGCCTGAAGTAGGAGATCAGCGACCGAGGAGCTCGGGAGCGAAGCCGAGACGCTCGCCGAGCCGGCGTCCCTTGGAGCCCATCGGAACGCCTTCGTGTTGTTGATCGAGGAACTCGTCCTGAAGGAAGCCCGCGTCGCGGAGCGGGAACCCCGACTCATCGAGCCCCTCCAGCACCGAAAGAACGCACACCGCCCCCTTCTCCGGGTCTTCCTCGCGTCTTCGACGGAGCGCATGGAGAAGCACCGCGCGGAGCTCATCGCCTCCGCAGATTCCCTCGAGTCCGACGCCGAGCAGATCCGCGTGAGCGCGCGCGGCGGCGAGCCTCTCGAAGACCGGATCGAGCGCGCCCCCGTCCTCCAGCGACGCGGCGATCTCCCGAACAGCCGTTTGAAGCCGGCGCTCGATCGCCGGAAGAAGAAGACGGCGGACCCAGCCGGGCGCGGGGAGATGGGTCCGCTCGAGAAGCGCGATCGCCGAGAAGAGCCTTCCGTCGAGAGGCTCGCTCGCCTCGAGGATCGCGTCCCTCTCCTCCTCGAGAAGCTTCCCCGCCGTCCCCGCGCGAAGCTCGCTCGGAAGATCCTCGAGACGCAAAGGAGTCGAAGGAAGCGCGCGAACAAGATCCTCCATCGCCGAGCCGCGGTCGACCGCATCCACGGGAAGATCCTCGCCGCCGACCCACACGAGAAGACCGGAGCGCGCATCGCGCGCGGCGACGAACCGGAACGCTTCCTCGCGAATCCGGAGCGGATCGGAAAGCCGAAGAAGACCGGAGAGGATCTCGAATTCCTCCTCGCGCCGCCGCTTCTCTTCGAAGAGATTCGCCTCGCGCCCCGCGAGGAGACGTTCCGTGAACGGCGCACCGACGAGCCGCGCCGCCGCCCACGCGCCGGCCCATGCCCGCGAAGAGACCCTCGCCCCCTCCACGCGATCGTCGTAGATGCTCTGCCCGTCCCCTTCTTCCGGCACATTGCTCCGCGCCGCGCGAAGCCTCCTTCGAAAGTCCCGCTCGGCGGAGGCCGCCCGTTCCGGATCGATCGCGCGGGCGGAATCGATCGCGTGCCCGGCGAAGAGAAGGTTCTGCACCGCCTCGATCCCCGCGAGATCGTCGAAGAACCATGCGCAGCTCGTGAACATTCGAACCGCGCCGTGGGCGGTTTCGAGAACCCGATGCGCGCGCAGCGGGCCATCCCGGCTCTCGAGCGCCCGATCACTCCCCTCCCGCTCGAGAAAGCGCCGCCACGACTCCGGCGTCCGCTCGCCGAGTACTTCGGCGTACGTCTCGAGCGCGCGGCGTGGATCGAGGAAGAGGCGCGAGGCTTCTTCCTCGAAGAGCGCGAAGAGATCGTTTCGTAAATGAATCATCGATTCGCGAAGCGGTCCCCGCCACGTTTGGTTCCAACCCTCGCGGTGCGCGATGCGGCACCCGCAGTCGCGGCTCCAGCGGCCGACCCCGTGGGTACAGCTCCACGCGGTCCCCTCTCCTTCCGGTCCCGGCGCGAGAAGAACTTCCTGATCGGGAGGAACGCGGTGGAGGAACTCGCCGGGGTTCGTGGCGCGAAGACCGTTTCGTTCCGCCGCCGAATCGAAAAGCGCCGCGAGACACATGTCTCCGAACGGCTCGTGGTGGCCGTACACCTCGCCGTCCGTTGCGGCGCACACGAGGCGCGGAGCGCCGATCGGCTCCCCCGCCGCCTCGAAAAACCTTCTCGCGAGATCGTCCGCGCTCCAAAGATAGTGCTCGAAGCTGATGCCGACCGCGAGACCGCTATCGTAAAAGAGAACGTCCAGATGAAGCGCGCGGTCGTTCGGATCGGGGAAGAGACGATAGGCGCGCCGGGGATCGATCGATCCGCCCGAGACATCCGCCCACTCGCCTCCGGCGAGCGGCCTCGTCTTCGACGCCTGATGCGGAGAAAGGATCACGAAACGGACACCCGCGCGCGCGACGTCGGCCGCGGTCTCCGCGTGGACCGCCGTCTCGGGAAGCCAGAGCCCCTCGCTCTTCCGGCCGAAGCGGCGCTCGAAATCGTCGAGCCCCCATCGGATGAGAAGCTCCCGATCCTCGCGCGAAAGGAGCGGAAGGATCGCGTGGTGGTACGCCTGCGCGATCGCGTTCCCATGACCCGAACGCCGATCGACGCTCCTTCGATCCGCATCCAGGATCCGCCGGTACGTGTCCGGGTCCTCGCGTTCGAGATAGGTGAGGATCGTGGGGCCGAAGTTGAAGCTGATCGACTCGAAGTTGCTCACGACCTTCCGCACGCGCCCGAACCCGTCGAGGATGCGCGAGCGCGCGTTCGGGCGATAACATTCGGCGAGGATCCGCTCGTTCCAATCGTGGTACGGCCGAGCCCCCTCCTGCGCTTCGATCGCGAGAAGCCACGGGTTCTCGCGCGGGGGCTGATAGAAATGGCCGTGGATGACGAGAGCGATCTCCTCCGCGCGTTTCCGCATCCGCTCTATCCTCCTCGAACCGGCCGCGCGAAGTGAAGAAGCGTCGCGGTCCACTCCTCGCCCGCGGAGAGCTGGAGCCGCCAGCGCGGCACGATCATCGTGCATTGATAGACCGCCTCGAAGCCTCCTTCCGAGAGGGAGACGGTCCGAATCGGAAAGACCCAGACCGGCGTTTCCGTGTCCATCTCGATCCCCGTGAAGAGGCCGAGCCACTCGTCTCTCGCGCCGATGCGGCGGCACGGAGCGAGATCGAGACGGCTCGCGAGGGGCCCCGTGTTCCTCTCCTCGTGGACGAGATAACGGTCGGGCGCGTTCCCCGCGAGAAGAGCGTACGCGAACTCGACGGCGAAGAGCGCTTCGATCTTGGCCTTCCCCTCGTTCCGCACGCGGTAGCGGATCGTGAAATCGGACGCGCCGGCGGCGATCTCCACCTCCTTCTCGACGAACACCGAATGCGATCCCCGTCCGCCGCGCACGTTCCCGAGACGCGTGAGCCGCGCGCGCGCGCCGCTCTTCATCTCCCGAACCTCGCACGCGTACTCCCCCGAAGCGAAGTCGCCGAGATCCGGCGGATCGCCCGACGCGATCTCCTCGAGCGAAGCGCCCGGCCGAAAGAAACGATCGACGAGCGTCTCGCGCCGAACCGAGTCGTACACGAGAAGCTCCGCGAGCCCTTCCTCCTTCGAGACGACCCGGTCGTGGATGCTCGCCACGTCCTTGGAATCTGCGTCCGATCCTCCGCGCACCTTTTCGTGGTACGCCTCCGGGCGGCGCGTCATCGCCGCGACGAGGTTGAAGCGCCGCTCGCGATCGTCGATCTCGAAGATGTGCCCGCCGCGTCTCGGATGGATTGCGAGCACGAGCCGGTCGGACGAGAGACGAACCTCCTCGCTCCCGTCGAGATCGAGATCGATCCTCTCCGCCGCCGCCCACTCCTTCGTCCTTCGCGCCGCGCGCTCGGCGATCGTCTCCGCGGCGATCAGTTTTCCGTAGATCGCCGACCGAAGATGCGGAAGATAGAGCCCGCCGAAGACGCCGTGCCAGTAGGCGCAGTTCGTCTGCCCGCGGTACAGCTCCCTCTCCGCTTCGCGCTTCTTCGCGCTCCCCTCCGGAAGCGCGGCCACGCGGCGGCTCGCGTCCGTCATCTTGCCGTGCATCTCGGCCGCCTCCGGGTACTTCGCGAGGAAGATCCGCCAGTGCCCGCCCCGGAAGAAGGGGGCCGCGCGACGCGCGAGATCCTCCCCCATTTCCTCGCGGAGCGCGTGAAGCTCGATCTGCGCGCGCGCCGGAAGAGCCCACTCGGTCATCTCGCGGTAGCTCGCGTCGGGGAGATAGACCTTTCCGCGCGGGGGGAGATCAAGGGCGTCGGAGAGCTTGAGCAGACGGATCCATGAGGCGTTCTCCTCGAGCGCTTCGAGAAAGCGCGCGAGCCAGCCGTTCGCGTACACATGCTCGTGCGTCCCCGGCCAGCCGCCGAACTTCTCCGTGTCGTCCCCGTACACGATCAGACGATCCCCCTCCTCGGTCGCGAGCGAACGGAGGAGGCGGATCGTCTCCTCGATCGTCTTGAACGGAATGTGGTAGCGGAGCGCCTCGCTCAAGGGGAAGATCCGGATCGTCCGTCCCCGGTCCTCGGTCGTGAACGAGCCGAGCATCTCCTCGTCGCGAAGCCCCGCGAGCCGAAAGTGCGAATCGTCGACCATCGAATAGTCGATCCCAGAAGCGGCGAGATCGTGAGCGAGGCACTGCTCCCAAACCCGCTCGGTGAGCCACGCTCCCCGCGGCTTTCGGCCGAAGCGCTCCTCGAGATATGCGCTCATCGCGCGGATCTGTCCGGCGCGGTCGCGATCGGAGAGCATCACGAGGATCGGCTCGCCGAACCCGCTTCCGAGAAGCTCGACCTGCCCCCTCTCCGCGAGTGCTTTCAAGCGGTTCAGGTACTCGGGCGCGTTCATCTCGAACCACTCGAGAAGGATCCCGCTGTAGTGGAGCGTGAAGGGAACCGCGGGGTGCTTCTCCACCTCGTCGAGAAAGGGGAGATACGATTTGTCGTGCGCCTCGCGGAACACGTGATCGAAGTTCCCGGTCGGTTGGTGCGCGTGGAGCGCGAGCGCGAAGCGGATCGTCTTCATTCCGTGTCGCCCGTTTCTACCCGGTGGCCGGGGCCGGCTCCGCGAGGAGCCTCTTGAAGAGTGTCTCGTACTCGGCGGCGCTCCGTTCCCAGGAAAAGTCCGCGGCCATTCCGGTTCGGACGAGCCGGAGCCACGCGCGCCGCTTGGGAAAGAGAGCGAACGCGCGCCGAAGCGCTCCCTCGAGGGCTTCCGCCGTCGCCTCCTCGAACCGGAAGCCGTTCGCGGTCCCCGCGCCGGCCGTCTCCTCGTTGTGGTCGACCACGGTGTCCGCGAGCCCTCCGGTGGCGCGGACGATCGGCACCGTCCCGTACCGAAGGCTGTACATCTGGTTCAGCCCGCACGGTTCGTAGCGCGAGGGCATGAGAAAGATGTCCGAGCCCGCCTCGATCCGATGCGCGAGCGCATCGTCGAACTTGAGGTGAACGCTCACCTTCCCTCTCATTTTCCCGGCGAGCCCGCGGAAGATCCTGTGGTACCTCTCGTCGCCGGTCCCGAGAAGAACGAGCTGGAACTTCACGCGCCGAAGGCGCGGAAGAACATCGACGACGAGATCGAGCCCCTTCTGGTCGGCGAGGCGCGTGATCATCCCGACGAGAGGGATCTGCGGATCGACCGGAAGCCCGCACTCCTCCTGAAGCGCTTCCTTGCACTTCTTCTTCCCGTCGAGCTTGGCGGCCGAGTAACGCGCCGCGATGTGCGGATCGGTCTCCGGGTTCCACACGCCGGTGTCGATCCCGTTCAGGATCCCGAAGACACGGTCGGCGCGCGAGTCGAGAAGGTCCTCCAATCCCGCTCCGAACTCGGGGGACCGGATCTCCTCGGCGTACCGGCGGCTCACCGTCGTGATCGCGTCGGCGAAGACGATCCCCGCCTTGAGGTAGCCGACCTTCCCGTAGAACTCGATCCCCCCGTAGGGGCGGAAGAGATTCTCCGGAAGACCGGTGAGGCCGAAACCCTCCGCGGGGAACAATCCTTGATAGGCGAGATTATGAATCGTGAAGACGCTGCGCGAGTCGCGGAAGACGGAGGCCGAGCCGCGCGCCCGCCCGACGTACGCCGGAAGAAGCCCGGTCTGCCAGTCGTTGCAGTGGACGATGTCGGCCTTCTTCCCGATCCCCTCGGCGATCGCCGCCGCCGCCTTGCAGAAGAAAGCGAAGCGGGCGGCGTTGTTCGGATAATCCCCTTCCGGCGTCCCGTAGAGCCCCTCTCCGGCTTCGTAGTAGCCGGGATGCTCCACGAGCAGAAAGCGGCTCTCCCCCTCCATCGGCGACTCGAAGATCCGCCCGGTCTCCTCGCTCCGCCCCATCGGCACGCGGATGGTTCGCTCGGCGGGACGAATCGGAAGCCCCTTCTTCTTCACGACGCCGTAGTAGGGAAGGATCACCGTCACCCGGTGCCCTTTCCGGGCGAACGCGAGGGGAAGAGCGCCCGCGACGTCGGCCAGACCTCCGGTCTTGGCGAACGGCTCGACTTCGGATGACACATAAACGATGTTCATGCGTTCGATCGTGCGCCTTCGAGGCGCGGCTTCTCTCCTCACGGGCACCGCGTGTCGACATCGAGGGGGAGCGCGGCCGGCGGGCGAGGAGAGCGTGTTTCCCGGGGAGTATGCCCGAGAGGTCGCGCCCTGTCCAGACCGGCGCGGAAGGGCTCCGAAGGCCGGGCGCGGCCGCACAACAACTTGTGGAGAAAGAGGTTACGCGGGGGCCACTCGCGGCGTCCCAGCGAGAACCCGCCCACGAAAACGGGCGAAGGCGCGCCCGAGCCTCTTCGTGACCGGACCGGGCGCCGGATGACGAAGCGGCGCGCCGTTCACGCGGCCGATCGGAAGGACCTCCGCCGAGGTGGCGGTGAGGAACGCCTCGTCCGCGTTCCGGATCTCGCCAAGCCGGACCGTCCTCTCCTCGATCGGAATCCCCTCTTTCCGCGCGACGGCGAGGACGACGCTTCTGGTGATCCCGGGAAGGAGGCCGCGCACCGCGGGCGTGACGAGCCGTCCGCGCTTCACGAGAAAGAACGACGAGGAGGTCGCCTCCGTGATCCGCGCGCGCGGGCCGCGGCCGCGGTGAAGCACCGCCTCGTACGCTCCCGCCTCGTCCGCTTTCTTTCTCGCGAGAACGCTCGCGAGGAGGTTCGTGCTCTTGATGTGCGTCGAGAGCCAGCGTTCGTCCGGAAGGGTGATCACGTTGACCCCGCGCCGGCGGAGCGCGGCGGGGATCGTTGGGAGATCGAACCGGATCGCGAAGACGGTTCCTCGAAGGCCGGGGGGCGGCGCGAGCCTTCGAGGACCCTCCCCGCGCGTCCACTGGAGAAGCACGAGCCCGTCCGGCTTCTCCGAGCGCGCGACGAGACCGCACACCGCGCGCGTAATCGCTTTACGTTCGAAACGTTTCGGGAGAGCGATCGCCTCCGCCTCGTCGAAAAGACGGTCGAGATGATCATCGAGCAAGAAGATCTTCCGGCCATAGAAGCGGACGACCTCGTAGAGCGCGTCCCCGTAGAGGACTCCCCGGTCGAGAACGGACACCCTCGCGCCCGACTCGCTCACGAACCGCCCGTTCAGCCAGAACCGCTCGCGCTTCGCCGCGCGGGACAACTTTCTCAAGATCCTTCCCCGGAAGAGACGCTCGAAGGAAATGGCGACAGACACCATTCGGGAAGATGGTGTCTGTCACCATCTTTACACCATCTTCACTGTCGGGTTGAGTCTAGTCGAGACGGCCCGCGGAAACAACAAGAGGCGGGCGCGCTCAGGCATGCGGGTCATGCCAGTAGACGCTGATCCGGTGGATCCGTCCGCCGCCCGGCTCGAACGTTTCGAACGCGAGAGTGCTCCCGCTTCGCTCGTACCGATAGGCGCTCTCGGGGGGTCCCCCCGCGGGGGTCCCGAACGCCTCCATAAGATCGCGGGGACGCTTGCCGATGAAGTCGAGGAGCGGCTCGAAGACGCCTCGCGCCGCGAGGAACTCCTTGAGCGCGCGGCCGTCTCCCTCGGCGTCGGCGAGAACGGAGATGTAGGTAATCCGCTCGGACTCCGCGTCGCAGATCACGCCGATGCTCTCGGAGCAGGCTCCCTGCATGCGAAAGCAGATGAGAACCCGCTTGGTCTCCTCGTTGACCCGGATTCGGTCGGGGGGCGGAGTCCCGAGAAGAGCGAAGAGACGCTCCCGCGTGTCTCCCGGCTCGAGACCGATGAACCGTAAGCCTCTCATGCCCGCGACCCCGCCCGAGCTCCCCATCCGCCCGGCGCCCGGCCCGTTGCCCCGCTCCCTCATTCGGCGCACCTCGCTCTCCCCCGCACATCCCGCGAGAGGAATAGGCTCCGAGCGGATGCTGTTCAGAAAGAAAAACGGGGCAGGAAGACGGAAGCGCTTCATGCGCGGCGGAACGCCGGCGATCAGTTCGGCTCCGACGGTGCTCTTTCGACCGGACGCCATCCTTCGGCGGCGAGGAGGCGGATCTCGCCCGCGAGCCGCTCCCGCTCGACTTCGAGATCCGCATCGCTCGTCCCCGGGTGGGTCTTGACGATGATCGTTCGGTACGCGTCTGTGAACTGAATGCTTTCGAGAATCGGATTCCCCGGATTCGCGAAGTCGAGCGTGTAGAGAACGCACCGCTCGTCCATGCGCTGTCCCGACTCGCCTCCGCCCGCCACGGAAACGCGGAACACGCCCGGGCGATCCTCGACTACTTCGCGCGCGTGCGCGCGTGTGTTAGAGAAGGAATCGAGCGGCAATCGAATCGCGACGACGAGCCCCTTCTCCAAGCTCTTCGGATCCGCGAGCGAGGGGACATCTTCCGCGCGCGGAGGTCTCTCCGGGGGCCGCAGGTTGGACACACGAACCAGGGAGAGAAGCCCCATTCCTGTTTCGTTGTCTGTCGCGGAGAGGAAGAACGCCGGATCCGAACGATCCCCGACAGCCGCGGCGTAGACCCCCTCGATGTGCCCCTCGTTCCGGAACATGCCGAAGTGCTTCCCCGTCGCGCCATCGACCCAATCGACGAAGGCGAGCGCGCGGGGGGGCACGCGCCGCGTGGCGACGAGAGCGAGCGAGCCGCTCACGCGCGTCCCGGAGTAGAACGCGAGCCATTGCATGTCGGGGCGGGACGCGCCGTCGGCGAGGCCGAGCGTTGCGGCCGAGTGGTCCCAGAGACGCCTCCCGTTCCTGTCGAACGCGGCGAAGCGGTCGGTCTTGGTCGGGTTCCCCCGGTACATCGCCGCGATCTCGTTCTTGCCGTCCCCGTCGAGATCCAAGAGCGCGAGTCGCGTTCCGATCTTGTCGAACGTGCAGTTTTCGACGACGTCCGGGCGCAGAAGCCGACCCTCCAAGACCACCGTGTCCCTTCCGTGCGCGTTCGCCGCGACGATCCGATCCCCCTCCCATCGCGCGGAGACCGGAAGATTCCTCTCGAAAACCAACTGTTGAACGATCAAGAAAACGAGAAGAGGAACGGCGAGCGCCGCGATGCCGACGAGACGCCGGCTCATCACGAAGCGCTTCGCATGGACCGCGGCCCGCTCCCGCGCGCTCCGCGGCGCCTCTTCGACCGCGTTCGGGTCTCTCCAGAGATCGAGGAGATTCGAGACGCCGCGGATTCGAAGACGGCGATTCGGATGCCGCTCCTCGAGCGCGCGGGCGATCCTCTCCGCCTTCACGTGCTGCTCCGCCGGCACGAAGAGCGTGTCGACTGGGCCGTGGAAGCACGCGGAGACCTTGGCCGCGAGCGTTCCCTCGTCGACCGGACCGACGCGGTC
>JAGUYC010000289.1 GCA_020061515.1 Gemmatimonadota bacterium
AACGCGCGCGCGGGCGGTTTCGAGCTCGCCTCTTCATTTCCTCCTCGCGCGCGCCGCACGCCGTCGAGCCCCCTCGCGAGAAACGGGTAGGACGTGCCCGCTTCCCGCCGCTCCCGGAGGAGAAGGCTCACCGCGCGGTCGGCGGCCCCGTCGACCGCCTCGAGGAACTCCCCGCGAAAGAGATGCGCCGAGCCGTTTCGGTTTGACCGAAGAAACGAGCGCAGATAGCGAAGAGAGACCCGCGCGAGCTCCTCGCGGGCGTTCGATGAAGGGTGATGAAGAAGCGTTTGGAGGAGCGCCGCCCATTCGCGCTCGAATCCGGACGGTCCCTGGCCGCGCGCCGACGGGTTCATGTGCGTTTCGCCACCCCGATAAGAAAGGAACCTCCGAGAATGCAAGAACTCGAACCTGGATGATGCACGCGTTTTCGTCGCGAGGATGCGGAGCGCGAGCCGAGAGGCCGACCTAGACGAGCCGCTCCTGGAAGCGTAGCCCCGGCCCCTCCCCGGCGCGCTACGACTTGTCGCTCCTGACCGTCGCGACAAGATCCAAGCGCGCCACGGGTCCCTGCTGAGGAAGCGGCGACGGAAGGGAGGCCTTGCAGGCAGCACTCCGCAGCCGCAGTGGGAAACGTGTGCATGATTTAGGTTACCACGAACCGATCGGCGCGGTCAAAGGGTCTCGCCGTCGAATCGACGCGTTCTACTCGTGCGCCGTACGCCAACCCTCCGGGATCGTCTCGGGAGGCGTGAGAAGAAGGGGCGCTCCCTTCCTCTCGGCCAGCGAGCGAAGATAGAGAAAGTCGTAGTCCTCCTCGCTTCCGGAAGCGGAAGCCTTCGCGAACGGCGAGAGGAGAAGCTCGAGCGGGCCTCCCCCCATCTTCGGCATTCGAAAGCGCGGCCGCTCCGGGTACTCGGCGAGAATGATCTCGGCTTCCGGATCGATCCCCGCGAGCGCCTTCGCCTCCGCGATCGCGTCGGTGAGACCGCCGATCCGATCGACGAGCTTCCTTTCGATCGCGTCCTCTCCCATCCAGATGCGCCCCTCGCCGATCGGCCGCACCTCGGCCTCGGTCATCCCGCGCCCGGCGGCCACCTTGGAGACGAAGCCCTCGTAGAGCTCCATGAAGAGCGTGCGGATCGTCTCTCGTTCTTCATCCGTCAAGTTTCGGGTGGGGAGCCGACCGAGCATCGGGAACCGGATTCCGGTGAAGAGATCGGAATGGTCGCCGCGCTGCACGCCGTCCGCCGAGAAACCGGTCTTCTCCCCGACCCCCTCATCCCAGAGCCATCCGCCGATGACGCCGATCGAACCCGTGATCGTGAAGGGGGTCGTGAGGATCTTGGTGCCGTCCATGCTGATCCAGTAGCCTCCGGAGCCCGCCACGTCCCCCTGGCTCACCACGACCGGCTTCTCATTCTCCTTGATCTTGCGCGTCGCCTCGGCGACGAGATCGCTCGGAAGAGCGTCCCCGCCGGGCGAGTCGGCTCGAAGAACGACCGCCGCGACGTCTCCCTTCTTCGCGAGACCGCGCATGTGCTTCGAGGTCGCCCTTCCGCGGATCCCCGTGTCCATCGCGCACTCGCCGAGCGCGTAGACGAGCGCGATCGTCGGCGGGCGCCCCCAAGGTTCATCCGGAAAGATTCTTTCCTCAGGGAGGCCGGAGCCGGCGGCGAGGCGGGCGCCGTCGCGGTTCTCTTTCAGCCAATCCCCGAGAGCGTCCCATCGCGCCACCGTGTCGACGAGCCCCTTCTCGAACGCCCTTGCCGCGGTGAACATCGCGTCCTCGTTGACGAGGAGGTCGTACGCGGCGGGCGTCAGGTTTCTTCCTCGGCAGACCCCGTCCCTCAGGGTTTCGTAGACGACGTCGACGAGCCGCCCGAGCTGCTCGCGGTCCGCGTCGGACATATCCTTCCGCGAGAGCGCCTCGAAAGCCGATTTATGCGTGAAGAACCTCCACTCGTCCACGCCGATGCCGAGCTTGTCGAGAAGGCCGCGCATGTAGGTTCGCTGGAGCGCAAGGCCGGGAAGAAGAAGCTGCCCCTGCGGATCCATGCTGAGCCGGTCGGCGACCGACGCGACGGAATACTCGATGTTCCCTCCCCGATCGATGTGCACGACGACCTCTTTTCCGGACCTCCGGATCTCGTCGAGCTTCTCCCGGAACTCCCAGGCGATCGACGGGGACATCCGCGTCCCGGCGAGGTTGACGGCGACTCCTCGAAGAGCATCCTCCTCGCGGATCCGATCGAGCGTGCGGGCGAGATCGATCCAGGCGACCCTCTCCTTGTCGAACCAGAGCGCCTTCTGATACGCGATCGTCTTGTCCTCGAGATCGATTCTGGCGTAGGACTTCTTGCCGAAGAGCTTTCGCGCGGCGTTCGCGAGCGGGAGCCCTCGGTAGGGCGGGTTCGTCCGGACGAGGTACGTGGTCGTACCGAGCTCGTCGTCCTGGTCGTACGCGGGAAGAACATGGAATCCGCTTCCGTCGATCGTGAGGCCGAGGTTCAGACTGTAGGTCGGATCGCCGTCTTCCGCCTCGCGAAACTTCATTCCCAAATGAAGTCCGCGCCAGGGACGAAGCTCGAACCCGGCGCCCCAGAAGCCGTCCTCGAGCCGGTCGGCATCGGTCATCGAGTACTCGCCGAAGAGGGTGATCCACGGCTTCGCGAGGGGGCGAATCCCGAAGTCGGCGATCCCGAGGCTTCTCTCCGATTCCGACGAGAAGACCCCCGAGAGACCGAAGGAGAGACGCGGGTTCGGGCGAAGGACCGTCCCCGCGACGAACGCCTTCTCGCGTCCCGCGCGCCCGGCGTTCTCCCCCGCGAAACGCCACGCCGCGCCGAAGTGGGCGCGGCGATCGCCGCCGGCGACGCCGAGCTGGAAGTCGTAGAGGCCGAACGTTCCCTCCCCGTCCTCGAGAAGGCTCCTCTGCATCGCGAACCCGAGACCCTTCCCGAACGAGAGCCCCCAGTTGTCCAGCTTCCCCTTCTCGATGCTCTCATCGTCCCACCAGTACGCGAACTCGCCCTCCCCGCTCGTCGCCCACGAGGCCGGGTTCGCGTAGGCGCCGACCGCTCCTCCGCTCACGCTTGGGGATTGCGGGATGTACGCGGTTTGCCCGTGGTAACCGAGGAGGGGAGATCGAATCTGAGCGGGAGCGCTCCACGCGCAGGCGAACACGAGCCCGAAGACGACCGGCATTCTACGCATGATTCCGTGCACCTCCAGTCCGGCGCGCGGGGATGCCGCGGCGCGGGGGGATGAAAACCGATTGCGAAAGACCCCGACATTGTAGGCCGCGCGGGCGTCCGATCCAAGCCGCTTGCGAAGGCGCTCCGCCCGGGTGTTTTCAGCGAACAACTCCGTCTACGCGATCGGGAGCCGGCGGGTTTCGTGCGCGGAAGGCACTCTCAGGCGGGGAAGAGCGCGAGGCTGTTCGCGCGAAGAACGCGGTCCTTCCACTCGTCCGGGAACGGGAGCGCGAGGAACTGGTCGATGTTCGTGCGAAAGTCGCGCACGCCGGGCCCCGGCCAGTCGCTCCCCCAGAGAACGCGGTCGCCGAGGTCGGGGAGGCGCGGGAAGCATTCGGCGAGCTTCTTCGGCGGGATCCCCGAAAGATCGAGAACGATGTTCGGGTGGCGGCGCGCGACGAAGAACGCCTCGTCGTACCAGAGAGGCCGTCCTCCGTGCGCGAGAAGGATCGGAAGGCGCGGGAAGTCGACCGCGACGTCGTCCACGTCGATCGGATGCCCGAGACGGCTTCGCGCCCCAGGGAAGACGCTCGTCCCGGTGTGGATCATCACGGGGAAGCGGCGCTCCTCCGCGCGGCGATAGATCCGCCCGAGCGCCTCGAGATCGCCGAGATACGCGTTCGCCGCGTATCCTTGATGCGGCGGGTGAATCTTCAGCGCGACGAAACCGGACTCGATGAAGCCGTCGACGGTCCCCTCCGGGTCGCGCACGCGAAGCGCGTGAATGCCGGCGATCGGGAGAAGACGGGCGCGGTCCGCGGCGGCGTAGCGGAGCGAGAAGTCGTTCGACGCCTCGGTGAAACCTGTGACGTCCGGGCTCACGTCGTTCACGAGCCCGACCCGCTCGATCCCCGCTCGGTCCATCTCCGCGAGAAGAAGCGAGGGGTCCTCCTCGATCCGCCGAAGAAATTCGAGATGCCCCTCCCCTTCCCGGCGGATCGCTTCCTCCACCCCGGGGCGGAGTTCGGCGAGCGGCTGCACGTGGATATGAATGTCCGTGATGCCGCGAGCGGCTTCGTTTGTGCCCACGGCGCAAGGATAGCAGAGGGTCGCCTCTCTCTCCACGAAATGCGATACGATAGGGATCGAAGGCCGTTCGGCGTCTTTCGGCGAATCAGGGAACATCAAGGAAACGAGGTGCACGATGGGCGTTCTATGGGAGATCCTCCAGACGGGGCTCCTGTACGGTCAGAAGCGGAAGTCCGACTCGGTCGAGGACCGGGTTCTCGATCTCGAGAACCGGCTGCAAGCGACGCAAGAGACGATACGCGCGCTCGTGAAGAAGATCGAGGAGATGCACGGCATCGACATCGACGAGGACGGCAAGGTGGGTTGATCGCGCGCGACTTCCGCTTTCGATTCGTTTCTCTCGTCGATCGTTCAAGGCACGAGGACGATCTTTCCGAACACCTCGCGCGACTCCAGAAGCCGGTGCGCCTCGCGGATCTCGCCGAGGCGAAGCACGCGGTCGACGATCGGACGAAGCCGTCCCTCCTCGAAGTGCTTCACGATTGAAGCAAACTCGCCTTTGCTTCCCATCGTCGATCCGAGGAGGCTGAGGGACTTGAAGAAGAGGACGCGGAGGTTGAGCGCGACCTCGTGGCCGGACGTCGCGCCGCACGTGACGAGTCTTCCGTGCCTCGCGAGCGAGCGAAGGCTACCCTCCCAGGTCGCCGCGCCGACGTGCTCGATCACGATGTCCGCCCCGCGCTTTTCCGTGATCGCGCGGACCGCGCGCGCGAAGTCCTCGTTCCCAGATCGGAAGAGCGTC
>JAGUYC010000257.1 GCA_020061515.1 Gemmatimonadota bacterium
GAAGGATTGCGCTCGTCGTCTCGAACCCGCCCTACGTGACGGCGGCGGAGATGGAGACGCTCCCCATCGAGGTGCGGGAGCACGATCCCGGCGCGGCGCTGCGAGGAGGGGAGGACGGACTCGACGCGTACCGCGCGCTCGTTCCCGCCGCCTCGATCGCGCTCGCGAGCGGCGGGATGCTCCTCCTCGAGGTGAGCGATGCGATCGCGGAGGGAGCCCGGCGCCTCGTCGAGGCGGACGGGCGATTCGCCGGGGCGTTGCTCGAGAAGGACTACGCGGGAAGGACGCGCGTGCTCTCCGCGATCGCGGGTTCGGTTGAGTAGAAGGAGGTCGGGCAAGTGGACGCGTTTCGGATCGAGGGGGGCGCGAAGCTCACCGGCGAGGTGCGGATCTCGGGATCGAAGAACGCGGTGCTTCCGATTCTTTGCGCGACGATCCTCGCGCCGGGAACCTACCGGCTGGAGAATGTGCCGGTGCTCAGCGACGTCGCGACCTTGACGACGCTCCTTCGCACGCTCGGGGTCCGCGTCGTCCGCGAGGGGAGCGCGCTCCTCGTCGACTCGCGCGAATCGGTCCCGAACGAAGCGCCCTACGAGCTCGTCCGCACGATGCGCGCCTCGGTCTATGTGCTCGGCCCCATTCTCGCGCGCTTCGGGCACGCGCGCGTCTCCCTCCCCGGCGGATGCGCGTGGGGCCCGCGCCCGATCGATTTCCACCTGAAGGCGATGGAGGCTCTCGGGGCCGTGATCCGCCTCGACCACGGCGTCATCGACGCGATCGGCGCGCCGCTTCGCGGGGCGGAGATCCGCTTCCCGTTCTCGTCGGTCGGCGCGACAGGGAACGCCGTGATGGCCGCCGTTCTCGCCGAGGGGACGACGACGATCTTCAACGTCGCCCGCGAGCCGGAGATCACCTCGCTTTGCGAGTTCCTCTGCGCGATGGGAGCGAGGATCGAGGGGGTCGGGACGGAGAAGCTCGTGATCGAGGGGGCGCGGGAGCTGCACCCGGCGGACGCGCGCGTCATTCCGGATCGGATCGAGACCGGAACCTACCTCGTGGCGGGCGCGCTCACGGGCGGCGATCTTCTTCTTCGCGACACGGAGCCGGCCCACAACGAGGCGGTGCTCGCGGCGCTTCGCGAGGCGGGGGTCGAGATCGATGTGAACAAGACCGACATCCGCGTGCGCTCCCGCGGACCGCTCCGTCCCCTCGAGGTGGAGACCGCGCCGTATCCGGGCTTCCCCACCGACATGCAGGCGCAGCTCATGGCGCTCCTTCTCCTCGCGGAGGGGACGAGCGAGATCATCGAGACGATCTTCCCCGACCGCTTCAAGCATGTCCCGGAGCTTTGCCGGCTCGGCGGATCGATCCGCGTCGAGGGGAACCGGGCGATCGTGCGCGGGGTCGGCGCGCTCACCGGCGCACACGTGATGGCGAGCGACCTTCGCGCGAGCGCCGCGCTCATCCTCGCCGGGCTCGTCGCTCGAGGGACCACCGAGGTCTCGCGCATCTACCACATCGACCGCGGCTACGAGCGGATCGACGAGAAGCTCTCCGGCGCCGGCGCGCGGATCTGGAGGGTGCGCCGGTGAGGATCAGCCGCGTCGTCGGAACGGCCGGCCACATCGACCACGGGAAGACCGCGCTCGTCAAGGCTCTCACCGGCGTCGACACCGACCGCCTTCCGGAGGAGAAGGAGCGGGAGATCTCGATCGATCTCGGCTTCGCTCCGATCGATCTTCCCGGCGGCGTGCGCGCGGCGGTCGTCGATGTCCCCGGCCACGAGCGCTTCGTGAAGAACATGCTGGCGGGCGTCGGCGGGATCGACGCGGTCCTCTTCACGATCGCCGCCGACGAGGGGGTGATGCCGCAAACCTCGGAGCATCTCGAGATTCTTCATTATCTCGGGGTGCGCGCGGGGGTCGTCATTCTCACGAAGTCGGACCTCGTGGACGAGGAGATGATCGAGCTGGTCCGCGAGGAGGTGGAGGAGACGCTTCGCGGGACGACGCTCGAGGGAGCGCCGATCCTCGCCGCGTCGGCGGTCACCGGGGAAGGGCTCGAGGAGGTCGCGCGCACGCTGGTTCGCGTTCTCGAAGGAGCCCCCGCCCGCCCCGATCCGGGCTTCTTCCGCCAGCCGGTCGATCGGGTCTTCTCCTCGCGCGGCTTCGGGACCGTCGTGACCGGGACGGTCTGGTCGGGAAGCGCGTGCGTGGGCGACCGGCTCGAGATCCTTCCGCGCGGAACGGAAGTTCGTATTCGAAAGGTCGAGGTCTTCAGCGAAGAGGTCGAGGAGGCGCGGCCCGGCCAACGGAGCGCGCTTGCCCTGCATGGGGTCTCGCGCGAGGAGGTCGTGCGGGGGGACGTCCTCGTCTCGCCGAAAGTTCTTCTCCCGACGCACATGATCGACGCGCGCTTCTCGCTCGCTCCCTCGGCGAAGGCGATCCGAAACCGCCAGCGGATCCGTTTCCATCACGGCGCCGCCGAGATCCTCGGGCGGGTCGTTCTTCTTGAATCGGAGACGATGGCGCCCGGCTCCGAGTCGTTTGTCCAGATCCGCTTGGAAGGGCCCGTCGTGGTGGCGCGCGGCGACCGGTTCATCGTCCGCACCTACTCCCCCGCGCGGACGATCGGCGGCGGGACGGTGCTCGACGCGAACCCCTCGAAGCGCAAGGGCGCCGGACGGACCGACCTTGGCTTCCTCGCCGTGTCCGAGGCCGGGGACCGCCCGGAGATGATCCGTTCGATCCTTCGCTCGTCCGGGAAGGGGACGGTCCCGGTCGCGGAGATCGCGAGGCGGCTTCAAGTCCTTGAGGGGGAAGCGCTCGATGAGCTCCGCGCGCTCGAGAAGGCGAGAGAGATCCGCTTCCTCGGCGCGGGCGTTCTTCTCGAAGAGATCGCCTCTTCGCTCAAGCGGGAGATCGAGGAGCGGATGGAGCAGGTCTCCGCGCGCGATCCGCTTCGTGCGGGCATTCCCCGCGAGGAAATTCGAAGAACACTTTCTCGAGAGGTCGATCTTTCGCTCTTCCAGGTTCTTCTCGGCGAGATGGCGGAGGCGGGGCGCGCGACGGTCCGCGGGGAGATGGTTCTCGCGGGCGGGGGGGCGCTCCCCGAGAAGTTCCGGCTTCTCGCGGAGCGCGTGGAGGGGATCCTCGAAACGCACCGCCTGGCCCCTCCGCTCCCCGCGCAGATCGCCGAGGAGGCGCGCGTAGAGCCGAAGGAGCTCCAGGCGGTTCTCGATCTTCTCGCGCGGCTCGGCCGAATCGTCAAGGTGGCGCCGGGGCTCCTCTACCGGACCGCGGAGATCGACGAGATTCGGTCGCTCCTCAGCGGCGTCCTCCGCGAGAAGGGCGCTCTTTCGGTGAGCGACTTCAAGGAGAAGACCGGGGTGAGCCGAAAGTACGCGGTCCCTCTTCTCGAGTACTTCGACCGTGAACGATGGACGCGCCGTGAAGGGGATCTCCGGGTTCCCGGTCCGGCGTTCGACAAGGAGTGAGCGGATGATCGATCTTCGGAGCGACACGGTCACGAAGCCGACCGCCGGCATGCGCGAGGCGATCGCGCGGGCGGAGGTGGGGGACGACGTCTTCGACGAGGACCCGACGATCCATCGCCTGCAGGAGCGCGTCGCCTCCCTTCTCGGAAAGGAGGACGCGCTCCTCGTGCCGAGCGGAACGATGGCGAACACGACGGCGGTCCTCACGCACACCGAGAGGGGAGACGAGGTGATCGCCGAGGAGGGGGCGCACGTCTTCAACTACGAGAGCGCCTCCTCGGCGGCGTTCGGCGGGCTTCAGTTCCGGACGATCCCGACGGCGGCTGGATCCTTCACCCTCGAACAGATGATCGAGAAGATCCGCCCGTCGAACCTCCACCATCCGCGGACGCGCCTCGTCTGCATGGAGAACACGCACAATCGGGCGGGGGGAACGATCTATCCGATCGAGGAGATGCGGCGGATCGGCGCCGCGTGCCGGGAGAGGGGGATCCGCGTTCATCTCGACGGCGCGCGCCTCTGGAACGCGTCGGCCGCCTCGAAGATCCCGATGGCGAAGTACGCCGCCTCCGCCGACTCGGTCTCCGTGTGTCTCTCGAAGGGACTCGGCGCTCCGGTCGGGTCTCTCGTCTCAGGGACGAAGGAGTTCATCGCGCGCGCGCGGAAGACCAGGAAGATGCTCGGAGGCGGCATGCGGCAGGCAGGCGTCCTCGCGGCGGCGGGGCTCTACGCGATCGAGCATCACGTCGATCGGCTCGCCGAGGATCACAAGAACGCGCGGCTCCTCGCCCGGACCTTGAACGGGCTTCGCGGGATTCGGGTCGACCTCGCGACCGTTCAGACGAACATCGTCATCGCGGACGTGCGGGATCATCCGCTCGGCGAGACGGGAATTGTCGAGAAGATGAGGGAGAAAGGCGTCCTCTTCCTCGCGATCGGTCCGGGGCGTCTTCGTCTCGTCACGCATCTTGATGTATCGAAGGATCAAGTAGAAGAGGCCTGCGCTCTCCTGTCGAAGGCGCTCTCGTAAGGGGGAGGCTCCCTTGAAGGAAGATCGGCCGGCGCCAGGAACGCTCTTCCTCGTCGGAACGCCGATCGGGAACATGGGCGATCTCTCGCCGCGCGCGAAGGAGACGCTGGAGAGCGTTTCGCGGATCGCGGCGGAGGACACGAGAAGAACCGGTCTCCTCCTCGCGAGGATCGGCGTCCGGGCGCCGATGCTCTCGTTTCATGCCCACAACGAAGCGAAGCGGATTCCGGAGCTTCTCGCGATGCTCGCGCGCGGGGAGAGCGTCGCGGTGGTCTCGGACGCCGGGAATCCGGGGATCTCCGATCCGGCGGAGCGGCTCGTGCGCGTGGCCGTGGAACGCGGCTTCGCGGTCGTTCCCGTTCCGGGTCCGAGCGCGTTTGTCGCGGCGCTTGTCGCCTCCGGCCTTCCCTCCGGTTCCTTCGTGTTCGAAGGATATCTTCCGAACCGCGCGGGCGCACGGCGCGACGCGCTTCGCGCGCTTCGAAGCGAGCGGAGGACGATCCTCCTCCACGAGTCGCCGAAGCGCGTGGCGGCGCTTCTGGAGGACGTCCGGGAAACGCTCGGCGACCGCCGGGTC
>JAGUYC010000307.1 GCA_020061515.1 Gemmatimonadota bacterium
CGTTTCCCGCGCACCGCCGAGGGATCCCGAACGCGGAAGACCCCCCGCACGTTCCGCCTTCGCCCCTCGGGAGTGAGCTTCGTCTGCGAACGCGAGCGTCCGACGCGCCGGACCGCACGCTCCGCGACCGGAATCCCGAGAAGGAGCGAGACGTGGCTCGCGAGAACGGCGGACTGATTGAAGCCCCTCTCCGAAGCGCGCGCGCGCGTCAGCGGGACCGGGACGAGAAGGTCCACGCGCCGAAGCGCCGGGTCCGAGGCGATCGTCCCCGCCATCCCCCGGGCGAGCCTCTCCCCAAGAAGGATGAAACCTCCATACTTGAAGCGATGCAGGATCTCGCCGAGCGTTTCGTTCCAAACGTTCGCACTCCTCGCGCGGACGACCGGTCCGCTCTCCCCATCCCCGGCGCCGTCTTCGCCCTGAAGAATCGGCCTCCGGTCCTCGCGCCTCGCGCGGTCCCAGCACGTTTCGCAGACGAGCCGCTCCTCCGCCCCGAGCCTCTCCCCGCACCGGAGACAAAGCGGCGGAAAAAGAAGATCGAGAACCGCCTTCCACACTCCCCATCCCTCCCCCGAAGCGGAACCCGCTTCCCTTCATCGCCGATCCTCGTCGTCGGACGGCGCAACGCGCGTTTCGCCCGCCCGCCCGCGTTTCGAAGAGGCACGGCCGTTCTCCGAGCGCCCCCCCGCTCCCGCGGCGGCGAGAAGCGCCCCCTCCATCACCGAAATGGGCGGGGTCTTTCCGAACCAGAGACGAAACGACTCTCTCCCCTGCGCGATCAGCATCGCCGACCCTTCCTCGGCCGGAATGCCGTACGACCGGGCGAGCGCGACGAGCCGCGTCCCGCGCGGGCGCACGACAAGGTCGAGAACCCCCTTCGCCTTCCTCACCACCCGCGCGGAGAGAGGAAGAGGATCGCCCGGTTCCATGCCGAGGGGCGTCGCGTTCACGAGAAGATCCGCCTCGGTCTCCTCCCTCCGGTCCCACGGGATCGCCCGGCCGACCGTCTCTCCCCCCAAGCTCTCCACCATCTTCTTCCCGAGCGCGAGCTTCCGGCCCGCGACGAGGATCTCCTCGAAGCCCTCTTCCTTGAGAACGAAGAACGCCGCGCGCGCCGCGCCCCCCTTCCCGAGAAGAAGCGCGGTCCGCATCCCGCGCGCGCGGATGCGCCGGAGCGTTTCGCGAAACCCGAGCACGTCCGTGTTCTCTCCTTCGAGCGCCCCGCCGCGACGCACCACCGTGTTCACCGCCCCCGTGCGAGCCGCCTCATCTCCGAGACGATCGAGAAGGGGGAGGATCGCTTCCTTGTGCGGAATCGTCACGTTGAGGCCGGGCATCCCGAGCGCGCGGACCGCGTCCACCGCCCCCCCGAGGCTCCCTCGATTCACTTGAAACGCGAAATACCGAGCATTCAGACGATAATGTTCGAGCGCCGCGTTCTGGATCGCGGGGGAGAGGCTCCGGGCGACCGGATCGCCGATCACGCCGAGAACGCGCGTTTCGGAGTCGATCATCCCCTTCGCCCCCTCCACCAGAAGAGGACCGCCGAGAAGAGGAAGAGAAGGACGCTGAAGAGCTGATTCCATGTCCAGACGGCGCCGCCGATGCCCACGGTCGAGACGTCCTCGTAATAGCGGATCCGGTCGAGGAAGAACCGCGAGACGCCGTACAGCCCGAGGAAGAGAAGGAACAGACGGCCCTCTCCGCCGAGCGGGCGCGCCGCGGGCTTCCCGACCTCCCCCGCGACGCGGGAAGGCGGCCGCCCGATACGCTCCGCGGCGAGCAGAACGACGAAGAGAGCGAAGCCGACGAGGGAATCGTAGATTTGCGTCGGGTGGAGCGGCACGCCGTAGAACTCGGATCCGGCCGCCGAGTGGGGCGGAAAGCGAACGCCCCATCCGGACGCGGCCGGGACGCCGAAGCAGCATCCGTTGAGGAAGCAACCGATCCGCGTGATGCCGAGCCCAAGCGCGACGGAAGGCGCGACGCAATCGCTCACCTTCCAGAACGACATCCGCTTGATCCGCATGTAGACGGCCGAGGCGACGATCGCGCCGAAGAGGCCGCCGTACATCGTGAGGCCCCCGCGCCACACTTCGAAAACGCTCCACGGATGCGCGGCGAACTCTTCCCAGTAAGGGATCACGTAGAGCACGCGCGCGCCGACGACCGAAGCCGCGAGGATCACGAGAGAGAGATCGGTCATGCGGGACGGGTCGACGCCGCGGGCCCTCCCGCGCCGTACCGCGAGGACGATCCCGATCGCGAACGAGAGAGCGATGAGCACACCGTACGACCGAATCGGAAGAGGACCGATCTTGCAGACGATCGGGAACATCGCGGCTCTCCTTCCCCGGCTAGCCTAGATGATGCACGCGTTTCCTACTGCGGCTGCGGATCGCGGCCTACGAGGCCTCCCTTCCGTCGCCGCTTCCTCATCGTAGTGCCGAGACTACGATTCCGGGACCGGCTCGTCCAGGTCGGCCTCTCGGCACGCGCTCCGCATCCTCGCGACGAAAACGCGTGCATCATCTAGGCTAGCGGCGTCTTCGGAGACCCACCCCGAGGACGACGCCGATCGCGAAGAGGGTCGTGGTCATCGAAGAGCCTCCGTACGAGAGAAGCGGGAGAGGCAGCCCGGTCACCGGGACGAGCCCGAGGGTCATCCCGACGTTCACCACGACCTGGAACGAAAGATACCCGAAAAACCCGACGACGAGAAGAGAGGCGAAGCGGTCCCGCGTCCGCGAGGCCGCGAGGAGTATGCGCCCGAGAACGACCGCGTAGAGAACGAGAAGGACGAGGCAGCCGAGGAAGCCGAACTCCTCCCCCACCACCGAAAAGATGAAGTCCGTATGCTGCTCGGGAAGGAACGAGAGTCCCTTCTGCGTTCCCTCGAGGAAGCCCTTTCCCGCGAGCCCGCCCGAGCCGATCGCCACCTCCGATTGGATGATCTGATACCCCGCGCCGAGCGGATCGTGGCTCGGATCGAGAAACGTGAGGATCCGGTCCTTCTGATAGTCCTTGAGGCTGTTCCAGAGGAGAGGGCCCGCGAGACCGACCAGCATGTTGAACCCGAGCGTCGCGCCGGCGAAGACGAGCGAGGCGCGCATGAGGAGGAGGATCGCGAGAAGAATGAAAAGGAAGAGGATCCAAGCGGGAAGGTGAGAGGACGCGAGGATCCCGACCGCGGGCGAGAGGAGAAAGAGAAGGGCGCGCTCCGGGAGTCCCGCCCAGAAGAGCATCGGGACCAGGATCGCCCCGAAGACGAGGGCGGTCCCGAGATCCGGTTGGCGGAGCACGAGGACGAACGGCGCGCCCGCGACGAGCGCCGGAACGAGGAAGTGGCGCATCCCGAGCTTCTCCGGAGGCCGGTTCGAGAGAACGCGCGCCATCATGAGCACGAGCGCCACCTTGGCGAGCTCCGACGGCTGGAAGCGGACCGGTCCGATCGGAAGCCAGCGCTCCACACCGGTTCCCGGGTGAAAGAGAAGGAGGACGAGCATCGCGAGAGAGAGGACATACGCGGGGATCGCGAGGAAGTCGAGCGCGTCGAGCGATCGGTGCGCGAGGAGAAAACCGGTCGCGAGAAGGACGATCCCGATCGCGACCCATCCGAGCTGCCGGATGTGGTACGAGGCCTCCCCGCCCGACGTGCGGCTCGCGCTGTAGAGAACGAAGAAGCCGACGACGAGAAGAAGAACCGTGCTTCCGAGAAGGGTCCAGTCGAAGGCGCGAAGAACGAGTCGTTGGGTCGCGCGCATGGCTACGTCTTCTCCCGTTCGAAATAATACCGGAGGAGATCCCCCGCGAGGGGGGCCGCGACCGCCCCCCCGTGCCCCGCGTTCTCGATGATGACCACAAGAACGATGCGCGGCCGGTTCGCGGGGGCCCACGCGACGAACCACGCGTGGTCCTCGCCGTGCGGATTCTGCGCGGTCCCGGTCTTTCC
>JAGUYC010000044.1 GCA_020061515.1 Gemmatimonadota bacterium
CGCATGGGCGGGGGCGTCGCGGACGCCGTCTTCCTCGCCGCCGAGTTGGATGCCGCCCGCGGGGACGGAAAGGCCGCCCTCCGCCGTCTCGCCGCGCGGGAGCTTGTGGGAAGTGATGGGAAGAGGGAGGACCTGGCGCGCGTCATTCGAACCCTCGCCGAACGGGGAGACCTCGCGCATGCGGTCGATGCGGCGCGCCTCGGAGCCCGCTGGTTTCCGGCCGATGCCCAGTTTCCCTACTACGCAGGCGGGATCCTCCTCTCCTCCGGACGGCCGGCCGATGCGGCGGAGGCGCTCGAAGAGGCCAAGCGATTGGAGCCGGACAATCTTCTGATCCGCGGGCTCTTCGCTCTCTCGCTGGCACGATCGGGGAGGCCGGAGGCAGCCGTGCGCGAGGCCCGCTCGGTGCTCCGGATCGACCCCGAAAACGCCGAGGCTCGGGCGGTTCTCGATCAGGCGGGGTCTGCGGAGGAGCCCTCCGGAGGATCCGCTGGGAACTGAATCAGGCAGCGGGCCTGCTTGCTCGCCAACGGCTGCCCAGCATTTTGCCGTCTGGCAATATTCTGAACAGGTCTCCCCCCTTGTTTCCGGGCCTCGGCGGGTAAGCCCCCCCGTCTATCTTGTATCGCATGGAACGACAAGATGTTATCTTGATGGTGTTCTGTCGAGGATCCCCCCTCGCGGCACACGCCTTGCAAACTGGTTCCTGGGTCGGACTAGAACTGGGTGCGGCCAGCCATCCTTTCCTACGATCGTGGTCAGGGGGTGCTTCCTGCATCGTCGGGGTCTGCAACGGGCGAAAGCGGGGGATAGGAGGAAGCGCGGGAGCCTCCGCGTGCCTCCGATCGCCCGTGCCCTGCTCGCGGCCGCGCTCCTGTGGGGGACTGGCGCGGCCCGCGCGGCCGACGTGGAGCTCCGTTGGACCGCGCCGGGGGACAACGGGTCGAGCGGAACCGCTGCCGGTTATGACCTCCGCTTCCGCTCGATCCCTCCGGGGGCCGACACCCTTTCCTGGTGGAACGCCGCCTCAGAGGTTCAGGGGGAACCCACGCCGGGCCCAGCGGGGGCCACGCAGTCGGTCGTCGTCGGCGGCCTCACGCCCGGAGCCTCGCTGACGTTCCTTCTCCGCACGTTCGACGAGGCTCTGAACCTCTCTCCCTTCTCCAATGTTCTTACGATCAACGTTCCCGACGTCTCCGATCCCCACGATCCGCCCCCGACGCCTTCTCTCGAAATCCGGAACGCTCGGGTCGATTCGATCGGGACGAAGACCGCTCTCGTTCGCTGGGAGACCGAGCCGGGAGCCTTCGGTTTCGTTCGGCACGGATCGAGTGCGTCTTACTCGCTCGTCACCGCACCGGGGCCGGATACTACGCGAACGCATTCCGTGCTTCTCACCGGCCTCGCGGAGGGAAGCACCGTCCACTTCCAGATCGTCGCCTACACGGGCGCTGAAAGGGACTCGACCGGGGATTCCTCGTTCGTCCTGCTCAACCTTCCCCCCGCGCGCATCGGCAATCTCGCCGCGGCACCGGGTCCGAATTCAGGGGAAGCGCGCCTCACGTGGACCGCCGTGGGCGACGACTCGCTCGCCGGACAAGCCTCCTCGTACGATCTCCGCTGGAGCCGAAGCCCGATTTCCGGCGCGAATTGGATCCAGGCGACACGCCTCACGACCTTCGCGCCGCTCCCCTCGGGCTCCCCCGAGAATCGGGTCTTCGGGTGGCTTCCGGCGGGGGAGACATGCTATTTCGCCCTCCGCGCGCGGGATCTGGCCGGGAACGAGTCCGCGCTCTCGAATCTCGCCTCGGTCGCGCTTCCGGCGGACACGGTCGCGCCGATCCTCTCGAACATTCATGTGCAAAACATCACGCCGACCTCCGCGCGGATCGCCTGGTCGACAAACGAAGCGGCGGACGGCGAGGTCCGCTACGGGAAGACCGTCGCGTACGAGCTGGGGAGCATAGGGGAGAGCGCCCGCGTCACGACCCACCTCCTCACCCTCTCGGGGCTCGAGCCGACGACGGTCTATCACTTCCAGGTCCGGTCGGCGGACGCCGCGGGAAACCTCGCGGTCTCCGAGGACCGCGCGTTCCAGACCGGGACCCCGGTCCCCTCGGAGGATCCGGTCCTCTCCGGCCTCGCGCTCGCCGCCCTCTCCGACACGGACGCGGTCGTCGTCTTCTCGACGAATGTCCCCGCGTTCGGGAGGATCGACTTCGGCCTCGACACCACGTACGGAACCACGGTCGCGGGAACGGAGGAGGCGACCGAGCACTCGTTCCGGCTCGCGCCGCTCACGCCGGGCGAGACGTATCATTTCCGCGCGCGCGCGACGACCTCTTCGGGGGGCGCCGCCTCGAGCGCGGATCAAACGCTCACGACACACTCGGATTCGGAGGGGCCTTCGATCGACCAGGTGGAGGTCGCGGCGGTCGGCCCGACGAGCGCGACGATCCGCTGGAAGACCGACGAGGCGTCGATCGGCCGCATCGAGTACGGGCTCACTCCCTCGTACGGCTCCTTCTCTTCCTCGGGCGCGGCCTACGCGTACCAACACGAACGAACGCTCGAAGGGCTGGCGCCCGGATCGCTCTTCCACTTCCGCGTCCGATCGAGCGATCCTTGGGGGAACGAGTCGAGCTCCGAGAACCACACGTTCGCCACGCTCGCGACGGGGGATCACGAAGCCCCGGTCATCTCCGGTCTACAGGTCGAGGGGACGACCGAGACGTGCGCGACGATCGTTTGGGAGACGAGCGAGCCGGCCGACGCGCAGATCGAGTACGGCCTCTCGCTTCCCTACGCGCTCGCGACTCCTCTCGCCGAAGCGCTCGTGACCGCGCACCGTCTCACGTTCTGCGGGCTTCTTCCCGGAACCACGTACCACTTCCGCGTTCTCTCGAGGGACGCGTCGGGCAACCTGGCCGCCTCCGGGGACGCGCTCTTCACGACGATCGAAGGGGAGGAGCCGGCTCTCCCCGCGATCAGCGGCGTTCTTCTAAAGGAACGCACCTCGACCGGCGTCACCGTCGCTTGGGAAACCGACCGGCCGGCGGTCGGGCAGATCGAGTACGGCCCCGCTCCCTCGTTCGGCGCGTTCAGCGCCCCGGAAACCTCCCCGCGCGAGGATCACGCGGTCCGGATCGAGGGGATCGTCCCGAGCGTCGTCTTTCATTTCCGCGTCCTCTCGTGGGTGACGGGAGGACCGACCGCGTTCTCCGCGCCGGACACGTTCCTTCTCGCTCCGGAAGTCGACCTCGATCCGCCGGTCATCTCCGGCGTCGCGGTCGCAGCGGTCACGGATTCCTCCGCGGAGATCGAGTGGACGACCGACGAGCCGGCGGATGGACGCGTCGAGTACGGCTCCGGGGCCGCCTACGACCGGGCGACGGCGCTCGACACGACGCGCACGACATCCCATCGAGCGCGCCTCGAGGGTCTTCTTCCGGCGACGACCTATCGCTTCCGCGTGCTCAGCACGGACCGGGCGGGGAACCTCGCGTTCTCGATCGGTGAACCGTTCACGACCGAAGGATTGGTCGACACGACCGCGCCGCGGGTCGACGGGTTCGCGGTGCAGGAGCTCGGAGGCGGTTCGATCCGCGCGACCTGGAGCAGCGACGAGCCGGCGCGCGGATCCCTCCGCTACGGGCTCGACTCGACGGTCAGCCTCTCCACCACGCCGAGCACCGGCCTCGTGGTCCTCCATCAGGCCGACGTGCACGGGCTCGCGACGGGGGCGCGGTTCTACTTTCAGGCGGCGGGGATGGACGCTGCCGGGAACGAGGGGCGCTCGTCGATCGTCGCGCTCGTCGTCGGCGCGGCCGCGGACACGATCCCCCCGCGCGTCGCCGGGGAACTTCATGTGCGCGCCGGCATCCGCGACGCGGTCCTTCTCTGGGCGACCGAGGAGCCGACGAACAGCCTCGTCGAGTACGGTCCCGACACGACGTTTGGGTATTCGGCCGAGGAGGAAGGCTATCATCTCACCCACGCGTTCACGCTCACCGGCCTCGCGGCGGACGCGGTCTATCATTTCCGCATCACTTCGCGCGACGCCGCGGGAAACCGCGCCGTGTGGGGAGGGAACACGTTCGCGACCCTTACCGACACAGGGGCCGTCGCGCCTGTCGTCCTCTCATGGAGTCTTATGGAGATCGGCTCGTCGCACGCGGTGATCGCGTGGTCGACGGATCGCCTCTCGATCGGGCAGATCGAGTACGGGACCGGAGGCGTTTGGACTCGCGCAACGCCGTTCTCCCGCGCGTTCGCGACCTCGCATCAGGACACGCTTCGCAATCTACAGGCATCGACGGTTTACTCCTATCGCGTTCGCGGGCTCTCGCCCGAGGGGCTCTTCTTCGCCGCGCCCCCGGCCAGCTTCCGGACGGCGGAGGACCTCGCGCCGCCTCCGCCGCCGGCATTTCGAACGGCGGTCGAAGCGGAGGGAGCGATCCGTCTCTTCTGGGAGGCGGACCCGAGCGAGACGCCGCACACGGTCATCCTCCATCGGCGCTTCTTGCCGGGAGGGCAGTGGACGACCGTCTGGGTCGCGTCGGGAAAGGACACGGTCTACGTCGATGTTCTCCCGGCGGAACTCGGGACGTACCGAAAGGCGGAGTACTGTCTGGAGGCGTTCGACGCGTATGGAAACCGCTCGAGAGGGGAGACGATCGAGGTGGAGCTTCCGGCCACTGCGGCGGAAGGCGTTCCCGCGTTCCGCCTTCTCCCCAACCGCCCGAACCCCTTCAACCCGACGACCGCGATCCCGTTCGAGATCCCCTCGACGCCGAGCGCCTCGCATCGGGTGCGCATCGCGGTCTACAACGCGGCGGGGGAGATGGTCCGTCTTCTTCTCGACGAAGGGTTTCCCGCGGGGACGACGGGCGAGGTTCTCTGGGACGGGTCCGACTACCGGGGGAATCCGGTCGCGAGCGGTATCTACTACTGCCGCTTCGACGCAGGCTCCTACCGCGAAACCCGCCGGATGACGTTGATCCGCTGATCCGCTCTCCCGGGCGGTCGGTACCCTCCCCGTGCGCGCCGTTCCCTTCCCCGTGCTATCCTCTCGAGAGAATGATGAGACCTCACCGAGGGGGAGGTTTCCGTGTCGGGTCTTCCGGTTCGGCGGCGAGCCTTCGCGCTTCTCTTTGCGTGCCTGATTCGTGCGCTCCCGAGCGCCGCCGGCGTCGACGAAGGTCCGCCGACCGGCGCGGCCCCGACCGGGCTCACGAACGCCCGCCTCCTCCACGACGACCGCGACGGGGGCTGCACGGGTTTCCTCTGGTCTCCGGACAGCCGCTGGCTGGCGATCGGTACCGCGGGGGGCGGGATCGTTCTCCAGCGCCCCTGCGAGAACGACACGACCTATACCTTTCCGGCCGGGTGGGTCGGTCCCGATCGGATGTGCTGGTCGATCGACGGCCGGAGCCTCTACTACTCCGAGGATCTTCCCCGAGACGGTTCCCGTTGGCGTCGCCTCTACCGCATCATGAAGATCGTGCCCGGGTCGTTGAGCCAGAGCTGTTTCGTCGATTCGCTTCCGTGGCCGGCGAGGCCGCACGCCGTTCCCGGAGGGATCGGGTTCTCCGACACCCACGGGGAGCACCCTCTCTTCCTCGACGAATCAGGAACACCCCTCGAAGAGACCGAGTCGCTCTTCTTCGTGCAAACCTGTTGGCGCGACGAGTGGGGATCGACCCTGGATGTGTACCTCGTGCGTCCCTCCGGTCGCACGCCTCTCCTGCAGGAAGAGGGGGGACAACACCGCCTGCTCCAGGCAGTCTCTCCGGCCCGCGACCGGGCAATCGTGATGGGCACGCCCGCCCTCCTCGTCGCGGATCTGGACGACGGGGAGGCAAGGGTGTATGCGGAGGGTTACACGTGCGAATACGCGCAGTGGCATCCGGAGGGGGACTGGGTATTCTTCTCCCACACGACCGACGACGGACACCGGATCCTGACGTCCGACATCTACGCCGTGTCGACGGCGACCGGTTCGGTGCGCCGCCTCACGGACACCCCGGTCATCGAGGAGAGGATCGCGGTCTCTCCGGACGGACGGAACATGGTCTTCCGGGCGACGCGGGGGGCATGGATCGCGGAGATCGTGTACGACTCGACCGGGACCGGGGAGGGGACGAACGGCCGCCCGGGCCGCGAACCGCGCGCGGAGAGATACGAAGAGAACGACGAGTGAGCCGTGCAGGATTCGAACCTGCGACTTCCTGCTTAAAAGGCAGGTGCTCTACCGACTGAGCTAACGGCCCACCAGGTTGTCTTGCCGTCGAATCACGCGATTCCGCACAGATGCATCTTAGACGTCGAACGACGGTTTTGCTACCGATTTTCTCCGGATCTCTCGGTACCGGATACCTTTTAAGAAATCGTCAGTTGTTCATCGCGGGCATCTTCGTCTTCACGTACCCGGCGGGCGGCTCGAACGCGGACGCCTCGACCGCTCCGTGCTCCACCTTCACGAGCTCCGTTCGAAGGATCTCCTTTCCCGCGTGATCCTTCACGATCGAAAGGATCGGGATCCCGGGCACTTGGTCCTCCTTCGGGTTCTCGAAGTCCTTCGCCCAGTCGCTCATCGGCTCCATCCCGGGGACCATCGTCTTCATGAAGTCGGCCAATTCCTGAAATGCCGAGAGATCGCTTGGATCGAGGCGAACCGACTTCGGGTCGGTCGACCAGACCTCGCTGGTTTCTCCGCCGTCGGTCGTCACCGTGTATCCCGTGCACGGAAAGCCGTTGATCTCCTTGGACGCATTCATCGGGGTCACGGTCCGCTTCGGGGGGGAGCCGGCCGGCATCGCTTGCTTCATCTGCTCGAGCATTCCGGGCGGAAGCTGGCTCTTCATCTCCTCCATCTTCTGCATGGCCGCTTTCATTGTCTCGGCCATCCTCTGGACGTCCGCTTCCGTCATCTCCACGTAGCTCTTCTTCTCCGGCTCCAGGATCCACATCAGCTTCTTGTCCCCGCGAAAGATCATGCCGCCCTGCGGGCCGCTCATCACGATCTTGTGGTCGGCGGTTCGAATGACTTGCGTCTCCTCGTTCATCTTCGAGAGGATCGTGAGGTCCGCCGTCGCCGCGGATGCGGTCGCGAGGAGGAGAATCGGAATGAGAAGAGAGTGGTGGCGCTTCATGCTCGCTCCTTTCGTTTCGGGGGGAAGGGCGGGGGTCGCCCCGGACAGGATGATACCGAAGGACACCAGGTTCATCGAGGATCTTTCTTCGGGTCGGAGAAATCAACCGGCCGGGGTTCCGATGGTGCACGCGACGGTCTGCTCCCGCGCCGGGCCGGTGGAGATGAGAACGACGGGGGCGCCGACGGAGGAGGCGATCCGCTCGGCATAGGAGACAAGGTTCGCGGGAAGATCGTCGATCCGTGAAGCGTTCGGCGGGATCTCCTCCCATCCGGGCCACTCCTCGAGGATCGGCCGAACGCGCGAGAGAGCGGAAGGGGAGGGGGGCGGGTGCGTAATCCGCTCTCCGTCGAGATCGTACGCGACCGCGACCGGCACGGATTCTCTTCCCGAGAGAACATCCGCCTTGGTGAGCGCGATCCCCGTGATCCCGTTCCAGCGAACCGATGAGCGGAGCATCGGAAGGTCGAGCCAGCCGCAGCGCCGCGGCCTTCCGGTCGTCGTCCCGCGCTCGGCCCCCCGCTCGCGAAGAAGATCGCCGTCCGCGCCGGTCGCTTCGGTCGGGAAGGGGCCTGCCCCGACCCGCGTCGCATACGCCTTCGCGACCCCGATCACGCGCTCGATCCGCGTGGGACCGATTCCGCATCCGGCCGAGGCCCCGGCCGCGAGCGTGCTCGAGGAGGTGACGAAGGGATACGTTCCCGCGTGGAGATCGAGATGCGTCCCCTGCGCCCCCTCGAAGAGGACCTTCTCGCCCCGCGCCAGCGCATCCTCGAGCGCGGCGGAGAGATCCCCGAGAAGGGGGACGATCTCCGCCCGCCATCGCCGCCAGCTCGCGAGAAGCGGATCCCATGCGATCGGCTCCGCCCCGCGCGCCGAGAGGCGTTCATTGGTTGACGCATGAACGATCCGGAGCTTCTCCTCGCCGTCCGGTTCCGCGAGGTCCGCCAGAAGAAGAGCCGAGCGCGCGGCTCGATCCTCGTACGCGGGACCGATCCCTCGCCCGGTCGTGCCGATTCCGGCCCCGGAGCGGGCCGCCTCCTCCGCCCGGTC
>JAGUYC010000258.1 GCA_020061515.1 Gemmatimonadota bacterium
ATACCTCGCGGCTGAGGCCGGCTGGCCGGTTGTCGTGATCGGCCTTCTTTCGATCGCCTCGGCGATCGCGTACACCGGAGGTCCCTATCCGCTCGGCTATCACGGACTCGGCGATCTCTTTGTCTTCGTCTTCTTCGGGTTCGTCGCGGTCGCGGGGAGCGCGTTCGTGCAGGCGCACGCGGTTCCGCCCGTCGCGTGGATCGCGTCGATTCCCGTCGCCGCGCTCGCGACGGCGATCCTCGTCGTGAACAACGTGCGCGACGCCGACACCGATCGTCGGTCGGGGAAGAGGACGATCGCCGCACGCTTCGGACGGCGCGCGGCGCGGATCGAGTACGGCGTTCTCCTTCTCGCCGCGTACGCGGTCCCCGCGGCCCTCGCCGCCGCTCCCGGCTTCTCCGCATGGGTTCTTCTCCCGCTCGCGACGATCCCTCTCGCCGCACGAACGGCGCGGGTCGTCTTCACGTCGATCGAAGGACCCGCCCTCAACCGCGCCCTGAAGAACACGGCGAGGCTTCTCTTCTTTCACGGCATTCTCTTCTCGATCGGAATCGCGGCGACGGCGCCGTCGTGAGGATGTGAACCGTGAAGGTCGTCGGGAAGAAAGTCGAGCGCGTCGCGGGACCCGTGCGCGGAAAAGCGTGGAGCGCGCGCGCCGCCCACACCGAGAGAAAGGGCGTGCTCCTTCGTCTCTACGATGACGAAGGGAGGATCGGTCTCGGCGAGGCGAGCCCGCTCCCCGGGTTCTCGACCGACACGGTCGATCGTTGCGAGAAGACCCTCGCGGCTCTTTCCGCCGGCGATCTTCCCGCGAGAGATCCGGAAGATCCTCTGGAGATCTGGCTCGAGTCCGCCGCGAGGCTCGTCGATCCGCGGGCGCCGGCGGCGCGATTCGCGCTCGAGACGGCCCTTCTCGACCTGGCGGGCCAGGAGGAGCGGAAGCCGATTTCGGCCCTCTTCCGCGAGGAGGTTCCGGACCGCGCGATCCCTCTCGCGGCCCTCGCGCAAGAGGAGGAGTCGGACGCGCTCATCGAGGAGATCCGCGCGGCGAGGGCGCGCGGAATCTCCGTTGTGAAGCTGAAGATCGGAAAGCGGGGACGCTTCGACAAGGAGATCGAGCTTCTCCGAGGCGTCCGCCGCGCGTTCGGAGGCTCGCTTCGGATGCGGCTCGACGCGAACGGCTCCTGGGACCTCGTCGAGGCGAACGATCGGCTTCGCGCGCTCGCCGAGCTCGAGCCGGAGTTCGTCGAGCAGCCGGTCATTCCGTATCTCCTCCTCAAGATGGGGCCTTCGCCCGTTCCCCTCGCGGCGGACGAAACGCTCGCGCTTCCGGGCGCGGCCGAGCGGCTCTCCCTTGTCCCCGCGTGCCGCGTCTTTGTCTTGAAGCCGATGGTACTCGGCGGTTTCCTTCCGACCCTTCGCATCGCAAGGATCGGAAAGGCGAGAAAAGTCGGCCTCGTCGTGAGCCATCTCTTCGACGGGCCGGTCGCCCTCGCGGCCGCCGCGGAGCTCGCCCTCGCGCTCCCCGCGGAGCCGCTTGCGTGCGGCCTCGATCGGCACGCGGGTCTTTCGGCCTGGCCGGAGATTGCCGTGCCGCAGATCCGCGAGAAGGAGATCCGCCGTTCTGGAGGCGCGGGGCTCGGCGTTCGCCTGGCGGAGGGAATTTCGTGAGCCTCTCGTTCTCTCGATCGGCGCGCGAGGCGCCGGAACGAACGGCGCTCGTTTCGGACGGAATCGCGTATACGTTCGAGGAGTTTCTTCCCTTCGTGAACGGCGCGCTCCATGCGCTCGCGGCGCGCGGGCTCCGGCCGGGAGACGCGCGACCGGTCGCGCTTCTTGCGTCGGCGCGAAAGGAGACGATCGCCTTTCTCTACGCGCTCTTCGATTGGGGGATTCCGGTCGTCCCCCTTCACGACACGCTCACGGAGCGCGAGCAGGGAAAGATTGTCGATCGGTGCGGGCCGATCGTTCAAATCGAAGGGACGCTCCCCGAGGCGCCTACGGAGAGTGCCCCCTTCGAACCGCCGGAACCTCCGCCGGACGACGGGCGTCCTCTCGCGATCCTTCATACATCAGGGACCGGCGGAAAGCCGAAGGGGGTGATCCTGTCGCGGGCCGCCTTCGCGGCGAGCGCGGCGGCGAACGCGGAGAACCTCGGCTGGGAGAAAGAGGACCGCTGGGCGCTCGCGCTCCCTCTCGCGCACGTGGGCGGGTTCTCGATCGTGACGCGTTGTCTTCTCGCACGACGAGCGGTCGTTCTCGCCGGACCCTTCGCGGCCGACCGGCTCGCGCGAGCGATCGCGAAGGAACGCGCGACGCTCCTCTCCGCCGTGCCCGCGATGATCCGCCGACTTCTCGATCTCGAGCCGCGCTGGTCGCCTCCTTTCTGCCTGCGGGCGGTGCTCGTGGGAGGCGGTCCTCTATCCCCCGCGCTCCTCGACGAGGCGTGGGAGCGCGGGATTCCCGCGTATCCGACCTACGGGCTCACGGAAACTTGCTCGCAGGTCGCGGCCTGGCCCTATGGGACGAGACCGCCGCGTCCGGTCGCGCGTGCGCTCCCTGAAGCCGAGATCCGCGCGGCGGGCGAGCGGATTCAGGTTCGCGGGCCGATGCTCTTTACGTCGTATGTTTCCGCGGAGGGCGAGGCTTCTCCCTTCCTCGACGGAGGCTGGTTCGACACCGGGGATCTCGGGGCGATCGACGAGGCGGGGTGCGTACATGTGTTCGGAAGATCGGACGAGATGCTCGTCACCGGCGGAGAGAACGTGAGCCCGCTCGAGGTGGAAGCGGAGATCGAGCGTTTCCCGGGAGTGCGCGCGGCGTGCGTGTTCGGAATTCCCGACGAAACGTGGGGGGACGTTCTCGCCGCGGCGATCGTCGTCGAGGGGGAAGGTCTCGATTGCCCGACCCTCGCCGCGCATCTCGCCGCATCGCTGGCCCCGCACAAGCGTCCCAGAAGGATCGCGCGCCTCGACCGCCTTCCCCTCTCCCCGACCGGTAAGATCGACCGCGAAAAGGCGCGGTCTCTCGCCCTTCCTCTTCTCGAGCCGTTCCGGCCGTGAGCGCGCCGAAGCGCCAAATGAAAACCGGCGGAGCCGATCGCCCCGCCGGTCTCGTCTTTCTTCTCGCGCCGCCCTACTTCTCCGTCTCCTTGGCCTCCGCTTTCGGGACGGGGTGGGCGATCTTCGCGGAAAACGTCTTGAAGTCGAACGGTTTATACGTCGGCGATTTCTCGTTGTGGCAGGTTTTGCAGACCGCCTCGGTGGGCTCGATGAGGCCGACCGTGGCCGGCTCGATCTCCCCCGCGTAGAGCTGCTTCATGACGGTGAGCTTCTGGTATTCGCTCCCCGGGCCGTGGCACGCCTCGCAGCCGACTCCTTCGTCGTCCTTCACGCCCCCGCGGATCGCGGCCGGCTTCCCGTGAGCAGTCACGTGGCAGACGACGCACTCGGGCGCCTGCGCGGCGGGAACAGTGAGGCCTTTCTTCTTCGCGATCTCGTCCGCCTTCGGGGTCTTCAGCGTCTCGAACGCTTTGGCGTGCGCCGATTCCTGCCAAAGCTTGTACTGCGCGCCGCTCTTCGCGGTCTGGTGGCACATCTTGCATTTGGCGGAACCGATATGGGTGAAGGCCGGAGCGGCCTCCTTCTTCGCGATCTCCTTCGCCTCCGTTGATTTCCCCGCCTCTTGCGCCGTGAGCTGCGCGGCGAGGAAGAGGGTCGAAAGGCAGGCGGCGAGCCCGCCGAGCAGGATACCGTAGCGTCTGGATCTCCGGGTCATGCGCATCCTCCCTTTGTTGCCGGTCTTCCGGCGAATCTTGCCGCGGCGATTCCATCCACCGTCCCGATCGATTCTAGCGGGAACGGGCGGACCGCGCAACCGCTCGCCCCCGCCTCTTCTCCCGATGAAACGCCTCTCCTCCCGCCGCGGAGCTCGGCCCAGGCTCGCGCGCGCAAACTCTTATCGAAACGCCTCGAGGCCGGTCAGGTCGTTCCCCAGAATGAGCGTGTGGATGTCGTGCGTCCCCTCGTACGTCTTGACCCCCTCCAAGTTCAGCATGTGTCGGATCACGTGGTATTCGGACATGATCCCGTTGGCCGCGAGGATGTCGCGTGCGAGCCGCGCGCATTCGAGCGCCATGAACACGTTGTTCCGCTTCGCCATCGAGATCTGCGTGAAACGCGCCTTCCCCTCGTCCTGAAGACGTCCGAGCCTGTGCGCGAGAAGCTGCGCTTTCGTGATCTCCGTCGCCATGTGCGCGAGCTTCTCCTGGACGAGCTGGAAAGAGGCGATCGGCTTCCCGAACTGCACGCGCTCCTTCGAGTACGCGAGCGCCCGATCGAGGCAGTCCGCTGCCGCTCCGACCGCGCCCCAGGCGATCCCGTAGCGCGCGCTGCTCAAACACTTGAGGGGCGAAGCGATTCCCTTCGACGCGGGAAGCAGGTTCTTCTCCGGAATCTCGCAGTTCTCGAAGATCAGCTCCGACGTGTCCGACGCGCGAAGCGAGAACTTTCCTCTTTGTTCGACCGCCCGGTAGCCGGGAGTTCCCTTCTCGACCAGGAAACCGCGGATCACGCCATCCAGCTTTGCCCAGACGATCGCGATGTGCGCGGTCGACCCGTTCGTGATCCACATCTTCGCGCCGTTCAGGAGATAACCAGCGGATGTCTTCTCGGCGCGCGTGACGAGGCCGCCGGGATCCGAGCCGTAGTCCGGCTCCGTCAGGCCGAAGCACCCGATCGCCTCGCCGCGCGCCATTCGAGGGAGCCACTCCTTCTTCTGCTCCTCGCTTCCCGAGCCGTAGATCGCGAACATCGCGAGCGAACCCTGCACGGAGACGAAGCTCCGAAGCCCCGAATCGCCCCGCTCGAGCTCGCGGCAGATGACGCCGTACGCGGTCTTGCTCGTCCCCGCGCATCCGTACTCTTCCGGGAGGAAGCATCCGAAGAGGCCGAGAGACGCGAGCTCGGGGACGAGCTCCGCCGGAAAGGTGTGCTGTTCGAAGTGCTCGGCGATGATGGGAAGCACGCGATCGGTCACGAAGTCGCGGACGGTGTTCCGCACGAGGATCTCTTCATCGCTAAAGAGCTCGTCCACCTGGAAGTAGTCGATCGGTTGAAACTTGGGCATGGGCTTCCTCTCTCGGCGCGCGAAGGGGCGCTCGCCCGGAAGATTCGATTTCGATCGTCCCCGCGCCGCTGTCCCGCCGCGGGTATCCTCTTAAGGCTATCGTGCGTTCGCTCCTTCGTCAAACCGCCTCATAACCGGGGGACGCGCGGCATTCGTCGACCGGACGAGAACCCCCTGGTAGTATCTTCGAGGACCTCGCGGGAAGAGAAGCGGGCCGTGAACGGAGGAACGCGCATGGGCCGGACGGTAATCCCCGTGACACTCGTCGTCCTCGCCGCGCTCTTCGTTCCCCTTCTCGGAATCCTTCCCCCCGCCCAATTCTTTCGCCTCGACGATTTCGCCTGGCTCACCTGGGCGAAGAGCCACGGTGTTTCCGATGCCTTCGATCCGGGAGAGGCGCCGGCGACGCCGGGCGGCCGCTTTCGCCCTGCTCACGCCCTCTTCTGGATCTTCGGGTCGCGCGCGTTCGGGCCGGAGTCGGCCGTCCCGTGGATGCTCCTCAGCTCGTCGTTCTTCGCGGCCGGTCTCGCGCTCATGCTTCTCTGGGGGGACCGGGTCGATCCCGGGAAGCCGCACGCGGGGAAATCCGCGGCGGCGATCTGGTTCGCCGGCTTCTTCCCGATGACCTATTTACTTCTCAATGTTTACAACAACGGGAAGACGATGGTTTTCCTTCTCGTCCCGCTCGCCGCGGCCTTCGGGATCTCGTTCTACGAGAGACGGCGGCCGCGCGATCTTCTCGTCTTCTTGTTCGCGTTCCTCGCCGGGGCGCTCGCCCGCGAATCGACGCTCGCGATCGTCCCCGCGGTTCTCTGCGTCTATGTTCTCGCCGATCGTTTCGAGCGAGGGAAGGCGTTTCTTCCGCTCGCGACGGCGGCGCTCCTCGCGGGAGGGGCGGTGATCGCGGGCGCCGCCGTTTTCTCCCCGCTCGTCCGCGAGACTCTCCGCGATCTCGGTGCGGGGAAGTCGTTCTCCCTCTGGAGCCGTAACCTGGCCTACTACGCGGAAACGCTCCTCTGGAACGGTCACGGGCGGTTCCTCTGGCTCGGCCTCGTCTTCGCGGCGTCTCTTCGGAGAACGAGGGCGCTCGCGATCGCGGCGGCCGCGGTGCTCGCGTCGGGTCTCGTCTTCCCGCGCCTCTCGCCGGTTCTCGTTCTCCTCGTTCTCCTCGCCTTCTGGTTCTCGCGAAGATCGAGAATCAACACCGCGCTTCTCGCGTGGTTCGCGGCGGCCTATCTCGTTCTTCTTCCGGCGCCGAACCCGACCGAATCCTACTTCCTCGAGGCGTCTCTTCCCCTCGCGCTCTTCTTCGGCCTCGAGACGGGAGGCGCGCTCGCCGGGGTCGCCTCGCGTGCGGGAGGCGCGTTCCGACGGGGCGCGGGGCGAAAGTTCCGGACCTTCTTCGCGGCCTGGGGCGCGCTCGTTCTTCTCGCCGCGGTCTTCGCCGCCGGGGTCCACGCCGTCTACGCGCGCGAGCTTCTCCCGGTGAAGCGACACGGTCTCGATTTCGCCGAAGCGAATCGCTTCATGCGCAAAGAACTTCCCGAGGGGAGCGTCGTGTACGTCTTCCGCCAAGAGGAGATCTACGGAAAAGGGATGACCGAAACGATTCGCCGCTTCCGCCGTTTCTACCTCTGGAAGAACCATCCGGAGTGCTGGTTCGCCGCCTACAACCGGCCGGACGTCCACGTCCTCTACTGGGACGGCGAACCCGAAGCCCGCCGGCCGGGGTTCTTCTTCGCCTCGAACCCGTTCGAGAAGGAAGTCTTCCGAAAGACGGATCCGGCGCCCGGCGCATCGCTCGTGTTCGAGAATCCGTCCTGCGCCGTTTACGACCTTCAGCCGGCGAGGGCGCGCCAGGGCGCGCCTTTGACAGAAACGGCGGGAGATCCTATCCTTCCGGTGTCATGACGAAACCCGCGGCGAGCCTCCGGTTTCTCTTTTTGCTCCTTTCCGCCCTTTCGACGGCGATCTCTCCCGGCGCGGCGAGCGGCGCCGAACCGACTCTCGCGATCCTCGGGAACGGACTCGAGGTGATCCTCCTCGAGAACCGGTCGAGCCCGATGATCGCCGCCACGATGATCGTCGGCGCGGGGGCCGATCTCGAGACCGCGGAGACCTCCGGCGCGAGCCACATGATGGAGCACCTCCTCTTCAACGGCACCGAGAGGAGAACGCAGAAGCAGCTCTACGACGAGACCGATCTCTACGGCATCTACAACAACGCGACGACCCGGCGATTCCACACCGACTACTTCGTTCTCGTCTCGAAGGATCGAATCCGCGAGGCGATGGACATTCAGGCCGACATGCTCTTTCGCTCCGTCTTCCCGCCCGAGAACTTCGAAAAGGAAAAGGGGATCGTCCTCGAGGAGATGGGGAAGGACGAGCAGGATCCGGGAACCGTCGCCGAAGGGCTCTTTCGGAACATCGCTTTCGCAGGGACGCCGTACGCGCGGCCGATCCTCGGCACCCGGAAGTCGATCGCCGCGCTCTCCCGAGACGACCTGATCGCTTACTATCGAGCGACCTACGTGCCGTCCAACATGACGCTCTTCGTGATGGGGGATTTCGACGCGGAAGCGCTCCTTCCCGCGATCGACTCGATCTACGGCGCCGCTCCGTCCCGTCCGAGCCCGCGCGCGAACCGTCCCCCGTTCCCGTATCTTCCGGAAGCAGGCGCGATCCGCGTCTTCCGCGGCAAAACGGAGAAGTCCTATCTCTTCGTGGCGCTCCCCCATCCCGAACGCTCGTCCGATTCCCCGTTCAACGACATCCTCGCCGCGTACGTCGGAAAGCGCCTTCACGAGGACCTCGCGGAGGGCGCAGATCCTTTCGTCTTCTCTGTCGATGTTTCGTACGTGAAGAGAAGGATCGAGAGCGAGGGAACCTGGCCTCCGGTGGATCCGGACATCGTTCGGGGGGGGAATTCGGGGCGCGTTCTCCTCTTTGCCGTCTTCGACCCCGCGCGTTCCCCGGAAGACGTGGAGTCGGCGATTCTCGCGTCGCTCGCGCGGATTGCCGCCGAGGAGCCGAACCCGGATGAAGTCGAGCGCTTTCAGGTGTCGATGAAAACCGCGGACATCTATCTTTCCGAGAAGCCGCACATGGTCGGGATGATGAAGGCGGAGAGCATCGCGCAAGGCGGGTATCCGGAAATCGCGAGAGCGCGCGCGACGCTGAACACGTTCGGCCCGCGCCACGTCGCTGAAAGAACCGCGTGGTTTGAGGCGAAGAGACGCATCTCGGTCGCCTTCGTGCCGGGCGAAAAGAGCTACGCCGACTCGGATCTCGAAACGGCGGTCTCTCGCGAAAAGCCGATCTGGGAGATGCCGCCGCGGGCGGCGCCGGAGAGCGGGGCTCTTCGAATCCTCCGCGCGCCCGAGAAAAAGACCGCCGCGGGCGCCGCGCGGAGCGAGCGGGCCGATACGACGCTCGCGAACGGGCTTCGCATCCGCGTGGAATCGAACGGCGATTCCGAGGTCTTCGCGCTCCATCTTCTCGTGAAGAATCGCTCGTGGCAGGAGCCGAACGGTCTCGACGGGATCGCCGACTGCCTGCACCGTCTTCTTCTCAAAGGGACCGAGAAGGACGACGGGGCGGCCCTTCGCGCGCGGCTCGAGAGGATCGGCGCCGACGTGAAGACGTGCGACGCGGCGTTCATTCCTTACGACGACTACTACACGACCCCGTCGTATTCGTTCGTCCGTTTCGCGACGATCGACGAGCACGCGGAGGAGGGGATGGATCTCTTCGCCGACATGATCCGGCGGCCGCGCCTCGCCAAGGAGGATCTCGCCGCCGTGAAGTCGGAGATGCTCGCGCTCGCGCGCGGCCGTCGATCGAAGCCTTCGGCTCACTCGGAGCTTCTTCTCGCGCAGACTCTCCACGCGGACGGTCCTCTCTCCGCGGATCCGGAGGGGAACGAGGAATCGATCGCGGCGATCGCACGCGAGGATCTCGTCCGCTTCCACGAAATGTACTTCGCGCCGGACAACCTGATCGTCACCGCCGCTACGTCGCTCCCCGCGGCGGAGGTTCTTCGCTCGATTGCGCGCCGATTCGAGGACGCCGCGCCGCTTACCAAGCGGAAGAGCGCGCCGCCCGATCCGAGACCCACCGAGCAATCGGTCCGCGTGGAGGAGACGCTCGGCGGAACGCAAGGAGCCCTGCGAATCGGGTATGTCGTCCCGGTGCCGCGAGAGGATCGAGCGGCGCTCTCCATCGCCGTTTCGATCCTTTCGGATGCGATCGCGTTCGACCTCCGCGAGACGCGCGGGCTCGCGTACAGCGTCGGCGCGGGCGTTGTCTTTCGAGGGGAAACCGCGGCGATCTCCGCCTCGATCGGAACGAGCCCGGAGAACATCGAGGAAGCGGAGAAGGGGATCCGCGAGCATCTCGATCGCTTCGGCGCGATCGAGACGATTGAAGCGCGCGAGGCGGAGCGCGCGGTGAACGCGATCCTCGGGCGGATGAACATGCGGCGCCTCTCGCGCCCGAATCAGACGTTTCGCGCCGGCCTGGCGCTCTTCAACGGAGAGGCCGAAGACTGGGTCGATCGTCTCCGCGGGGTCGCCGCGGAAGACGTCGTCCGCGCCGCGCGCTCCTATGTCCGAAGCTCCCCTTCCGCGACGATCCTGGTTCGCTGATCGCGAAAGCCCGCGCGGCGGACCGGCGAGCGATCCGCCGAAGAAGGGATTCGGCGTGTCCTCCGACAAGCTGTCCGAAACGATTCGCGAGCGAATCCGAACCCGGCCCGTTCCCGAGAGACCGGACGCGTACGATCATCTTCGCCAGGCGGTCTCGTTCTTTCTCCTCGTCGATCGCGACGAGACGCGCGCGCTTCTCGTGAAGAAGAAGGAGAGTCCCGGCTACACGTGGAGCGGGCAAGTCGGGATGGTCGGCGGCATGATCGAAGAGGAGGACACGAGCGATCTCGAGACGGCGTTTCGCGAGTTCGAGGAGGAGCTCCGGATCGACCGCTCGGCGCTCGAGGTATTCGGCGACCTCGGTTATTTCCCGAGCCGCATCGCCGACGCGCTTCTTCACGTCTACGTCGCCCGCTGGAACGGCGAGGGAACGCCGGTTCCCGATCCGCGCGAGATCGACGATCTCGTCGAGGTTCCTTTCTCCGAGCTTGCGCGACTTCATGAGGAGCGCGGTCTCATGGGGGTCCGCCCCGATCCGGAAGGGAAAGGTCCGCATTATCCGGTGCTTCATCCGCGCAAAGGACCGCTCGTGATCTGGGGAGTTACGGCGCGGACGATCCACGCGCTTCTCGAGATGATCCGCTGATCGCGACGAACGCGGCGAGTCCGAGAGCGTATGCGCCGGCGCCGACGAGAAGCACCGCGCGAAAGCCGAAGCTGATCGCAAGAAACGTCGCGAGGACCGACGCCGCGACCGAAGTCGCCCCGTTCACCCCCCACACCCACGGAACCATCCCTTCTCTCTCCTTGCCGAGCGCGCGGATCCCCGCGGGAAACGGCATCCCCATGAGAAACCCGACGGGGAAGAGAAGCGCCCACGAGAGGAAGACTCTCGCCGGGAACGAGGCCGCGAGCGAAACGGCGAAGAGCCGAGGAAGGAGAAACGCGAGAAGAATCGCCGCGCCGACCACGCCGACGAGAGGAATCCAGAGCGCCCGAAAAGAGAGTCTCTGCGCGACGACGCTCCCGAGCCCGCTTCCGACGAGAAGCGAGAGGAGCACCACCGAGAGTGCGTGCACCGGATGCCCGAGATAGAGGATGAACCGCTGCAAGAGCGGGATCTCCACGGTGAGAAAGCCGAAACCGAGCGCCGTGAAGTAGAGAAGGAAGAGAACGCTCGCGCGGTCGAGGGGAAATCGTTCGCCCTTTCGAAAAAGAGCGGGCAGAAGGAGGGTGAACCCGGCGAGAAGAAGGACCACGAAGAGAAGGGCGACGAGAACGAAAACGGCGCGGACGTTGTTCTGCATCACGCCCTGCTCGAACGCGCCGCGATTGAGCATGGCCCGAAGCGCGTCTCCCGGGCGGATCGTGTAGAAGAAGAAAGGCCGGTCGTCGGTCGGCGGTCGCAGATCCGCAGGATAGCTCGCAGCGAACGTGTCCGCGTCCTTACCCATCAACTTCGCGAATTCCGAGCGTCCCTCAAGCGACGGGCCGTACACGACGTCGAACCGGAGCTCCTCCGCGAGGCGCCGTACATGCTCGATCTCGTCCGGAAGCCACGGCGTCCGCTTCACGAGGAGCGTCGCGATTCCGTCTCGGAATTCGTTCAGACGATACGCCCAGTCCCAGACGGAACGCTTGACGATCAAAACATGAGCGCCCGGTTCGCCCTCTCCGAGATCGCGGAGCGCGGCGGCTGCGACGCCGGCGAGCCGGAGCGTCTCGATCGGCATCCCCTCGAAGTACCAGCGCGAAACCGCAAGGATCCCGTCGTCCGTCAGGTGCGAGAGGAAATCGACGAACGCCTCCCGGGTGTAGAGCCCGTTCTCGGAAAGGACGTACGCGCCGGCCGAGGTGGCGGCCCATGTGTCGATGAGCGAGGACTGAATGATTCCGTATTGCCGGCGCGATCGCCGAACCGCGCTCCGCGCTTCCGCGGCGACGAGCTGGACCTCGGGCCGCTCGTAAAGCCCGCCGGAGTAGGCGCCGAAGGGTCCGCGCACCGCATCGATGATCGCCGGATTGATCTCGACGGCGGTGATGTTCTTGTAGCCGAAGGAGAGCGCCGTGAGGACATCGCGCCCTCCTCCCGGACCGATCACGAGAACGGGAACGTCGCGGCGGAGCGTGTAGGCGATCGCGGTGATGTCGTATTGCAGAGCGCGCACCTTCTCGAAGTCGCCGTCGAACCGTACGATCGGCGTCCCCGCCTCGGCGTCGATCTTGAGCCAAAGCGTCTCCGGCTTCGGTCCCTTGTATGCTTCGCTCGTTCCCCAGTTCGGGGTCCCACGCTCGGCGACGGTGATGCGGGAAAGCGCATTCCATTTCTCGTAGAGGATTCTCTCCTCGAGCTCGTCCTTGGCGAAATCAATGCGAAGGAGTCCGGTCGTCTCGTGCGCGAGAAGAAGCGCGCAAAGAGCGAGGAACGCGAGAATCGCACGGCGGAGAAGCGCGCGCGCGCCGGACGCCGCGAAGAGAACGGCGCCTACGGCCGCGATCATCCCGATCGCGACGACGCTCCCCGGCCCGGAGAGAAGGTTGAGCAAGGGAACGGCGAGCGCGCACCCGATTCCCGCGCCGAGAAGATCGAATCCGTACACGGTTCCGATCTTTTCCGGAAATCGGGAGAGTGCGATCCCGAGGACGATCCCGCCGAAAAGAAACGGAATCGCGGCGAAGACATAGATCAGGCCGAGCGAGACGAGCGCCGCGAAGGAGATCCGGTAGATGAAGGGGACGCCGAGAATGAGGATGAACGAGAGCGGAATCGAGAGAGCGAAGAGAATCGTGAATCGCGCGAGGTGAGAGCCGGTCCGATCTCTCGGAAAGCGTTCCGGGAAGAAGTGGAGCAGGAGGCCCGCCGCTCCAAGCCCGAAGAGCGCGAGCGAGATCGCGAGAAAGGCGAAATGGTACCAAAGGAGAACGGAGAAAATCCGGGTGAGCGCGATCTCGAGCGCGAGGAGCGCGAGAGAGACGACGAGAACGCCGAGAAGCGTTGCTCGCGTCAGTTGCCTCGCGCCGCGCCCTTCCGCCGGTTCCGCTTGCAAGGCGTTTCCTTTCCTCCCGAGGGCGGGGTTCTTCGATCGCCCGACCCGCCCGGGAAGCGCTGCGGAGGCGAGCCGGAAGCTCCGCGCGGCATCTTTCTCCGTGGAAAGATCGGCCCAGACGGAGTATAATTGTATCATCTCGCAGGGTGCCATGAAGAAACTACGCGGGCTCGCCATCTTGTACTTGCTTCTGTTCGGATCTTTCAGCCCGCGCTCTTGGGCGGTTCCTCCCGCCCCGGAGAACTTGCGAATCGTCGAATCCGACGATCAGAAGCTCGTCGTCGCGTGGGACTGTGAGGACACCGCCGGCGTCGCGTTCTTCCGAATCCGCGTCTCCGAAACATCCGGCGTCTACAGGGACATGCCGGATTGGAACGGCCGCGAGGCGGCGTTCACATTCACGACCGACGACGGGCGGCGCGACAACCTCGGATGGGCGGAGGTCTGTCGCGCGCTCGACGTCTCCGCCACGTTCTTCTGTGTCCCCGATTTCGTGGACGATCCGGGATTCCTCACCGCGGACGAAATTCGCCGGATCGATTCGCTCGGAATTGAAATCGGATGCCACTCGATGTCTCACGTCGCACTCTTGACCAACGAGGCCTTCCGCTTGCGTTACGAGGGGCCCGCCCCGTCCTGCAGCCTCCGCATCTGGGGCGGACGGCTTCAGATTTTCCTCGGGCCCGATTCGCTCGATCTCGATTGCGACCTGAACGCGACCGGCACGAACTTCCTCCATTCCCTCTGCGCGACGATCCGCAATCATCCGTGCTACGACTGTTCGCTCGATTTCTATACGTGTATCGATGACTTCTGCCGGGCGCACTACCTCAAGTGGGTTCGCGGCGTGTCGGTCGGCCATGACTGGCACCAGACCTACACGACCAAGGGTATCGACTCGCTTCGGCTCGACGAGGAAACCGCGGGGGCGAAAGCATTCCTCGAGGCTCTCGTCTCCCGCCCGGACTACGAGTGCCGCTCCTTCGCCTACCCGATGCAGCTGCACGGGGAGCGCGAGATCGCGGCCTGCGTCCGAGCGGGATTTCTCGGCGCGCGGGACGGATACGCATATCCTCGTCCCTGGGGCTCGCCCAACGGCCCGGACGATCTTTCTAACGTGAATGTTTACGAGAAGGTCTCCGTGTCCAACACGTTCTCGAACGGTTGGGACGAAATCGCGACGCGCGATTGGGTTCGAGGCCTGGTTCAGGGCTGGAAAGCGGACAAGAGATGGGCGACGCTCCGCGTGGCCCACACGTACGCGGATATCGACTCGGCCCACCTCTTCTGGGTTCTGGACGAGATCGCGGCGGATGGAGACGTGTGGATCGGGGCGCTCGGCGATGTGGCGGAGTACGCGAGACGATACTCGATCAGCGTCGGCAAGCCTCCCCGCATGGAGGCGACTCTGGCCGGCTTAATGCCCGACCGGATCCACTACGCGGTGATCACGGCTCTCGACGCGGATCGAAACGAGAGCGCGCGGTCGAACGAAATCGCGTTCGTCTTGTCGAGCCCGACGGGGGTGAGGAGGACGGACCGCGTCGGCGAGGTTGGGCCGCGCGCGATCCGGTTCCTTGGGTCCTCTCCTGTTGTCGGGGGAGGCGGGGCGCGCATCTGGTTTTCGCTGGAAGAGCCCTCACTCCTTGAAGTGTTTATCTACGATGTTGCCGGGCGCGAGGTGTCCCGGCGGAAGGCGGACCGGCTGGAGCCGGGAAATCGGTCGGTCCTCTGGGACGGCCGATCTTCCGCGGACCGCAACGTCGCGCCGGGACGATATCTCGTCCTTCTTCGCGGCGAATCCGGCGAGGCTTGCGGGTCCGTCCTTCTCGTTCGCTGAACTTCTCGTTCATTCGAGACGCACAGCGGACCGCTCGATCGCCCGCTCGCCGACCGGAGGAAGATGACCACCGAGTGGTCGGCGCGGCGGCGAGGGCGCGGTCTCTTCGCCGACGCGAGCGATTCGGCTTTTCCTGCGCGCTCGATCGGAGCCGCTCCCAACCTCTGGGCGTTCCGCGCCCTGCGCAATCTCCCCGACTCCGGACCCGATCGCGCCGGCCATCGTCCCCGGCGGAACGAATCCTGCTTGCATCGGGCGCGGGCCGGGGTTCGTGCGGGGAGGGGGGGGGCGTGGGAAGGGCCCCGGCTCGCTTCTCTCGTTCTTTCCGAGTGCCTGTTCGCCCCTGCTCTCGTACAATGGGCTCGTGGGATGGACGACGCGGCCGCGAAGTCTCAGCGATCGCGCCGGAACCGATAGCCGGGAGGTGAGCCGATGAAGGCCTGCGTTCTCTTCGTTCTTCTCGCCGTTCTTCTCGCCGGAGCGCCTGAGGAGTCCGCCGCTCAGGTCGTCGTGACCCGGCAAGGAGACGAAAACCCCGCGATCTCGATCACGAAGTCGATCTTCTGGGGAGGTCTCGGCGGGCTCATCCTCGGAAGCGCGATCGCTCTCGTCGCGGAGGAGGACGAGGGCGACATCATCAAGTGGTCGTTCGTCGGAGGGACCTTCGCCGGGCTCGCGGTCGGGATCTGGCATGTCACGCGCCGACCGGAGCCGGAGGGCGCGCTTCTCGAGTTCACGCCCGAAGGGACCCGCGTCGCGGCGCCGGGCTTCACGTTCGAAGTGGAGAAGGATCCGCTCCTCGCCGGATCCGAGTCGGATCGAACCGTGCGCGCGGCGCTCGTCTCGCTCCGGCGCTGAAGCCTGAAAACGAAGACCGCGCCGTTCGCGATCAGGCGGTCGTCTCGGCTTCTTCAGTCTCCTGCGAGCGGATGAAGCGAACGCGCTGAATCCGGCGCTCCTTCACGATCTCGACGACCAACTCTCCCCCGCGGAACAGCATCCTCCATCCCACCTCGGGGAACTCGCCCGCCGTTTCGAGAAGGACGCCTGCGACGGTGTCCGCTTCCGTCTCGGGAAGCGCCACGCCGGTCGCCTCCTCGAAGTCGCCGACCGCGCAACCGCCGGCCAAGAGGAACTCGTCCGGTCCTACGCGGACGACCGGAGGCGCCTCGCGGTCGAACTCGTCCTGAATCTCCCCGACGAGCTCCTCGATCACGTCCTCGAGGGTCAGCATCCCGAGCGTTCCTCCGTGCTCATCCAAGACGATTCCGAGATGAACCTTCTTTCTACGAAATTCCTCGAGGATCGTCGGGAGCGGCGTGTGTTCGGGGAAGAAGAGGATTTCGCGTCTCAAGCTTCGGATGTCGACGGAGCGCCCCTTCGCCTCGCGCACCGCCCGAAAGAGATCCTTCGAGTGGACGAAGCCGATCACGCGGTCCACGCTCCTCTCGCAGAGCGGGAAGCGCGTGTGGCCGCAGGTCTCGGCGAGGCGGAGGTTCTTCTCGGCATCGCTGTCGACGGAGAGGAAGACGACGTCGGTCCGCGGGACCATCACTTGGTGGGCCTCCGCGCGATAGAAATCGAGAACCCGTTCGAGCATGCGCATCTCCGGGGCGGTGAGCATCCCATTCTCCGCGGAGCGGCTCAGCATCACGCGGATGTCCGCCTCGGTGAGGATGTGCTCGGTGGGCATGTTCGACTCGACGCCGAATAGCCGGAGCGTGAGAAGCGACGCGCCGTTCGTGAGCGCGATCACGGGGTAGAACGCGAGATAGAACAGACGGAGGAACGGAGAGAGGTTGAGCGCGAGACCGTACGGCCGGCGGATCGCCAGCGACTTCGGCGCGATCTCGCCGAAGATGACGTGGAGCAGGGTGATGATCGAGAAGCCCACGATGAAGGACGCCGTGTGGAGCGTCGCGGCCGACTCGACCCCCGCGAGGCGGAAGAGCGGATGGAGGAGCCGCGCGACGAACGGTTCGCCGATCCAACCGAGGGCGAGGCTCGCGAGGGTGATGCCGAGCTGGCATGCGGTGAGGTACGCATCCAGATGGCGGATCACGAAGAGCGCGATTCGGGCGCGGCGGCCTCCCCGGCGGGCTCGCTCCTCGACGGGAGCCGTCGGCACTCGGACGATGGCGAACTCGGCGGCGACGAAAAACGCATTCAGCAGGACGAAGAAGAGAACCGCGAGGATCTTGAATAACGGACCGTCCATCGGCTCCGCCGCAACGAGCGGCTACACCTCCTCGGGAGTCATTCCGATCGCGAGAATGCTGCAAGCGATGATCGCGCGGAGGCCGAGCGCGCGCGCTCTCTCGATGAGCTCGTCGCTCTCCGCGCCGGGATTCACGAACACCTCGCGTACCTTCTTCGCGGCGATCTCGTCCAAAAGGCGGATGCCGACTTGCGGCGGAACGTACAGCGACGCGATCTCGACCTCGCCGGGGATGTCGCGAACGGACTTGTACGCGGGAAGCCCCTCGACCTCGGCCGCGTTCGGCGTGACCGGATAGACGCGATAGCCCTGCTTCGCGTACGCCCGCACCGCCTTGTTCCCGTATTTCTCCCGGTTGGTCGAGGCGCCGATGATGGCGATGGTCTTGCTTTCGCTCATGAACTTTCCCCCGAACCTTCGTTCCCGATCGACGGGGCAATCCTAGCACACCCGTCCCGAGGGCGAAAGACGCTTCTCGGCGCGGGGTCCTTCGCGCCGGGCTACCGCACGCCGAACCGATCCCTCGTCGTCACGCGCTCCGCTCCGGGCGCGAGGCGGACATCGAGCACGCGGTTCTCCACGGGAAACTCCTCCGACGGGTTCCAGACCCCGACCGCCCCGCTGTTCGTGTACTTGTACTCGACACGCATCCCCTCGGGGAACGCGATCGTCGCCGACCAGATGCCGTCCCCCGCCTTCTCGTCTCCGTTCGTTCCGTCGTCGAACATGCGGACCTTGTTCGGCGTCCAGTCGGCGAGCTCCGGACGATCGCCGACGATGTAGATCGCGTCGGTCACGCGCTCCGCGCTCGCATCGCACGTGAAGAGAACGGGGATCGTCCCGCCGCTCCCCATCGCCATCGTTCCTCCCGCTGCGGGCCGCGCCGGCGCGCTCCCGAGAAGCGAGCGGATCTCGGGCGGGTTCCCGATCTCGGCGCCGGCCTCGCGGGCGTAGCGATAGACGTTCTCGATGTGCGTGAGAAACGCGCGGTCGAACGGCTCGTCGCCTCCCGGCGCGTTCTGATCGGAGCCGTACCACCAGAACCAGTCGGAGCCCTCCGCCGCGTACATCCCTTCCCATGCCATCGCCGCGCTGCGCGAGGGATCGCCCGGCGGCGGGAGCGGAGCGGACGGATCGGGCGCCGGGATCCCCGATGCGGCGAGCGCCGCGCGCGTCTCCCCGAGGAGATTCCACGCGGCGTTCTCCTCCGGCTCGCCGATCCATGTCGCGAAGGTCCCGTCGATCCAGCTTCCCGGCCAAAGCGTTTCGAGCGGGGTCATCCGAGCGATCGGGTGCGCCGGAACGCTTCGGCTCGGGTTCCCCTCGATGTACTCACTGACGGTGACCGTCACGATCTTCCTTTCGTCATAAAGCTTCGAGAGCTTCCGGTAGAGAGCGTGCAGGAACTCCTTCGCGTCGTTGTCGCGGACATACCACTCCCACGCGTTTTCGCCGTCGAGGATCACCGTGAGCAGGCGGTCCTCGCCCTCGCCCGGCTCCGGCGCGCGGCGGAGCGCCTCGCGGATGAAGTCGTCCGCCGCTTCCTCGCCGAACAGACGCTGATAGCGGAATCCGATCCGATCCGAAAGCTCCGTGTCGCGAAAGACGACCGCGACCGCGCCGCTTCGTCCCTCCTCGTCGACCTCGACGCGGTAGGGGCGTCCGAGCGGCATTCCGGCCGGGGTTGAGCGCTTCAAGACGTGATCCGCGGTCGCCATCCATCGGATCCCGCTTTCCGCGAGAAGAGGAACGATCGACTCGGAGACCGATCCCTCGCCCGGCCACATGCCGCGCGGCCTCGCGCCGAAGAGGTCCTCGTAGAAGCGAACCGCCTTGATCACCTGCGCGCGCGCGTCCTCGGGATACGAGAACCGCTTGGGGCTCGGGTCTCCCGGGCGGCTGATCTTGGCCGCGTCGGTGTCCTCGATGAGCGGAAGGATCGGGTGATAGTAAGGGGTCGTGAGAACCTCGATCTGCCCTTCCCGCCGCGCCGGATCGTAGAGCAGTTTCCTATGAATCGGAACAATCGACGCAAGAACTTTATAGGTTTCGGCGACGAGGCGGTTCACCGTCTCCTCGGCGACCGGTCCGCGGAGCCGGAAAGTTCCGTCCTCTTTCTCCGCGACGAGATCCGAGAGATCGACGATCCATCCCTCCGGAAGCTCGACCGGCCCGCGGAGGAAGTCCGGATCGAACCACGCGAGATAGAACCAGAAAACGATCGCCCGCTTCTCGTCGGCCGTGTAGTTCCCGCCCTTCTCCCGAAGCGCGAGATACTCGGGGAACCTCTGGATCGCGACATCCGAGAAACCGAAGCAGTTCCACGCGTTCTTGAAGAGAAGACCGTCCTCGCGCTCTCCGAACTCCTCGGCGGGCGTGAGGGCGAGATCGATCCACGGATCGGTCTTCCCGCGCCACGCGGCGAAAAACGCGTCCGCGTCGATTCGGCTCGCGGTCGGATCGACGTACGGTCCGAGCCGCTCGACATAGTACCGCTGAAGTTGGAAGAGAAGGACCGAGGTCAGGTTCACGTTGTAGTGGATGTTCGGGTACTGCTCCAGGATCGCCGCCATGTCGTAGTAGTCCTTGGTTCCGTGCGCGCGGACCCACGGCCCCTGAAGCTCGTCCTTCGCCGGGTCGAGATAGAGCGGCTGGTGCTGGTGCCAGATGATGTTGAGATAAAGGGTCCCCCTGTCGCTCGGATAATCGTCGCCGATCCGGATCTCGCGGTCTTCTTCATTGAAGGAGATCGTCCCGTCCGATCGGACGACGAGGAGCGAGTTGAAGCCGCCGAAGTTGTCGTCCACTTTGGTCGGGTTCTCCGGGTCCTCTTTCCAGCTCGTTCCGTCGATCACGAACTTGTAGCGGTAGACGCCGGGAGAGAGGGGGACGACGACACTCCAGACGTCCCCTTCGCGCTGCATCGGCGTCGCGGTCGTTGACCACGCGTTCATCTCGCCGGCGAGGTTCACGCGCGAGGCCCCCGGCGCGCGGAACGTGAAACGGATGCCGTCCTCGACCGGCTGCGGCTCCGCGGCCGCCGCGGCGAAAAGGCCGATGAGCGCGATGAGCGCGATCGCGCATCTCATGATCGTCTTCATGTCGATCTCCTTCTTTGAAGTTTCGTCCGCCGCCGTGCGACGAAACGCGTCGCTTCATTGTAGCCCGGGAGGCCCCGGCGGACCACGCTTCCCGCCGGCGAGAGGGAGCGCGACTTTCCCGGCAAGTCGGCCGCGCTTTCGTCGCGCGAAAAAAATCATTTCCTCTTGCGCGTCGCGGGACGGACCGGTAAGATTTCCCTTGTCGACGATCCGCGCAGCAACGAGCGGGTCGTCCGGATCCAATCCGGGGTGGTTGTTCGGGGTGGTTGCCGGGCTGGTGGAATCGGGGCGCCTTCGGGCTCCCTCTTCACCCAGCGGGCGTAGCCCGGGCCACCCCGTTTTCGTTGGCAGCACCGTGCGGCTCGGTATCGCCCCTTTTCCCGTTTTCCAATTCTCCCGTTCGCGATAAGATCGAACGGTCGAGGCGACGATCCATCTTGCGGGGCCGTCCCGCCGGGAGCGCGAAGCATGAAGAAGACGAAGGACTTTATCGAGCGGGAAGACCGATACGGCGCCCACAACTATCATCCGCTCGACGTGGTGATCGAGAGGGCCGAAGGGGTCTGGGTCTACGACGTCGAGGGGAAGAAATACCTCGACTGCCTCGCCGCGTACTCGGCGGTGAATCAGGGGCATTGCCATCCGCGGATCCTCGGGGTTCTTCGCGAGCAGGCCGCGCGCGTCACGCTCACCTCGCGCGCGTTTCGGAACGATCAGCTCGGGCTTCTCTACAAGGATCTTGTCGAGATGACCGGCATGGAGAAGGTCCTCCCGATGAACAGCGGCGCCGAGGCGGTGGAGACCGCGATCAAGGCGGCGCGGAAGTGGGGCTACACGGTCAAAGGGATCCCGGAGGGGAAGGCGGAGATCGTCGTCTGCGAAAATAATTTTCACGGGCGAACGACCACGATCGTCGGCTTCTCGAGCGAAGAGCAATACAAGAAAGGCTTCGGGCCGTTCACGCCCGGCTTCACGATGATCCCCTACGGCGACGCGAAGGCGCTCCGCCGCGCGATCACGCCGAACACGTGCGCGTTCCTCGTCGAGCCGATCCAAGGCGAGGCGGGGATCATCATCCCGCCCGACGGATATCTCAAGGAAGCGGCGGCGATCTGCCGCGACGAGAAAGCTCTCCTCATCCTCGACGAGATCCAGTCGGGGCTCGGCCGGACCGGGAAGCTCTTCGCGTACGAATGGGAGGGGATCCGGCCGGACGGCGTCATCGTCGGCAAGGCTCTCTCCGGCGGCTTCTACCCGGTGTCGGCGTTTCTTTCGAGCCGTGAAGTGATGGACGTGTTCCATCCCGGCGATCACGGGAGCACGTTCGGCGGGAACCCGCTCGCATGCGCGGTCGCGCGCGAGGCGCTCGCCGTCCTTCGCGAGGAGCGTCTCGTCGAGAACGCCGCGGCGCTCGGTCCCTACTTCATCGATAAACTCCGCTCGATCCGCTCGGACCGCCTGAAGGAGGTCCGCGGGCGCGGTCTCTGGATCGGCGTCGAGCTCGACCGACCGGCCCGTCCCGATTGTGAAGCCCTCAAGGAAAAGGGGATGCTCTGCAAGGAGACGCACGCCCACACGATCCGGATCGCGCCGCCTCTCGTCATCAAGAAGGAAGAGGTCGATTGGGCGTTCGAGCAAGTGAGGTCGGTGCTCGAAGCGCCCGCGCTCGCGAGGGCGTGATCGGCGCCACCGCTCTCTTGCTGCGACCGGCTGCGAAGGCCGCCCCGGTAGTGAAATCGCGGGGGTGCGTCCGGCGGATCGCCGGGGAGGGAAGATTCTCATGCAAGGCGGCATTCGAGTCTTCGTGACGGGCGGAACGTTCGACAAGGAGTACAACAAGATCACGGGCGAGCTCTACTTCAAGGACTCGCACGTGCTTCGCGTTCTCGAGCTTGGGCGCTGCCGCCTCGAGATCAACGTGCGCACGCTGATGATGATCGACAGCCGGTCGATGACCGACGAGGACCGAGCGGTCATCGCGAAGAACTGCCGCTCGGCCGTGGAGGAGAGAATCGTCGTCACGCACGGCACCGACACGATGGTGGAGACCGCGAAGGTCCTCGCGCGGGAGGTGCAAGAAAAGACGATCGTCCTCACGGGAGCGATGACTCCCTACACGTTCGGAAGCTCCGACGGTCTCTTCAACATGGGGAGCGCGCTCGCCTTCGTTCAGGCCCTTCCCCACGGCGTCTACATCGCCATGAACGGCCGGTACTTCGATTGGAACAACGTGAAGAAGAACAAGAAGACCGGCGAGTTCGAGGAGGTCGAGGGGTGAAGCTCCGCACGCGGCGCGCAAGAGCGGAGGGGTGGTGGCGGCGTGATTACCCCAACACTTGTGTCCAAGAAACCGGGTGCGGTACAGCACTCCGCACCCTTGCGACGAAAACGCGTGCCTCATCCGGGCTGGGACGCGAGCCGACCTGCCTGTGCAGGACACGCAGACAGGTTCCGGTTCGCACCGCCGATCTCGCCGTGCCCTTGGTCCGATAAGCTCTCGGTGACGACCCTCGATCGGTGCTCGGTGCGGAGCCCGATCTCCGCACTCACTTGGAAGCGAAGACAGACCGTCGAGATGGACCGGACATCCTCGACGCCTCTCTCAAGGACGGCGGCTCAGGGAAGTCTTTTCACTTGCGCCCGTGGGCCTTATAAGAGTTAGGCCACTGGCTGCATCAAGACCGATCTTCAGCAGGCTGCGTCACCAGTGCCGCCCAGCTGGAAAGCCGGACGAACCAGCCTTGTCACCTGTGGAGCGACTTGATGCGGCCCCAGCTGCACTGCTCCCAACTGACGGGAGACCCGGACCCATCAACGCCAGTGGGGAGTCCGGACCACTCAATCACGTACCCTCGCAGCGAGTTCGCGATAGGAGCATCGTTCCAAGTAGATCCCGGTGTCAGGGCACCAACGTTGGTGTTCGTGAAGAAGTGCAGCCGGTCCTCGTTCCCGCCGGAGTTGTTGGGTTCTGTCGCAGCCCAGTTCGTGAAGATCCAAGGTTCTTCGGTCACCCATCGCCAGTGCCCAGCCGGCTCCGCACCGCTGTCGAACTGGTATCCCCCAAGCCATGGCCCGAAGGAGTACTCAAAGGGCGCGATGCCGAGATACCAGAACTGCGGAGCAGCCACCAGGCTGAAGATGAAGCCGTTCTCGGCATCCGACGTCGACGTCGCCAAGTAGCCCCCGACAGCCTCCGCCGCAATGCTGGCGTCATCCCAGGTGATCCCAGCGGGGACATGTACTGCCTCGTACCAGTGGTCGTTCTCGCTCCACTGGATCGGTGCGGAGCGTCCTGCGGAAGGGACGGCGAGGGCGGAGATGGTCAACAGGCACACAATCAAGCTTCTCATGGCACACCTCTCGTGAATCTGGTGAACCGTCGAGCTCCCGTGGTTCCAACGCACGCAGTACCCAAGCTCCCGGCTCGCCGCCCACGCGGGCGCTGGGGTAGTAGGCCAGTGGCCTAACGACAGCCATAACCCGCGGACGTAGCGAAGCGGAGTCCGACGGGTTCATGGCATTGTTATGCCTCTAGTGTATCCCATGTGACTCCCAACAGCTTGGCGAGACGTACATCCCTTCGGTGTCGGCGAAAACTAACACCGAGGAGAACACAAGGGAGAACGACATACAGCAGCCCGACACTCACCATCAACACATAGTGAAGGGGACGTGCCACCTTCTTGCATCGTTCAGGACCCCCGAGGCTATTGACGACAAACTCCCGAGCGGGAACCTCGCGCCGGTACTTCCCGTCAAGCGATCGTACTCGGACCGAGCCATCTTCGCGTGGTACGGCGGTTACCTCACGCACCGTGCCAGGCGGGTCCTCGTATTTGTACATCACCCGTGTGCCGACAAATGGAGATGGCGACACGAAGAAGAAGAACACAAACATCGCAGCACCACTGAGGCACATTACCAGCGACATCAAGAGGCGCCTGCGCCATCGGCGCGGGTTGCCCAAGGCGGTTCTCCGAATGGGCTGCGTGTCGCGGATACGGTGCGCGAATGAGAGTGCTGCGCGAAAGCCGGCGTGGGTCCTCTTTTTCGCCTCCGGGGACATACTGGCGAGTGCCTGGAAACGAACGAACTCACCACAGCGTAGGAGATCGGGCTCCACGGCAAGCTCCGAAGTTCCCGGGTCCGAAACGCCTAGCACAACGTCTGGAGAGTGGCCGATAACAGAGCGCCCGAGCCACTTGCAGTCCTGGGGGAGGGAGAGTGTGATAGGCTTTGCGGTCATCACGCGGGTTAAGTCCACTCTTCCAGTGTTGACGACTGCACCGCGGATCAGAACGACGTCGGGGCTGATCGGCTTGTCCTGATACGTGATGGCAATGTCCGGCAAGTTCTCGACAATGTCGTCGAAGAGCCAGATCACCGACTCGGAAACAAAGGTGATCTCGCCGGGATAGCGGCGTTGAAGCGCGAGATACAGTCCCCATCCTCCGAGAATGACGGTCACGACGATTCCCGCGACTGTGAGCACAGTGTTCATGAGTCGAACTCGCGCCTCCGTTGTGGCATAACTACTATTCGACAGTTCCACGATAATAGATCTCCATGCGACGGAATGCAAGATATCCGGGGACGCGGGCATGGGCTTGGCCGTGGAACATACTGCGGAGCAGACAGTTACATGTTCGGCCCCCCGCGGGCCTGGCGGGATCGACCGCGAGCTCCGCCCGCGTAGCTGGACAAACATGGGCGGGGCCGGCGGTTCGCATGTCGGATCGCCGCGGGGGGGTTCGGGGCGATCTTCTCGTGTCCGCGTCGGCCCATCCGATCGAGACGCCTCGGGACATCCGCAAGGCCGCTTCCGAGGACGGGGAAGAAGTCCTTGCGGGGCGGAGGTTGAAGATCCGAATGAGAGAGCCCCGGGCGCCGGTCCACGGCTCCACTCCCCTACTCGCAATACTCCCGCCGGCCGCAGGAGTCGCAGAGGGCCCCGGACCAGATCTCTTCGAAGATCGATGCGTGAAGGCGGACGGTCGCCGGGTCGCTCGTCGCGAACCCGATCTCGAAGTTCCGCCGCTCCGGCTTCTTGACGCCGATCCCGGCCCCGGTGAAGTTCGCGCTTCCCGCGTAAAGAAACGCGGCGTCCACGAGAACCATCTTGAGATGAGCGCGGGGGCAGAAGAGCATCTCGAAGCGCTCGCTCGACGAGAGAACGGGGCTTCCGCCGATCTCCTCGCGGAATCTCCGCGACGGGGGCGCGCCGTGCAGGATCCGGATCGACACGCCGCGCTCCGCCATCTCCTCGAAGGCGCGAACGATCGAGACGTAACGTTTCCCTTTCCGAATTCGGATCTCCTTGACGTTCGCCGTCGCGATCCGAACGGACTCCCGCGCCGCGAGGATCCCTTCCTCGACCACGGTCGCGTAGTGCTCGTCGTCTCGGATGAAGCGGATCGGCGGAGCTCCGGTCATTGCGAGGAGAGACGGCGGACGACGACGACCGTCGCGTCGTCCTCCCATCGGGAGCGGCTGTGGTCCTGCGCCGCGCGGAAAATGGCATCGAGAATCTCTTTCGCGGAGAGATCGCGGTTCTTGAGAATCACATCCTGGAGACGCTCCTCTCCGAACTCTTCCCCCTTCCGATTCGCCCGCTCGATGATGCCGTCGGAGAACGCCACGAGAAGCCCGCCCTTGTCGAGATGCGCGAAGCCGCGCTTGAAGCGAATTCCCGGGAGAGGTCCGAGAACCGAGCCGCCCACGTCGAGCCGGAACACGCCGCGTTCGAGGACGAGAAACGGCGGGTTGTGCCCCGCGTTCACGTACATGAAGTTCCCGTTTCGTTCGAGCTCCCCGTAGAAGAGAGAGACAAACTTCGTCGAGAGCGTGCTTCGGTGAATCACCGCGTTGAGCTTGCGAAGCGCCGGCGTGATCTTCATGTCCTTCTCGACGCCCATGCGGAGACCCGTAACGACGTCGCGCACGAGAAGCGCCGCGGGAAGCCCGTGGCCGCTCGCGTCGCCCACCGCGATCCCCATCACCTCCTCGTCGAGCGGAATGAAGTCGTAGAAGTCCCCACCGACGACTTCGGTCGTTTCCGCGCGCGCGGCGATCTCGTAGCCGGGAAACTCCGGGATGCGGTCGGGGAAGAGGCTTCGCTGGATCGTTCGGGTCTCCTCGAGATCCGCCCGAAGCCATTCGTGTTCGAGGCGATAGCTGAGCGCGTTCCGGATCGCGTTCAGCGAGAACTCGATCGTCTCCCGCTCCCACCCCTCGGCGAGGCCGAACGCGAGAACCCATTCTCTTTCGCCTCCGACGACGATCGCGGCGGAAGTCGTGCCCCCCACCACCTCTTGCTCGAAAGCCGGATCGATGCCGGGAGTCGCCGCGTCGAAGATGTAGCACCGGTGTTCGAGAAGGAGGCGGACGGGCGGATAGTCCATGGAAAGGCGGAAGCCCTGCGGGGTGGCGATCGGACTCTTCCGGTCGGAGATCAGCACGAGCTCGCCGCCCACGATTTCGTACGCGCGCCCGTTTCGAATCGAAAGCTCCTGGCCGAACTCCTCCACGAGATCGCGGAGCACGGTGGAGATCAGCTCCTGATGCTTGACGCCCGAAGCGATTTGGATCTTCGAGAGCAGGGAATCGAGCTTGCGATAGAAGGTCTTCGGGTCGCTGATGGCCATCGAGTCTCTCCCGGTTCGCGGTGATGGTAGGCGATCGAACCCACGCGCGCAAGAGCCATTCCGCGGCCGGCGTCCGGAACGGCCCGGCCCGCGCGGTCCCGTTTTTCCCTTGCCGCGCGGCGGATCGTTAACTAAACTCACAGGTCTTCGGGTGAAAGGCGATGGAAGGGGAAAAGGGGAAGGCGGGCCGTCTGAAGAAGAGTCTCGCCGCCCTCAAAGAGGCTCAGAAAACCGAAGCCGCGCTGGGACGCCACCTTCATCTGGGTCTCACGCTGGCCGCCTCGACTCTCCTGTTCTTCTACGCGGGCTACCGGTTGGATCGCTGGGCAGGAACCCTCCCGATCTTCACCCTCGCGGGGACTTTCCTCGGCGCTCTCGGAGGTTTCGTGTACCTCTATCGCGAGCTGACCGCCGGGGAGAAGAAGAAGAGGTAGTGCGGCCGTGGGGCATCCTGAGCGGGTGTTCGTGATTGGATCCGTCGCGATCAGCGCGATCGTATTCCTTTCTCTTCGCCCTCTCTTTCGCGCTTCGTTCGGCGCCGAGGCGTCCGCGACGCTCGCCTATGGGATCGCGGTCTCTCTCGCCGCCGTCGCGGCGAGCTTCTTTCTCCTGATGCGCGCGCTCCCCGCGTCGCATCGCTCTTTTCAGATCGTCTTTCTCGGAGGAATCCTGGGGCGGTTCGTTCTGTTCGGCGGAGCGGTGGGGGCGGCGTTCGCTCTTTCCGGACTGAACGGAAGGGGGGCGGCGCTCGCGATTGTCTCGGTCTTCGTTCCCCTCACCGCGCTCGAACTACTGTGCATCGTGCGGGGCCGCGCCGGTCGGGGCGCGAGCCGCCTGAAGTGATGAAACGATGAGCGGAACCGAAGCGATCGCAGAAGGAACGCATGAGACGGCGGCTCACGCGGAGCACGCGACCGATCCATTCGATTTCGTCCATCTCTTCCATCACCTGCAGGATGAGGTTCTCATCCCGCTCCCCTCTTTCCGCGTCGGAGCGGCGACGTTCGATCTTTCGATCACGAAGGCGGTCCTGATGATGTGGATCGCCGGGGCGCTCGCGCTCTTTCTCTTCGGGGGGATCGCGAGACGATTGCGCCGCGAGGATGTCCCGCGCGGAACGGTGACCAACCTCTTCGAGGCGATCATCCTGTTCGTGCGGGACGACATGGTGTACGAGATCATGGGGAAAGGTTCCGGGCGCCGCTTCGCGCCCTACTTCCTCACTCTCTTCTTCTTCATTCTTTTCTGCAATGTTCTCGGCCTTGTGCCGTTCATGGCGACCGCGACCGGGAACCTCGCGGTCACCGGGGGACTCGCGTTCCTCACGTTTCTTCTCACGCAGGGGGCCGGCATCCGCGAGCAGGGGCTCATGACGTATCTCCGGAGCCTCGTTCCGCCCGGCATGCCGATCTTTCTTCTTCCGATCATGATTCCGATCGAGATCGTCGGCCACCTCATCCGGCCGTTCGCCCTCACGATCCGTTTGTTCGCGAACATGACCGCCGGCCACGTGGTCATTCTCTCCCTGCTCGGGCTCATCTTTCTTTTCCAGGCGGTCGCGGTCGCGATTCCCGCGATCGCCTTCGCGCTCTTCATCAACACGCTCGAGCTGTTCGTCGCGTTTCTTCAGGCATATATTTTCGTGTTCTTGTCGATCTTGTTCGTCAACGCCGCGATGCACCCGGATCATTGATCGTCCGCCGGTCGCGGGACCGGCCGAGCGCGCCGCGGAAGGGAGTAAACGAGGAGGGATGGCTGAAATGGAAATCGGAAACATCGCCGCCGGGTTCGGGGCCGGCATCACGGTTTTGGCTGCGGGCATGGGGATTTCGAAGCTGGCGGCCGCGGCTCTCGAGAGTATGGGGCGGCAGCCGGAGGCCGCAGGGGATCTTCGCACCTCGATGATCATCGCGGCGGCTCTGATCGAGGGGGTCGCGTTCTTCTCTCTCGTGATTTGCATGCTTCTGGCGACCAAGTAGAGCCGCGGGCGATCAGGGAGCGGGAATGGACAAACTTCTTAGCATCAGCCCGGGACTCGCGATCTGGACGATCGTGAGCTTTCTCGCCTTTTTCCTTCTCTTGCGGAAGATCGCCTGGGGGCCGGTCCTTCAGGCGCTCGAGCGACGCGAGAAGAGAATCTTCGACGCGATCGAGGCCGCGGAGCGCGCGAAGGAGGAAAGCGCGCGAGCCCTGGAGGAACAGGTCGAGGCTTTGAAGCGCGCTCGGGAGGAGGCCCGGAAGATCGTCGCCGAAGCCGCCTCGGAGGCCGGCGCGCGAGGGAAAGAGATCCTCGCCGACTCGCGGTGCGAGGCGGAAAAGCTCGTGGAGCGAGCGCGACTTGAGATCCGGAGCGAAGAAACGCAGGCGATCGACCGCGTCCGGCGGGAGGCGGTCGACCTGGCGCTCGACGCGGCGGCGAAGCTGATCGGCCGCGCGATGAGCGAGGCGGATCACCGGCGTCTCGTCGAGGAGTTTGTGGCGGAGGCGACGCGGTCCGCGGACGGGAAGCGGTCGTGAACGCGGGGGCGGGACCTCTCCTCCGCGTCTACGCCGGCGCGCTCTTCGAGCTGGCTCGCGAGGCGGGGAAGCTCGAGGAGCGAAAGGCGGAAGCGCAGCTCTTTCTCGATGCTCTCGATCGAGAGAGGCGCATCGGGAAGATCCTCGTTTCTCCGAGGGTGACGGCGGCGCGCAAAACCGCCTTCATCCACGAGGTTCTCGGCGACCTTTTCTCGCGAGACCTTCGAAGCTTCGTTCTTCTCCTCGTCGAGAAGAATCGGCAGGTCTTCCTGCGTGAAATGCTCGAGACGTTCGTCGAGCTGTGCGAAGAAGAATTGGGAGACCTGCGCGGACGCGTATCGACGGCCGTCCCGCTCGCGGAAGAGGACGCGGCCGTCCTCGCCGAGGAGCTTTCAAGGCGCGCCGGCAGACGCGTGCTTCTCGAGAAGACCGTGGACCCGAGGCTTCTCGGGGGCGCGGTTCTCCGAATCGGAGACCGCCTCGCGGACGGAAGCCTCCGAAGGCGTATTGGGGAGCTTAGAAGGAGACTTCTCGCTTCGTCCGGAACTTAGCCTAGATGATGCACGCGTTTTCGTCGCGAGGATGCGGAGCGCGTGCCGAGAGGCCGACCTGGACGAGCCGCTCCCGGAATCGTAGTCTGGGCACTACGATGAGGAAGCGGCGAAGGAAGAGAGGCTTCGTAGGCCGCGAGCCGCAGCCGCAGTTGGAAACGCGTGCACAATCTAGGCTAAGAGGAGCGGTTTGTTCATGAAGATACGACCCGAAGAGATTACTTCGGTAATCAAGCAAAAAATCAGGGCCTTCGAGCGGGATCTCGAGGTCGAGGAGGTCGGGACGGTCCTTGATGTCGGGGATGGGGTGGCGCGCGTGTACGGGCTTCGCTCGGCGATGGCGAGCGAAATGCTCGACTTCGGCAACGACGTATACGGAATCGCGCTGAACCTGGAGGAGGACTCGATCGGCGCCGTGATCCTCGGGGACTACCTTCACATCGTGGAAGGCCAGGAGGTGCGGCGGACCGGCCGGATTCTCGATGTGCCGGTCGGCGAGGCGCTGATCGGACGCGTTGTGAACCCGCTCGGTCAACCGCTCGACGACAAAGGTCCCATTGAGGCGAGGTCCCGGAGGCCGGTTGAGTTCCACGCGCCCGGTGTGGTGCATCGCCAGCCGGTGAAAAAGCCCCTGCAGACCGGCCTCAAGGCGATCGACTCGATGATCCCGATTGGAAGAGGCCAACGGGAGCTGATCATCGGCGACCGGGGGACGGGAAAGACGGCCATCGCGGTCGACACGATCATCAACCAGAAGGGCCAGGGGGTGAAGTGCTTCTATGTGGCGATCGGCCTGAAAGCCTCGACCGTGGCCGGCGTCGTCGAGAAGCTCACTTCCGCCCGCGCGATGGACTACACGACCGTCGTCTTCGCGGGCGCGAGCGATCCGGCCCCCCTCCAATACATCGCACCCTACGCGGGCTGCGCGATGGCCGAGTATTTCATGTATGAGAAGAACGAGGACACGCTCTGCGTGTACGACGATCTCTCCAAACAGGCGAACGCGTACCGGCAGCTTTCCCTGGTTCTCCGGCGGCCGCCGGGGCGCGAGGCGTATCCGGGAGACATCTTCTATCTCCATTCGCGGCTTCTCGAACGCTCCGCGAAGCTGTCCGACGCCCAAGGAGGAGGTTCGCTCACGGCGCTTCCGATCATCGAGACGCAGGCGGGCGACGTCTCGGCGTACATTCCGACGAACGTCATTTCGATCACGGACGGGCAGATATTTCTGGTGAACGACCTCTTCTTCGCGGGTGTGCGTCCGGCGATCAGCGTGGGCATTTCGGTTTCCCGAGTCGGAGGAAACGCGCAGGTCCGCGCCATGCGCCAGGTCGCCGGTTCGCTTCGGCTCGACCTCGCCCAATACCGGGAGTTGGAGGCGTTCGCGCAGCTCGGGACGGAGCTCGACAAGACGACGCAGGCGCAGCTCGACCGAGGAGTTCGCCTGGTGGAGCTCCTGAAGCAGCCGCAGTACAAACCGATGCCGGTCGAGGAGCAGGTCGTGTCGATCTACGCGGGGACCAAGGGCTTTCTCGACGACGTTCCGGTCGCGAAGATCCGCGATTTCGAGGCGAAGTTCCTCGCGTTCATGCGGGAAGCGCACGTCGGAATTCTCCGGGACATTGGCGAGAAGAAAGAGATCACGAAAGAGAACGACACGGCTCTCGCGGCGGCGATCCGCGAGTTCAAGGACGGCTACGCGAAGGAGTAGGCGGACGCTCGATGGCGAAGATGCGCGAGATTGGAAGGCGGATTCGGAGCCTTCAGAAGACGAAGCAGATCACGAAGACGATGGAACTCGTCGCGACGTCCCGCATGAGGAAGACGCAGCAGCGCGCGCTCGCGGCGCGCCCGTACGGAAAGAAGCTGGAGGAAATCCTCTCGGCGGCGGGGCCGGGAGCGCGCGCGGAGGAGTTTCCTCTTCTCCGCACTCCGAAAGAGACGCGGAAGATCGGTCTCCTCGTCGTCACGTCGAACCGCGGGCTTTGCGGCGCGTTCAACGCGAATGTGCTCCGGCTCGCGCGCCGTTCGATCCAGGAGCTCCGCGAGGAGGGAATCGAGGTCGAGCTTCACATGGTCGGAAGGAAGGGCGCGAACGCTCTCCGCTACCGCGGGTACGCGATCGCGACCTCCCGTTCGGATATCGGGGATCGTCCGACGATGGCCCAGGCGTCGGAAATCGGCGGTCTCTTCATCGAGAAGTTTCTCCGCGGAGAGATCGACGGGTTTCGGATCGCGTACGCCTCGTTCGGTTCCCTCGCCTCGCAGACGCCCGTGATCGGAATCGTGTTGCCTTTTCCGGCCGCCGACGAAGAAGAACCGTGCCCCGATTTCCTTCTCGAGCCGTCGGCGCGGGCGATCTTGAAACGGCTGCTGCCGCGCCTCGTCGAGCACCGGATCTTTCGGGCGCTGCTCGAAAGCGCGGCGGGGGAGCAGGCGGCCCGGCGCATCGCCATGAAGAACGCGACGGACAACGCCGAAGAGCTGATCCGTCTTCTGACGAGGAGTTTCAATCGCGCCCGCCAGGCTCAGATCACGCAAGAAATCGCGGAGATCGTCGGCGGAGCCGCGGCGTCTGATTAAGTCCGAAGGAGCTTCTTCCATGAACATCGGCATAGTGATCCAGGTGATCGGTCCCGTTCTGGACGTGGAGTTCGAGCCGGGGAATCTGCCGGAGATTCACACCGCCCTCGTCGTCGACGAGGAGAGGGAAGGCCGCCACATCCGCTTGACCGCGGAGGTGCAGCACCATCTGGGAAGGAACCAGGTGCGGGCGATCGCGATGTCTTCGACGGACGGCGTCGTGCGCGGGATGGAGGTGAAGGACACGGGAGGCCCGATCACCGTTCCCGTGGGCGACGTGACACTCGGTCGGCTGTTCAACCTTCTCGGCGAACCGATCGACGAGGGTCCCCCGATCCCGGCGGGGGTGGAGAGGAGGCCGATCCACCGCGACGCTCCCGCGTTCGACGCGCTGGAGCCCCACATGCGGATCTTCGAAACCGGCATCAAGGTGGTCGATCTTCTCGCCCCCTACGTGCGAGGAGGAAAGACCGGACTTTTCGGCGGCGCCGGCGTCGGCAAGACCGTCATCATCATGGAGCTGATCCACAACATCGCCACCGCGCACGGCGGCTATTCGGTCTTCTGCGGCGTGGGCGAGCGAACCCGCGAGGGGAACGATCTTTATTTGGAGATGAAGGAATCCGGCGTTCTCGAAAAGACGTGCCTCGTGTACGGCCAGATGAACGAGCCGCCGGGCGCGCGCCTTCGAGTCGGGCTCTCGGGGCTCACGATGGCGGAGTACTTCCGCGACGAATCGAGGCAGGACGTTCTTCTCTTCATCGACAACATCTTCCGCTTCTCCCAGGCCGGGTCCGAGGTGTCCGCGCTTCTCGGCCGCATGCCTTCGGCGGTCGGATACCAGCCGACGCTGGGCACGGAAATGGGAGAGTTGCAGGAGCGAATCACCTCGACGAAGAAGGGCTCAATCACATCGGTGCAGGCGATCTACGTTCCCGCCGACGACCTGACCGATCCGGCCCCTGCGGCCGCGTTCACGCACCTCGACGCGACGACGGTTCTCTCGCGGCAGATCGCGGAGCTCGGCATCTATCCGGCCGTCGATCCGCTCGACTCCACCTCGCGCATCATGGATCCGAACGTGATCGGAGAGGAGCACTACGAGGTCACGCAGAAGGTGAAGGCGATCCTACAGCGCTACAAGGAGCTGCAGGACATCATCGCGATCCTCGGGATGGACGAGCTTTCTGAAGAGGACAAAGCGATCGTGCAGCGAGCCCGCCGCGTGCAGAAGTTCCTTTCGCAACCGTTCCACGTGGCGGAGGCTTTCACCGGGCATAAGGGGATCTACGTTCCCCTGAAGACGACGATCGAGAGCTTCCGGCAGGTCGTCGACGGGAAATACGATCATCTGCCGGAGCAAGCGTTCGCCTATTGCGGGGGAATCGACGAAGTCGTCGCCCGCGCGAAGGAGCTGGGGGTCTCGTGAGGACCGACCGGGCTTTCCGATGTGAGATCGTCTCGCCCGAAGGACGCGTGTTCGAGGGGGACACGACCAAGGTCGTCGCGACGGCGGTCGACGGAGAAGTCGGCGTTCTCTACAATCACGCGCCTCTCGTCGTCGCTCTTGGGACCGGTTCGCTTCGCGTCACTTCGCCGGACGGATCGGTCCGGCGCTTCACCGCGCACGGCGGATTCCTTGAAGTGCTCGGGAACCGCGTCACGGTCCTGACCGACCGGGTCGACCCGAACGAGTAAGGGCGGGAATAGGAATCCGCTTCACCGCCGCGGATGACGCGGCGCGGGCGGAAGGAAAGGAGACGGCGATGCGGCGCTCGGCGATCCTCGTTCTCGCGATCGTGAGTGGTCTCTTCGTGTTCTGTTCGAAGCGGCCGGAACCGGCGGCTTTCTCCGTCTATCCCGCGAAGCCGGAGACGGATCACGAGCTGATGATCGATTACCGGCCGGTGCTCTCTCGCTCCCCTCTCCAACGAGCGGAGAAGATCGATCTTCGCGTCTCGTTTCTCTCCGCGAGCGGCGACATCCGCTCGGAGGAGATCCCGATGACGAGGCAAGAGGACGTGTGGACCGTTCGCTTCGTTCCCTCGGAGCGGATGCCGAAGGTGCCGGTCCTTCTCGTCGCGGCGTTCGTGAACGCGGACGACCGCGAGTCCTTCGACAACAACCGCGGGAACCCTTGGGTGGTTCCTTTTTATGTAAAAGGACAGCCCGCTTCGAGCGCGCACCTTCAGCTTTCTCGACTGCAGTGGGGGGAAGCGCGTCTTGAAGGCCCGGTGGGCATGTCTTCCGACCGAAAGACCGCGGCCGCGAGTCTCGATGCGGCCCGCGCCGCCGATCCGAAGAACCCGTTGCTCGGGCCGGTCGACTGGACCCGAAAGATGAGAGAGTGGAGAGACGACCCGGTCCGCCTTGATTCCCTGAAGAGCGCCGTCCGGGAAGAGGCGGACGGGTTCTTCGCCGGCCGAGAAACGTGGGGCGAGCCGAAGACGGGGACGGTCGCATTTCTCGAGCTGCTCGGGGCGATGAACGAGAACGCGCTTCGCGACTCGCTCGCCGTGGAGCTCGCCGCGCGCTTTCCGAGGGACACGGTGATCGCGATGATCGCGGTCGAATCCCTAGTGAACAGGCGCGATTGGGAAGGCTCCGCCGCGCGCCTTCGCGCGTTCTTGGAGGCGCACTCGAACTCGCCCGCCGCTCCGCGCGCGCGCGGCACGCTCGTCTCGATCTATCTTCGTCGTATCGATGCTCCGGAGCTCGCGGGCGAGATCGTGCAAAGCGGAGAGCCGATGGAGACGGAGCAGGCGACGGCCTACGCCGAATGGCTCGCCGCCCAACCGGGCCGGCTCGATGAGGCCGAGAGTTTCTTCCGGCGCTGCGTGGAGGAGGCGCGCGCGGAGGAGTGGTCTCCGTCGGGACCGGAAGCGCGCTCCGAGTGGGCCGCGTCTCACGAGTGGACGATCGGTCGCGCGATGGCCGGTCTCGCCGATGTTCTCGAGAAGAAGGAGCGGCACGGTGAAGCGGCCGGCGTGCTCGCCGAGCTCGCTTCCGTGATGTCGCAGGCGGCCGAGGCGGGGGTGTTCGAGGATCTCGCGAGGCTCTGCGAGCGTGCGGGACGGCCCGCCGACGCTCTCGCGGCGTTGGAGCGTCTTGCGGCGCGCGCAAAGCCCTCCGAAGAAGCGCTCGCGGCGTGGCGGGATCTGTTCGCGAAGGCGCGGCCGAACGAGGATTTCGAGAAGCATGCGGCCGCATTCACGGATACGCGCCGCGCGCTCATGATGTCGAGGCTCGAGAACCGCGTGCTCGATTGGGAGGCGCCCGACATCCGTGTCGAGGATGCGGAGGGAGCGACGCGGGCGCTCTCCGATTTCCGAGGCAAGGTCGTTCTCGTCGACTTCTGGGCGACTTGGTGCGGGCCGTGCCGGCGCGCGCTCCCGCACGTGGAAGCGATCGCTCGCGAGATGCAGGATGCGGAGTTCGTCGTGCTCCCCGTCAACGTGTGGGAGAGGGAGACCGGAGACGAAAGGCGCCAAGCGGTCGCGGAGAAGTGGAAAGAGCTCGGGCTGGCGATGCCCTACTATCTCGATCCGGACACCGACTGGGACAGAGAAACTTCGGCTGCGGCCCGCTTTCAAGTGTCCGGGATCCCGACTTCCTTCTTGCTGGATCGCGAGGGGAGGATTCTCTTTCGGACTGTCGGCTTTGGAGGCGAATCGAGCGACGAGGATCTTCGCGCCAAGATCGAGTTCGCGCTCGCGCGCTCATCGCCGGGCGCGTAGCTTTCCGAGCTCCCCGTCGCCGCGCCGCCGTCGGAGAGGAAACCGATGAAGATCGAGTTCGAGCCGATCGGCATGATCCGCACGCCGTTCACGAAGCCTGAGGGGATGCCGATCCAGCCGACGGGGGCGGCCGGCGTTCGGGGAACCGTCGAGGTCTTCCCCGATTTCGCCGAGGGCCTCGAGGATCTCGACGGGTTCTCCCACATCGTTCTCATCTACCACTTCCATCGGGCGTCCGCGCCCAAGCTGACCGTGATCCCCTTTCTCGACTCGGAAAAGCGGGGGGTCTTCGCCACCCGGGCCCCGTCGAGGCCGAACCCGATCGGTCTCTCGGTCGTGCGCCTCGTCCGCGTCGAAGGCACGATCCTTTATGTCGAAAACGTCGACATTCTCGACGGAACGCCGCTTCTCGACATCAAGCCGCACGTGCCGGACCTCGACGCTCCTCCGGCCGATCGCGTCGGGTGGCTGAAGCGCGCCAAGCGCCGAGCCACGAGGAAGAAGGCGGACGACCGCTTCGCGTGAAAAGCCTTGCCCTTGCGCCCGCGGGGATCTCTGACTAGTTTCCGAGCAGGTCCATGGGGAACGCGCGTCCCCGTCCCCCCGCCGAACTTGTTGGGTGAAAAGGAGACTGGAGATGCACCGGGCGCTTCTCTTCGTTGCGCTTCTGTTCGCGGCCGCCGGTCCGGCGGACGCGGACACGACGATGGTCACGACTTCCGGAACGACTTTCGTCCCCGCTTCGGTCACGATTCAGCTCGGGGACACGGTGCGATGGGTGAACGGCTCGCTCTCCCACACGGCGACCAGCGGCTTCGGATCGGGGGATCCGAACGCGGGCGCCCTCTTCGACGCTCCACTCAGTGGACTCAATCCGGAATTCTTTTACACCTTCACCGATACGGCCGGCACGTACCCGTATTTCTGCAGGCCGCACGAGATCATGGGGATGACGGGGACGGTCGTCGTCGAGTCGAACCTCTCCGGAGTGCCGGAGGCGTGCTGCGACGTCTTCGCCTCGTGGGGGCAGGTGAAAGCTCTCTTCGATTGAAGCGGGGACGGCCGATGAAGACCGTCCCCCCTCGCTCGAGCTGCGCGCTTCTCCTGCCGCTACTCGACCGCCGACGTGCAGAACGCGCACCGCTTCGCCTTGATCGGGATCGCGGAGAGGCAGTGCGGGCATTCCTTCGTCGTCGGCGCCGCGGGCGCCGTCGCTTCCTGCCGTTTCAGCCGGTTGATGTTCTTGATGAGAAGGAACACGGCGAACGCGACGATGAGGAAGTTGATGACCATGTTGATGAAAATGCCGTAGTTCAAGGTGACCGCGCCGGCCTTCGTCGCTTCCTCCAAGGAGGCGAACTCCGCGCCTCCGCCCTTCAACACGAGATAGAGGTTTGAAAAGTCCACGTTACCGAGAAGAAGGCCGATCGGCGGCATGAGAACATCCTTGACGAGCGAAGCGACGATCCCGCCAAACGCGCCGCCGATGATGATCCCGACCGCCATGTCAACCACGTTCCCGCGCATCGCGAAATCCTTGAATTCCTTGAGCACGCGCGCCTCCTTTCGTTGCGAGCGACCCCGCTGGGAATCGCACGTTGATGGAAGCGATCTTCAGGGATGCGATCGCGGTCGGTCAAGGAGATCGTTCCCAAGCGGGGAACGACGCCTCCTGCAAAGGCGAGGAGGCCGAAAGGGGACAGCCGAATATTTGTGAACCAGGTTCCTTAACAAGGTTCCTTAACAATTGCAACGACCGAGCCACGCGCGGGTGGCGGCCACGGGCGCCTGCTCGTCCGACGACTCAGCCACGGCGGGTGA
>JAGUYC010000191.1 GCA_020061515.1 Gemmatimonadota bacterium
AGGCGGCGCGGGAGGTGGAGCGTGCCGGCGGCGAGGCGCACCCGTTCCGGTGCGATCTCGCGGACGCCAGCTCGATCCGCGCGCTTCTGGAAGCGGCCGAGCGGCGGTTCGGCGGGGTGGACATTCTCGTTACGAACAGCGGGGGGCCGCCCCCCGGTTCCTTCGCGGATCTCTCGGACGAGCAGTGGCAGACCGCGACGGAGAGCCTTCTCTTCTCGGTGATCCGCCTCGCGCGCGGCGTTCTTCCATACATGAAGGAAAAGAGGTGGGGGCGGATCGTCTCGCTCGTTTCGGTCTCGGTGAAGCAGCCGATCGAGAACCTGCTTCTCTCGAACGCGATCCGGCCGGCGGTGGTCGGGTTCGCGAAGAGCCTCTCGCAGGAAACGGCCCCGCACGGGATCACGGTGAACTGCGTCGCGCCCGGATACACGAGAACCGGACGGCTCGACGAGCTCGCCGCGGCCCGCGCGAAGAGGACCGGAAGTTCCGTGGAGGGGGTCTTCCGCGCGTGGGAGGCGACGATTCCGGCGGGACGCCTCGGGAGACCGGAGGAGCTGGCCGACCTCGTCGTCTTTCTCGCCTCGGAACGAGCGGGGTACCTCACCGGCCTCACGATCCCGTTCGACGGAGGGTCGGTGCGCGGGTTGATGTGAGACAGGGGATGGCACGGTGGGCCGGGGACCGATGTGCGCATCTGTATTGGCGGACGGCGGGGCCCGTCGGCGGCTGTCCGCTCGGTGCTCGCGAGTCGCCGAGCCTTGGTCGCTCCGCTCCTCGCGGACACCTGCCGCCGCCACCCGCCGTGGCCCTGTAAATGGACCCGGGATGCGATGATGCGACGATGAACTCTCCGTTTCCCTTCGTGGCGTTCGACGTCGAGACCACGGGGCTTCACGCGCTGTGCGATCGAATCGTCGAGGTCGGAGCGATCCGCTTCGGGTTCGAAGGAACGGGGGAGACGTTCGAGTCCCTCGTGAACCCCGGAAGCAGAATCCCGCCCGACGTCTCCGCCCTGCACGGGATCGTGGACGCCGACGTGGCGGACGCGCCCTCGTTCGCCGATCTCTCGGGCGAGCTTCTTCGATTTCTGGAAGGAGGAGTGCTCGTCGCGCACCACGCGCCCTTCGACGCGTCCTTTCTCCTCAGCGAATGCCACCGCGCCGAGGCTCCGGTGCCCGCTCTTTGCGTGCTCGATTCCTGCCGGCTCGCGCGCGCGGCCTTCCCCGGTTTTCCGAGCTACTCGCTCGACGCCCTGGTCGGATCTCTTGCGCTCGAGCGAGGGCGGGGGCATCGCGCGCTTCCCGACGCCGCCGCGTCGGCGGATCTCTTCCTTCGATCAGTCCGCGCGCTCGGCGTGCGGGACGCGGAAGACCTTCCCCGTCTGTACGAAACCGTGGGCGCGCCTCTTCCGCTCCGCGCGCTCGGCTTCGATCCGGAGCCAGAGCTTCCGCCGGAGCACGCCCCGATCGCCGATGCGCTGGCGCGCGGGCTTTCCGTCCGCATCCTCTACGAGGACCGTTTCGGAAAGAGGTCGCGCCGCACGGTGAGGCCTCTTCGCGTCGTGTCGGTCCAAGGCTGTCTGATGATGGAGGCGCAGTGTCTTCTTCGCGGCGGCACGCGCTGCTTCCGTCTCGATCGCGTGCGGGAGTTCGAATCCTGACGGTTTGAACCGAATCCCGCCCCGCTCCCCAATCGTCTTGACCTCCTGCGATCACCGGGATACATGTTGCGTGCGGCGGGTGTTTGGGTTCCGGATCCGGCGCGTTCCGCGTGCTCGCGGAGGGACGAGGGCTCCCCATGATCGGCCAGACCATCTCCCACTACCGCATCCTCGAACGGCTCGGGGAGGGGGGGATGGGGATCGTCTACAAGGCCGAAGACCTCAGGCTTGGGCGGATCGTCGCGCTCAAGTTCCTCCCGCCGGCCCTCACGCGCGACGAGGAAGCGAAGACCCGCTTCGTGCAGGAGGCGCGGGCCGCTTCCGCGCTCGACCACCCCTCGATCTGCACGATCCACGAGATCGACGAGACCCCGGGCGGCGAGCTTTTCATCTGCATGGCCCTCTACGAGGGGGAGACGCTTCGAAGCCGCATTCGGCGCGGGCCCCTTCCGGTCGACGAGGCGTGCCGCGTCGCCGGCCAGGTCGCCGAGGGGCTCGCGAAGGCGCACGCGGGGGGCGTCGTCCACCGCGACATCAAGCCGGAGAACGTCTTCCTGACGAAGGAAGGCCAGGCGAAGATCCTCGACTTCGGGCTCGCGAAGCTCGGGGCCGCGTCGAACCTGACGCAGGTCGGCACGACGGTCGGAACGATCGCCTACATGTCCCCCGAGCAGGCGCGCGGCGAGGAGGTCGACGCGCGCACCGACATCTGGTCGCTCGGGGTCGTTTTCTACGAGATGCTCGCCGGGCGCGCGCCGTTCCGGAGCGACTACGAACAAGCCGTCATCTATTCGATCCTCAACGAAGATCCGCAGGCGCTCGAGGAGACCCGTCCGGATGTTCCGATCGAGGTCGCCCTGATCGCGGTGCGCTGCATCCAGAAGGAGCCCGGCCTTCGGTTTCCCTCCGCGGAGGAGCTCGCCTCCGCGCTTCGCTCGCCCGACGCGGCGGAAAGGGCCGCCGCGCGCCCGGCCGCCG
>JAGUYC010000270.1 GCA_020061515.1 Gemmatimonadota bacterium
GAGAGGATCGGCCCGCGCCCGGCTTGCACCGCGTGCGCGGCGGATCGCCTGCACAGCTTTCGGCGGGAAAAGGAAAACGTGGGGCGCAACGAGGCCTGGCTCGGGATCCTGCCTCAAGCGGAACTCGGGAGCGACCGATAGAAAGACGTGCGGATGCCCGGCCCCCTCGGGCGCCCGCGGCGAAGGAGAAGTCGGATGAGGATCGGTTCGGAGAAGAGGGCGGGGATCTTGGTGGTACGTCTTTCGGGCGCTCTCGACGCCGACGCGGTGGAGGACCTCAACGCCTTCTTCCGCCGCGGGGAGGGAGCGGGGGAGAGCCGCGTCGTGCTCGATCTTTCGGAGCTCGAGTACGTGGACAGCTCCGGTCTCGGAGTGTTCGTCCGCATCATGAAGGAAGCGCGCGCGCGCGGCGGGGACGTCCGTCTCTCCGGCGCGGCGAACGAGGTGAGGAAGGTCCTGGAGCTCACCCGTCTCAATCGAGTGTTTGACTGTGCCGAGGACGCCGACCGGGCGGTCCGGAGCTTCGCCGAGAGCGCGGAGCCTCTGTAGCCTGGATTATGCACGCGTTTTCGTCGCGAGGACGCGGGGCGCGAGGCGAGAGGCCGACCGGTACGAGCCGCTCCCGGAAACGTAGTCTCGGCCTCCCCCCCGGCGCGCTTAGACTTGTCGCTCCTCGCCGTCGCGACAAGATCCAAGCGCGCCACGGGTCCCTGTTGAGGAAGCGGCGACGGAAGGGAGGCCTCGTAGGCCGCGATCCGCGGCCGCAGTAGAGAACGCGTGCATAATCCAGGCTAGGACTCGAAGCGGGCGCGCGGACGAGCGGCGGTCTCGACTCGAAGAGGGGCCGGGAGAAGAGCGCTCGGCGCGGCGGCCTCCGGGGGACGAGCGATGACGCGCGGTCCGATTCTTGTGGTCGACGACGAACCCTTCATCCTTCAATCGCTCGTGTATCTCCTTGAGCGGGAGGGGTTCGACGTCGTCCGCGCGATCGACGGGGAGGAGGCGCTCGAGCGCGCCCGCGCGAGCCGCCCCTCGCTCATCTTCCTCGACATCATGCTCCCGAAGCGGGACGGCTACGACGTCTGTCGGACGATCAAATCGGAACCCGCGCTCCGCTCCGCGCGCATCGTGATGCTCACCGCCAAGGGACGGGACGAGGACCGCGCGCGCGGCTTCGCCGCCGGCGCCGACGATTACGTCACGAAGCCCTACTCCCCCTCGCGCATCCTCGAGGTGGCCCGCGCGGCGCTCGGGATTTCCACCGCGAGACCGTAACCCCCCGCGGGCCGCCGAGAAGCTCTTCGGAGACGGCGCCCTTCGGGCGCACTCGCCCCTCGATTCGGATTTCCCTTTGACGCGCCCCCCGCCTCTCCGTAACCTCGCGGAGGGACGAACCGACGGGGCGCCCGCTTCCTCCTTCACGCAAGGCACGATCGATCGCCGCGTGAGGGACGGCCGCCCCTTTCGGGGACGGAGGTTCCACGGATGCGCGTCGTGCTTCAGAGGGTGAGCGAGGCGTCAGTCGTCGTGGACGGCCGGAGGGTCGGCGCGATCGGGCCGGGGCTTCTCCTTCTCGGAGCGATCGCGGCGGACGACACAGAAGAGCGGGTCGTGAAGATGGCGGAGAAGTGCGCGAACCTCCGCGTCTTCCCCGAGACGAACGGCCACTTCGAGGTCTCGGCGCTCGAGCGCCCCGGCGAGGTGCTCGCGGTCTCGCAGTTCACCCTCTACGGCGATTGCCGAAAAGGGAGGCGGCCCAGCCTCTCGCACGCGGCGCCTCCGGCGAAGGCGGAGCCGCTCTTCGACCGTTTCGCGACGGAGCTCCGGCGCCTCGGGCTTCGCGTTGAGACCGGTCGGTTCGGCGCGATGATGCAGGTCCGTCTCGTGAACGACGGCCCGGTCACGTTTCTACTTGATACCTAAAGGCGTGGACGTGGGACGACTTCCTCCGGCAATCTGGCCCGACACGCGCGGACCGATCCTGCTCGCCTCGACCTCGCCGAGGCGGGCGGATCTTCTGCGGGCGCTCGGGGTTCCCTTCCGGGTCGCGCCGCCGAGCGAAGGCTCGGAGGATGGGGGCGGGGAAAGCGTCCGTGAGGTCGCCCTCCGCCACGCGGAGGCGAAGGCACGTTCGGTTCTTTCGCGCGCGTCCGGCGCGGTGATCCTCGGCGCGGACACGCTCGTCGCACGCGAGGGGAGAATCCTCGGAAAGCCGCGCGACGCCGAGGAGGCGGCGGAGATGCTCCGCTTCCTCTCGGGGGCCGCGCACGAGGTCGCGACCGCGGTCTTCGCGCTGGATGCGAGAAGCGGGCGTTCGGGGTCCGGAATCGAATCGAGCCGCGTCTTCTTCCGCGACCTCTGCACGGAGGAGATCGCGGCGTACGTCGCGAGCGGGGAGCCGCTCGACAAGGCGGGCGCCTACGGCGTGCAGGGGATCGGAGGGCTCTTCGTTTCACGGATCGAAGGCTGTTACTTCAACGTGGTCGGCCTCCCGCTCGTTCGAACGCGAGCGGTTCTCAGGAAACTCCTGGCGGGAGACGAGTAGACGATGGAAGTCCGAACCTCGTGGATCGAGCGGGCGACCTCCGGGCGGGACGACGTCCTCGACATCACGGACGAGGTCGCGCGCGCGGTCACCGAGAGCGGGCTCCGCGCCGGGAGCGCGATCGTGTTTGTTCCCGGATCGACCGGGGCGGTCACGACGATCGAGCATGAGCCGGGGGTCGTCAACGATCTCCGCGAAGCGCTCGAGCGCGCTGTTCCGCGCGGTATCCGCTACGCGCACGACGCCGCCTGGGGGGACGGGAACGGATATTCGCACGTGCGCGCCGCTTGGATCGGCCCGAGCCTCGCCGTCCCGTTCGAGGACGGCAAGCTCCTTCTCGGGACCTGGCAGCAGATCGTTTTCTGCGATCACGACAACCGACCGCGAAGACGGCGGTTGATCGTTCAGGTGATGGGAGTTCGCGGATGAAGCTTCCCGGGACGGTCGCGTGGACCGAGGAGGGGATTCGGATCCTCGACCAGACGCTTCTTCCGGCGGAGGTCGTGTACCGCGTTCTCGAAACGATCGAGGAGCTCGAGGAGGCGATCCGCGCGCTTCGCGTGCGGGGGGCGCCGGCGCTCGGGGTGGCGGCCGCCTACGGGCTCGCGCTCGCGCTTCGAAAGGAGAAGCCGGCCGATCGCGCGGCGTTCATGGACGCGCTCCCGCGCGCGCGCACACGCCTGGAGAAGACACGACCGACCGCGGTGAACCTCGCGTGGGCCCTCGCCCGGTGCGAGGAACGGGTGCGAGAAGAGAAGACCCCGCGGGTGGAGGATCTCCACGCCGCTCTTCTCGACGAGGCGCACCGGATCTCCGAGGAGGACCGGCTTCTCTGCGAGCGGATCGGAGAGGCGGGGGAGCCGCTCGTTCCGGACGGGGGATCGGTTCTCACCCACTGCAACGCGGGAGCGCTCGCGACCGCTGGGATCGGGACCGCGCTCGCGCCCCTCTACCGCGCGTGGAAGAAGGGAAAGCGGTTCGAGGTTTTCGCCGACGAGACTCGACCGCTTCTCCAGGGAGCGCGCCTCACCGCGTGGGAGCTTCGCGAGGCGGGGATCCCGGTGACCGTCCTTTGCGAAGGGGCGGCGGCAGGGCTCCTCGCGTCGGGGCGGGTCGGCCTCGTCCTCGTCGGCGCCGATCGGATCGCGGCGAACGGGGACACGGCGAACAAGGTGGGGACCTACGGCCTCGCCCTCGCGGCGGCGGCTCACGATGTGCCGTTCTACGTCGCCGCCCCGTTCTCGACGTTCGACCCGGGCCTTCCGGACGGCCGCTCGATCCCGATCGAGCTCCGCGCCGAGGAAGAGGTGACCGGCGGAAGGGCTCCGCGAGGGGTCCGCGCCTGGAATCCGGCCTTCGACGTGACCCCCGCCCGGCTCATCCGGGGCTTCGTGACCGACCGGGGGCTCGTGAGACCCCCGTTCGAGCGCCGGCCGGGGGGACGGAAACGGATCGGGTAGAGCGTTGATTTTGCGTTGACAAAGCGGCCGAATCCCCTAAACTGTACATTTTGACTACGGAGGCGCGCTGAAACGGCGCGGACAACGGGAGGATAGAATCTTGCGGACTACGATGTTCCGCCGGGAAGACGTTCCCCGGCGATGGTACGTGATCGACGCGGACGGGGTCGTGCTCGGGCGTCTCGCGTCGGCGGTCGCTTTCCGGCTGCGGGGGAAACACTCCCCCTTCTTCACGCCGCACGACGACGTGGGGGACTTCGTGATCATCGTGAACGCGGCCAAGGTGCGCACGACCGGACGGAAGGCGGAGCAGAAGAGCTACCACAGCCACTCCGGCTACTTCGGCGGAGCGAAGAATGTCTCGTTCCGCGCGCGGATGGAGAGGCGCCCGGAGTGGATCGTGGAGAGGGCGGTGCGCGGCATGCTGCCGAAGAATCGGCTCGGCCGAAAGCTCCTCCGAAAGCTTCACGTGTACCGCGGAGCGGACCATCCGCACTGTGCACAGACCCCGGAAACATTTACGCTCTAAGATTCCAACGGAAGGAGGTGAGGGAGAGCTTTGGACAAACGCACGATGATCGATGCGACCGGCCGGAGAAAGACGGCGACGGCCCGCGTCCGGATCGTCCCCGGCGACGGCAAGAGAACCGTGAACGGGCGGCCGATGGCCGAGTACTTCACACGCCACGGGCACCAGAGGATCGTCGAGGAGCCCTTCGAGGCGGTTGGTTCGGAGAAGCGCTTCGACCTGATCGCGGAGGTGAAGGGGGGCGGCCCGACCGGACAGGCGGGCGCGATTCGGCTGGGCGTCGCGCGCGCTCTGGTCGACTTCGACGGATCGACCCGAAAGGCTCTTCGGAGCGCGGGGCTCCTGACGCGAGACCCGCGCGAGGTGGAACGGAAGAAGTACGGGATGGCCGGCGCCCGCAAGCGCTTCCAATTCTCGAAGCGCTAGAGCCGGAGCAGAAGAACTCACACGCCGCTGGATTCCCCGTCCGGTTCCCCAAGGGGCGATGGGGGAGAAGAAGGCGGCGGAGGCTTAAACCGAACGGAGGTCGTTGATCCCTTGACCGAAATCACACTCAAGGAGCTGCTCGAAGCGGGGGTCCACTTCGGCCACCAGACGCGCCGGTGGAACCCGAAGATGAAACCCTTCATCTTCATCGAACGGAACGGAATCTACATCCTCGATCTTCAGAAAACCCTCGTGTGCATCGCGAACGCGTGCGCCGCGGTTCAGCGGGTGGTGCGCGCGGGCCGCTCGGTGCTCTTCGTCGGGACGAAGCGTCAGGCGAAGGAGGTCGTTGCGGAGGAAGCCCGCCGAGCGGGCATGTACTACGTGAACGAGCGCTGGTTCGGCGGTCTTCTCACCAACTTCCAGACCATCCGGAGGCGCGCCGACCACTTCGAGGAGCTGGTGCGCATGCGGGAGGAGGGCAAGTTCGCGCTCTTTTCCAAGAAGGAGGCGCTCGGCCTCCAGAAGAGAGCCGAGAAGCTCGACAAGGTCCTTCGGGGAGTCGTCGAGATGCGCGAGCTTCCGGGGCTCGTCTTCGTGGTCGACACGAAGAAGGAGCATCTCGCCGTGCGGGAAGCGAACCGCCTCGGCATCCCGGTCGTGGGACTCGTGGACACGAACTCGGATCCCGATCCGATCGATTACCCGGTCCCGGCCAACGACGATGCGATCCGGTCGATCCGCCTCGTGACGCAGAGGATTGCGGACACGATCATCGAATCCCGCCAGCACGCCGACAAGGAGCGGGACGCCGCTCCGCAGGGGCCGAACCGGCCGGCGGCCCGCGCGCCTCACTCGGAAGCGGGCTCGGCGGGCGCTTCATAGTTCCTGCGGCATTCGACCTCTCGACGGAAGGGAAGCGAACATGACAATCAGCGCCGAACGTGTGAAGGAACTCCGCGAGCGGACCGGGGCCGGCATGATGGAGTGCAAGAAGGCTCTGGTCGAGACGAGCGGCGACATGGAGAAGGCGGTCGAGCATCTCCGCAAGATCGGAGCGGTGGTCGCCGCGAAAAAGGAAGGGCGCGCAACCAAGGACGGGCTCATCTTCTCGTACATCCACCCGGGCGGTCGGCTCGGCGTGTTGGTCGAGGTGAACTGCGAGACCGACTTCGTGGCGCGCACGGCGGATTTCCAGGCCTTCGTGAAGGATATCGCGATGCACATCGCGGCGTCCTCGCCGATCGCGGTGAGGCGTGAAGATGTGGCGGCCGAGGTGATCGCGAAGGAGAAGGAGATCTACGAGGCGCAAGCGGCCGCGTCGGGGAAGCCCCCGGCGGTCTGCGCGAAGATGGTCGAGGGACGGATCGAGAAGTTCTTTGAGGAGCAAGTTCTCCTCGAGCAGCCCTTCATCCGCGATCCGAAGACGAAGGTCCGGGATCTCGTGACCGCCATGATCGCGAAGGTGGGCGAGAACATCGGGGTTCGCCGCTTCGCCCGTTTTGGGCTCGGCGAAGGATAGCGACGTGGCGCCCGGTCCGTATCGAAGGGTTCTCCTCAAGCTCTCCGGAGAAATGCTCGCCGGGTCCTCGCGGGCGGGCATCGATCGCGAAACCCTCGCGTGGCTCGCGGGGCAGATCAAGACCGTTCACGAGAGCGGCGTCGATCTCGGTCTCGTGATCGGCGGGGGGAACATCTATCGGGGGATCCAGGGAACGGCCGAGGGGATGGACCGCGGGAGCGCGGATTCCATGGGGATGCTCGCGACGATCATCAACGCGCTCGCCCTCCAGGACGTGCTCGAACGGATCGGGATCGACACGCGGGTGATGACCGCAGTACGGGTCGACGCTCTCGCGGAGCCGTACATCCGGCGCCGGGCGATCCGGCACCTCGAGAAGCGGCGCGTGGTCCTTCTCGCGGGAGGGACCGGTAACCCCTTCTTTACGACCGACACGGCGGCGGCGCTTCGCGCGGCGGAGCTCCGGGCGGAGCTCCTCGCGAAGGCGACGCGGGTCGAGGGGATCTACAGCGCGGATCCCGAAAAGATACCGAAGGCAACCCGTTATACAACAATCACCTATAGTGATTTTCTCAGACAAGACCTTAAGGTGATGGATGCGACGGCGGTCACGCTCTGCCGAGAGAACGCCATTCCGATTGTGGTTTTCCACTTGGAGAAGGACAACCTCGTTCGGCTCCTCCGGGGGGAGGAGGTCGGCACCACGGTGAAGGAGGCGGTCTGAATGGCCGGTGATGTCATGCAGGAAGCGGCGGAACGGATGAAGAAGGCGGAGGAGGCGTTCGGGAGGGAGCTCGCGGGGATCCGCACGGGAAAGGCGAACCCGGCCCTCCTGGATCCGATCAAGGTTGATTACTACGGGGCTCCGACCCCGCTCCGGCAGCTCGCGAACATCGCGGCGCCGGAGCCTCGGCTCCTCGTCATCCAGCCTTTCGACAAACGCGCGATTCCGGAGATCGAGAAGGCGATCCTGAAGTCCCCTCTCGGTCTGAATCCCGCGAGCGACGGCAACCTGATCCGCATCCCGATCCCTTCGCTCACGGAGGAGCGGCGGCGCGAGCTGACGAAGCTCGTGCGGAAGATGGGCGAGAACGCGAAGGTTGCGGTACGAAACATTCGGCGCGACGCGAACGACCGGCTGAAGAAGATGGAGAAGGACGGAACGGTCACCGAGGATGAGGGGAAGAAGCAGCTGGACAAGGTTCAGGATCTCACGAACAAGCGCATCGACGAGATCGACAAGATGATCGAACGGAAGGAGAAGGAGGTCATGGAGGTTTGACCTTCTTCTTCTCGGCGCGGAGGCGGATTCGAAGTTGACGGAGACACAGAAGCCGCTCGATCGGCTGAAAGAGGAGATCCTCTCCCGCGGAAACGTGCCGCGCCATGTGGCGATCATCATGGACGGCAACGGAAGGTGGGCGAAGGAGAGAGGGCTTCCGCGAATCGCGGGGCACCACGCGGCGGTCGAGTCGGTGCGGGATGTGGTGCGGGCGGCGGGCGCCGTGGGGGTCGAGGTGCTCAGCCTCTTCACTTTCTCGGTCGAGAACTGGAGCCGGCCGCGCGAAGAGGTCGACGCGCTGATGCTCCTTCTCGAGCGCACGCTTCCCGCCGAGGTTCCGGAGCTCGATCGAAACCGCGTCCGCCTGCACGCGGTCGGACGGCTAGGGGATCTCCCGGCGTCCGTGCGGCGGGCGCTCGGCAAAGCGTGTGAGGCGCTCGCCGGAAACGACGGTCTCGATCTCGTGCTGGCTCTCTCCTATGGGGGGCAGGCGGAGCTCGTGGATGCGGCCGCGGCGCTCGCGCGCGACGTCGAGTCCGGGATGCTCCGCGCGGACGAGATCAACGCGGAACGCTTCCGCGAGAAGCTTTCGACCTACCCGTTCCCCGAACCGGATCTCCTCATCCGCACGAGCGGCGAGCACCGGATCTCGAACTTCTACCTCTGGCAGATCGCGTACGCGGAGCTCGTCTTCACGCCTGTCCACTGGCCGGATTTCCGGGCGGAGCATTTGTACGGTGCCATTCGAGAATACCAGGAACGGGAGCGGCGCTTCGGCGGGGTCGCCCCCGCCGCGAGAAGGGGGTAAGTGGGCGGGAGCGCTCCGCTTTCGCGTCCTGTCCGCGGCCCTGTTCCTCCCTCCGTTCGTGTGGATCACACGGGCGGGATCGATCCCCTTCGCGCTGTTCGTGGGGGTCGTCGCGCTTCTCGCCACCCGCGAGATGGTTCGGCTTGTCGGCGCGCGCGGCCTTCGCCCTTGGCTTCCCTTCGCTCTCGTCGCCTCCGCTGCGGCGATCGTTCTTCTCTATCTCGGGCGGCTCGATCGCGTCTTTCTCTTCGCGTGCGTCTTCTTCGTGATCGTTCTCCTCACGCTGCCGGCCCGAAGGGGAGGATCGGCGTTCGAGCGGGCGGCGGGCCCGTTGTTCGTCTTTCTCTATGCGACGGTGCTTCCCGGATTCCTCGTCCTTCTCCGGGAGCTTCCGCGCGCGGAAGGACTTCCTGAGGAATACGCGCGCGGAAGCGGCTTTGTCTTTCTTCTCTTCCTTTCGGTCTGGGGGTGCGACACGGGGGCCTACACGGTGGGGCGTCTTTTCGGGCGGCGCCCGCTCGCCCCGTCGATCAGCCCGAAGAAGACCGTGGAGGGGGCTCTCGGAGGGCTTCTCTTCGCAGTGGCGGGTGCGTTCGCCGCTCGCGCGTGGCTCGTCGAGGAGCTTCGGGCCGCCGACGCGCTCGTGATCGGGCTCGCGGCCGGAGTGCTCGCCGAGGCCGGGGATCTCGTTGAGTCGAAGTTGAAGCGCGAGGCGGCGGTCAAGGACTCGGGTCCGCTCATTCCGGGGCACGGCGGCGTTCTCGACCGGTTCGACAGCATCTTCGTCGCCGCTCCTTTCGTCTATCTTTACATCCGCATCGTGTTGTTCGGGGGGGTGTGACGATGAGAGCCGCGCGGATCGTTCTCCTCGGCTCGACCGGATCGATCGGGAAGAACGTCCTTCGCGTGGTGGACGAGTTTCCCGATCGCTTCGCGATCGCGGCGCTCGCGGCCGGGGGCGATGCCGAGTCGCTCGCGGAACAGATCGCCCGGTATCGTCCGGAGCGGGCGGCGCTCGCGCGTGGGGAGGACGCCGTCCGCGCCGCCTCCCGAACGGGAACGCCGGTCTTCGCCGGAGAGGCGGGGCTTCTCGAACTCGTCGAGCGGACGCGGGGTGAGATCCTCGTGAACGCGATCGTCGGCGCGGCAGGGCTCCGGCCGACGCTCGCCGCGATCGGGCGCTTCGGAAGGATCGCGCTCGCGAACAA
>JAGUYC010000325.1 GCA_020061515.1 Gemmatimonadota bacterium
AGCTCGGCAGCCAGGTGATGACCGCCGTCGGCGGCGTCGCGAGGCTCGAGCGCTACACCGCGATCGCCGACGTCCTCATCGGCGCGGTTCTCATCCCGGGCGGCCGCTCGCCGCTTCTCGTCACGGAGACGATGGTGCGGGCGATGAAGCCGGGGAGTGTGGTCATCGATGTCTCGATCGATCAAGGCGGCTGCGTCGAAACGAGCCGGCCGACCACTCCCGAGGATCCGACCTACCGCGTGCACGACGTCGTGCACTGCTGCATTCCCAACATGACCTCCGACATCCCCCGGACCGCCACGCGCGCCATGTCGGACGGCGCGTTGCCTTTCATCTTGAAGATCGCGGAAAAAGGACTTCAGAGAGCGCTCCTGGAGGATCCCGGCCTCGCGGGGGGCACGTACATGTACAAGGGGCGGATGGTCAACGCCCGCGCTGGAGAGGCCCTCGGAATCCCGCAGGTTTCGCTGGCGGAAATCCTCCGGAAGGAAAGCTAGAAGAACCATGAACTGGCTCGACGATTACAAGTCCAAGTTATGCTCGGCGGCGGACGCCGCGAAGCTGGTCAAGAGCGGGAATCGGGTCTATTATGGGGGAAACGCGGCCATTCCGGTCTCCCTCGTGGAGGCCCTCGCGGATCGCTACGAAGAGCTCGAGAACGTCCAGCTCAATCACGTTCTGCTTCTCGGGGACGACCCTCTTTCCCGCCCCGAGATGGAAGGGCATTTCCGGCACAATTCCCTCTTCGTGGGCCCCGCGGACCGCAAGGCGGTCAACGAGGGACGCGCCGACTACATGCCGATCTTCCTCTACATGATCCCGCGGCTCTTCCGCGAGGGGATCGTTCCTCTTGATATCGCAATGGTTCAGGTCTCTCCCCCCGATCTCCACGGCTTCATGAGCCTCGGCGTGGAGACCCTCGCGACCAAGACGGCCTGCCAGCACGCGAAGAAGGTGGTCGTGGAGGTGAACGACCGGATGCCGCGCATCCTCGGCGACTCGTTCATCCACGTCCGCCAGACGCACGGGATCGTCGAGGTGAGCCGTCCTCTGCCCAATCTGCTATCGAAACCGTCGACCGACGTCGAGCTCTCGATCGGAAAGCACATCGTGCGCCTCATCGACAGCGGATCGACGATCCAAATGGGGATCGGAGGGATTCCGGACGCGGTCTTCGCCTCGATGGAAGGGCTCACCGACCTCGGCATCCATACGGAGATGATCTCCGACGGGGCGATGCGCGCCATCCAGAGCGGGATCGTGACGGGCGCCAAGAAGACGCTTCATCCGGGCAAGGTCATCATCACGTTCGCGCTCGGGAGCCAGGAACTCTACGAGTACCTCGACAACAACCCGTTCATCGAGGCGCATCCGGTCGAGTACGTGAACGATCCCTTCATCATCAGCCAGAACGACAACCTCGTGGCGATCAACTCGGCGATCGAGGTGGATCTCACCGGCCAGGTCTGTTCCGACTCGATCGGCTGGAAAGTGTATTCGGGTTTTGGCGGACAAGTCGACTTCATCCGCGGGGCGGCCCGCTCGAAGAACGGAAAGCCGATCATCGCGCTCCCGGCCACGGCAAAGAAGGGCGAGCAGTCCCGGATCGCGCCGTTCCTGCAGACGGGCGCCGGCGTCGTGACGAGCCGGGCCGACGTTCACTACGTCGTGACCGAGTACGGGGTCGCGCAGCTCTTCGGAAAGAACCTTCGGGAGCGGGCGGAGGCTCTCATCGGGATCGCGGCTCCCCAGTTCCGCGACGAACTTCTGAAGTCGGCGAAGGAACGCAAGCTCATCCCGTAAAACGATCCCGCCCGCGTCGGGCGGAAAGGCGCCCCGACGGCCTCTTCCGCCCGCAGAGCGCGCGCGGTTCCTTGTTTCGACGAAGAGGTGTTTCGTTTCTTCCGACAGGGGTGGTGCATGAACGACAAACTGGCCGAGCAGCTCTTCGCGCTGATCCGGAGCGCCTCCACCGATCTTCCGTCAGACGTGGAGAAGGCGCTTCGGGGTGCGGAGAAGATGGAGCCGCCGGGAGGCACGGCGGCGAACACGTTCGCGGCGATTCTCGACAACGTGCGAATGGCGCGCGAAAACGCGACCCCGATCTGCCAAGACACGGGCTCTCTCATCTTCTATGTCCACCACCCGATCGGGACGGACACGATCGCTTTCCGCAAGGCGATCGAGACCGCCGCCGAGAAGGCGACCAAGGAGGTCCTTCTTCGGCCGAACGCGGTCGATCCCGTGACCGGCAAGAACTCGGGGACGAACATCGGGACGAACGCCCCGTACGCGTCGTTCAAGGCGTGGGAGAAGAGCGAGATCTGGGTGAGGCTGATGCTGAAGGGGGGCGGGAGCGAGAACGTCGGGACGCAGTACAAACTCCCGGACAGCGCGCTCGGAGCCGGCCGCGACCTCAAGGGGGCGCGGAAGGTCGTGCTCGACGCCGTCTTCAAGGCGCAGGGGATGGGGTGCGCGCCCGGGGTCGTCGGCATCGGAATCGGCGGAGACCGATCGACTTCCTATCTTCTCTCGAAGGAGCAGTTCTTCCGCCGCCTCGGGTCGAAGAACGAGGATCCGGTCCTCGACGAGTTCGAGAAGGAGCTTCACGCCGATCTGAACAAGCTCGGGATCGGTCCGATGGGGTTCGGCGGAAAGACGACGGTGCTCGGCGTGTTCGCCGCCAAGCAGCACCGTCATCCGGCCACATTCTATGTCGCCGTTTCCTACATGTGCTGGGCCTGCCGGCGCAAGGAGATGACGTTGAGAAACGGAGAGGCGGTCTATGCTGAGGCTTGAAATCCCGATCCCGGAGAAGAAGATCCGCGAGCTGAAGGCGGGCGATACGGTCCTCTTGAGCGGGATTGTCGTCCTCGCGCGGGACGCCGGACACAAACTGATGGTGGAAGAGCGGCCGCATTTTCTCGACGATTTGCTCCGCGAAGGGGTTATCTATCATTGCGGACCGGTCGTGAAGAAGGAAGGAAGCAAGTGGACGTTCGTCGCCGCGGGGCCGACGACGAGCGCCCGCGAGGAGCCGTATCAGGCGAAGGTGATCGAAAGCTACACGGTGCGGGGCGTCATCGGGAAGGGCGGCATGGGCGAGTCGACGAAGGAAGCGTGCCGAAAGTTCGGCGCCGTGTATTTCCACGCGGTGGGCGGCTGCGGCACCTCGATCGCCCAATCGGTGAAGGAAGTCGTCGACGTTCACAAGCTCGAGGAGTTCGGGACGCCCGAGGCGTTCTGGGTGATCCGCGTCGAGGACTTCCCGGTGATCGTCACGATCGATTCGCACGGAACGAGCATTCACGAGAAGGTGCGGGACGAATCGAAGAAGGCGTTCGAGGAGCTGCTGAAGAAGTAGGGGCGTCCCCGCGGGCCCCGCGCGAAGAGAAGACGAGAAGGCCCGGGACGGACGGCCCCGGGCCTTCTGCTTCCCCGTTCGCGGAGGTTCCGCGGTTCCGCGGGAGCTCCTCGCTCTACCGAACGAGAACGACGCGCCGGGCGCCGCTCGCGCCCGGCGTCTTCCAAGAGACGAAGTAGATCCCGGGAGCAGCCTCCTTCCCCGCTTCGTTTCTCCCGTCCCAGGCGAAGGAGTGAACTCCCGCCTCCATCGGACCCTCCAGGATCGTCCGCACGCGGCGCCCGGAGAGATCGAAGACGCGAAGGGCGACCCGGGTCGGTGAGGGGAGCGCGAGCGCGAACCGCGTCTCTGAATGGAAGGGGGCGGGAACCGGCGCGCTCAGGTAAGCGGGGGCACTCGCGGCGATCCCGGAGGCAAGGGCAGTCCCCGTGTCGATCGAACGGCGGCTCCGGCAGTAGACCTCCGAGTTGCCGTCCCGGACGTCGGTCCAAACCACGCACACTTCGCCGGGGACGCCCGCGGCGATCGAGGGGAGAGAGGAGGCGCCCCTTCCGTAGCTGAGGCGGATCGCCTCTTCCCACGCCCCCGCTCCATCCCCCTCCATCACGTAAACCTCCGGCTCCCCGTGGCGATGATCGGCCCACACGGCCCAGACCGCCCCGTCCCCATCGGCGGCGATCGAAGGAGTCGCGACCTCGCCGGCTCCGGAGACGATCGTTTCGGTCGGCCGCCACGAGAGCCCGTCGAAGCGGGCGTAGAAGATGTCCCCCGGCACGTGTTCCCCGTCCTGCCAGACGACGTGCAGCGCACCTTCCGTCCCCACGGCGATTACCGGGCCCCTCGAGTACGACGAGTCGTTCGAGAGGACCGTCGCCCCGGACCAGACCCCCGCGTCACGCCTCCGATAACGGATCTTGGGCTTCTCGACGTCGCTCGACTCGCGTTCGTAGACGAGATGAAGCCGACCGTCCGCGGACCGCGCGAGCGACGGACGATACGACTCGAAGAGGCCTGACGCATCGGGGGCCATCGGCTCGGACCAGACTCCGCTCGTTCGCTCCGAGAAGACCGCTTCCGTCACCCGCGACCCGTAGTTGCCGTAGTACCTCTCCCAAGCGAGGCAAACCGCTCCCCCGCCCGCGGCGATGCTCGGCGCGCGGTCGGGTCCGGTCCGATTGGTCACCCGCTCGTCCGCCGACCATCCGAACTGATCCTTGAACTTGTAATAGATCTCCAGGTCGCCGTCGCGCGCGTCGGTCCACGCGACGTGAACGACCCCCGTCTCGTCGCACGCGATCCCGGGCGAGTCGGAAAGCCCCGCGTTGATCGTCAGCCTCGTCTCCGCCTGCCAACTGTCCCCGTCGCGAGCGGCGTAGTAGATCTCGCCGTTTCCGTCGCGGCTGTCCGCCCAAACCACGTGGAGCGTTCCGTCCGGGCCGAAAGCGGCCGCCCTCCCTCCGGGGAAGCCGGTGCACGAGCTTCCCTCGGCGTCGGTGACCCGGATCTCGTCCCCCCACCCGTCGAGACGCGGCGGTCCGACGACGACCGTCTCGAACGCGCGCCCCCCGATGCTGTCCTGGTAGCCGGACGGGTAAGCCTGCGAGCTCGCCCAGACGATTCCTTGGGCCTGGAACGCGACATCGTAGTCGCCCGCGGCTCCCGAAGCGATCACGTCCCACGAGACGAAGACGCTGTCGCCGGAAGCGAGGTTCGGAAGGTTCTGCGTGGCGCTCCCCCCGAGGAGAGAAAGCCCGGCGGGGAGGGCGATCGTCGTCCGGCAGCTCGTCGCAGAATACTGTCCGTTGAAGGGGCTTTCGCCAGGAGAGACGACCGTGAGCTCGATCGCGAACGTGTCTCCCTCTTCCACCGCCGGCGGAAGGGAGGGGAAGAGCGTCCAGGGGCTCGAGGCGAAGCCGGAGCACCCCGAGTAGCTCCAGAGATCCATGAAGAACGTCTGGCTCATGAGGAGGTCCGGCCCCCAATAGGGGGTGCCGAACCACGGATCGTGCAGAATGAACAGGGAGAGGTTGTTGTCGTAGCCCTTCACGACGCGGAAGTGTCCCCCCCCGTGGTACTCGTCGTACCAGGTAAGAACGAGGACGGGGCGGTCGCACGAGACGAGCTTCTTCAGTTGGCTCGCGACCGGCGCCGTCGTCTGGACACACGAGAGCCCCAGCTTCCGCTCCGCGTACCCCCGGAGCGTCGGATCCTGAATCGCCGCGCTCATCCCGCTGAAGTGCGCGGCTCGAATCAGGTCGTTGTGGTAAGTCCCCTCGATCGGGTTCTCGTCGGCGACGTCCCCGATCGCGTGCTGCGAGATCTCCTCGCCGACATAGTCCATCATCATTTGAAGCGAAGCGGGGCCGCAGTACCAATCGGTGATCTGGTAGTGGTACGGAACGCCGGTGATGTTGTAGGCAGCCGGGAGATCGCGCGCGGAGTCGTCTCCGTCGTCCGCCAGGCGCCAAGCCTTCTCCGCGGGGGGCCCCCATTCTTCCCCGGCCTTCGAGAGACGATCCCGATCGAGCGCGGGCGCGGCGGACCCGTCGGCCGTCCCGAGAACCGGCGCATCGGGTCGATCGATCTCGACGAGCCAAGACCCGTCGGCGGCCTCGAAGCGCCAATAGATGCGCTTGTCCATCCCCCGGACGAGGGCGCCGGACGCCTCCGGCGTGGACGCTCCGAGGAGTCGCGCCCGGTCCGCCGCACGGAGCCGCGCCTCCGCCTCGAGAACCGGGGGAAACCGCTCGCCCCGGTAGGAGAAGCTGGTCCAGAGCCATCTCTCCCCGCCGGAGTCGACGGCGATCACGCCGACCACCTCGTCCCCGCTCCGAACAGGGACGAGATCGTACATCGGCTGTCCGTCGGCCGCGTCGCGAACGGTGAAGCTCTCCTCGACCCGCGCCCCCGCGAGGTCGGGGACCCCGACCGTACTCCCGAGATCGGACGCGGCGATCCGACCGAGGAGGTCCCTCGAGACCCGAAGAGCCGCCTCCTGGGAGGCGTCGGCGCTCGTTGCGCCGAAGACGATGCCGAATCCGAGAACCACCGTGGTCGCGAACAAGAGGGAACCGATTCGAGAGAAAGCCGAGGGGTGCATCATCATCGACCGCCTTTCACGGATGGATGGGGCTCGCCCGCGGAAGCGGTGGTGTGGACCGAAGAAGCGAGTCTTCATTCGGGACATCGCGCACCTGTCGAACGAGAGCGTTTTCAATCGGCAAGGGGATCTTATCACGAGAGGCGCCGGCGATCAAGGAGGGGCGCGGACGGGCCGCAGGGGCCGCGTTCTTCTTGAACTCGGATCGGGACGCGCGGGGAATGCAGTCGACCCCGGGTTGGAATGCCTACGTCTCCGACTCGACGACGAGCGTCCCCGCGATGCGGTCGCCGTAGCGGCGGCCGTCGCGATCCGTGAAGACGAGCCCGACCTCGATGATGAGGATCACGATCGATGCGGCGGGCGCGAGCACGAGTCCGAAGCCAGGGATCACCAAAAGAAGGATCGGGACCGCGAAGACGGCGTTTCGGCGCGCCGAGACGGCAAACGTGACGGGCGATCCGGCGAGCACGACCGGGCGGATGCGCATTGCCTTCTTTCCGAGACTGCGGCGGTCGAGGATCCCGCTCGAGAAACCGTCGCGGAGAAGCATGTAGGCCGACCCCGCCAGCCATCCGATCGCCGGGATCATCCCGAGAAGAAACCCGATAAACCAATCGATGAAGAAGGCGCCCGCCCTCTTGGCTCGATCCGCGGGGACAAGACGGCGGTCGAGGGGCGGCTCCTCGCGCGCGGAGCGAGGCTCTCCATTCTTCTCCGGTTCGGTCGAGCGATTCTCTTCCATTTTTCGCTCCTCGCTTTCTCTCCGTCCGGCGGCTGCGCCGCTCCGGAGACTTCTCGGTCATTCCTTTGCGGGCGGCTCCGGCGAACGGAATCGCTCCGTGCCGAACACCGCGACGATCTCCCCGTAGTAGATCCGATGATAGTCTCGCTCCGGATACTTCTCCTCGATCTCGGGGACGAGAAAACGAGCCGGATCCATGTCTTGCCAGTACATCTTCACGCACTCGACGACGAGCTCCGCCTCGGCGAACGAGGGAGCCGCCACGCGCGAGGAGGGAACGGGCGTCAGGTTCGTTCGAGCGATCTTGTCGCCGTCGCGGCCCGAGGAAGTTCCGAGTATCTTCACGTCGTTCCGATGCTCTTCGGGAAAAGCGGAGAGCGTGAAGGAGGCGTGGCGGTTCATGAACCCGAAGGTGTGGCGCGTGGGGCGGACGACCACCTGAGCGAACGGCCTCGACCACATCGTGCCGAAACTCCCCCAGCCGACCGCCATCGCGTTGTAGTCGCCCTTCGAGAAATCGCCCGCGGCGAGCAAGAGCCACTGGGAGTCCCAGAGATGGTGCGACCGGACCAGGAAATCATCCATCGCGATCGGCCGGCGGTTCATGCATGCCCTCCAGGCGGAAGAGGTGACAGACACCATCTCGATCGATGGGAAAGACGGTATCTCTCACTACTTCCGAAGACGGTGTCTGTCACCACTTCCGCCTCCTGCCGGTTCGTTTAGGCATCGATCGTCCATTCCGGCAACAAATAGAGCGGGTTCGTCGGGCCGTTGCCGCGCCCGACCTCGATGCCGCGGCGGATTGCCTCCGTGATGAAGGCCTTCGCGTTTCGGGCGGCGCGCGGCACCGACTCGCCGAGCGCGAGCCTCGCGGCGAGAGCCGATGCGTAGGTGCATCCCGTCCCGTGAACACAGCGGGTCACAAGACGGGGCGCGCGGAACTCGAGAAACTCGCGGCCGTCGTAGAGGACGTCCACGGCTTCCTTCCCCTCGCCGTGCCCTCCCTTGACAAGCACCCAGCGGCTCCCGAGATCACGGATCCGCCGCGCCGCCTCGCGGATCTCCTCGCCCGTCTCGACCCGCATGTCCGCGAGCACCGACGCTTCGTGCAGGTTCGGCGTCGTCACCGTCGCGAGAGGAAGGAGCCGCGCGATCAGCTCCGGGAGGGCTCCCTCCCGCATGAGCGCCGCCCGGCTCGCCGCGATCATCACCGGATCGACGACGAGCGGACGCTCCCCCGCGCGCCGGAGCTCCTCCGCGACGCACGCGACGATCTCCGCGGAAGCGAGCATTCCGGTCTTCACGGCGGCGATGTCGAAATCGTCGAAGAGCGCGCGGATCTGCGCGCGGATGTTCGAGACCGGCACGTCGTGGATGTCCGCCACGCCGGTCGTGTTCTGCGCCGTGACGGACGTGATCACGGTGGTTCCGTAAACCCCCATCGCGGCGAACGCCTTGAGATCCGCTTGGATTCCCGCGCCGGCGCCGGAGTCGGAACCCGCGATCGTCATCACCTGCTTCATGCGTTGCTCCCGCGGCGGAGTATAGCCCTTCGCACCGCATTCCGGAAGCGGAGACGAAGATCGCCCCCGGCCGACGACGAATCCCGCCTTGCCGCGCGGTCCGAAGGCCGTTAGACTCGGGGCGATCGAGGGAGGGTAGAGCTTCATGGTGAAAGCGATGCGTTGGGAACGGCTTCTCGCCGAGGAAAGGCTCGGCGGCGGTCGCTCCCTGTCGGGCGACGCGCGAACCGGATTCCAGAGAGATTACGATCGCATCGTCTTCTCATCTGCGTTCCGGAGGCTGCACGACAAGACGCAGGTCTTCCCGATGCCCGAGAACGATCACGTCCACTCGCGCCTCACGCACAGCCTCGAGGTGAGCTGCGTGGGGAGAAGCCTCGGCACCCTCGTCGGGGCCCGCCTCGTCGAGAAGCACGGTCTCGGCTCGATCGCGGCTCCCCGCGATTTCGGGGACATCGTCGCCGCCGCGTGTTTGGCGCACGACATCGGAAACCCTCCCTTCGGCCATTCGGGAGAAGACGCGATCCGCACGTGGTTCCGGGATCCGGAGCGGTTTCGACGCGCGCGCCTCACGGACGCGGAAAGTGAAGACTTCAAGCGTTTCGAAGGAAACGCGCAGGGGCTCCGCGTTCTCACGCGTCTTCAGATGGCGAGGGGACTGGGCGGCATGCGCCTCACCTACGCCGCCCTCGGCGCGTTCTGCAAGTATCCCTGCGAATCGCTTCTTGAGGAGGACCCGGGCGCCCGACGGAGCGCGCGCAAGTTCGGCGTCTTCCAGAGCGAGAAGGAGATCTTCCGGACGGCGGCGGACGCTCTCGGGCTCCTTCCCCTCTCGAAGAAGAGCGCGTGGTGGTGCCGCCATCCCCTCGCCTTCCTCGTCGAGGCGGCCGACGACATCTGCTACCAGATCCTCGATCTCGAGGACGGGTTCCGTCTCGGACGAATCCGCTACGAGGACGCGCGCGATCTCCTGGAGGCGATCGCGGGAGAAGGCGAGAGCCCTCCTCCCGCGAACCGGGACGACGAGAAATCGGTCATCGGCTATCTCCGCGCCCGCTCGATCGACGTGTTGGTGCGCGAGGCCGCGGATCTCTTCCTTCGCGAGGAGGTGGGGATCCTCGAGGGCGCGTTCGACCGAGCCCTGGTGGACGCGATTCCGTCCAAGGAGAAGATCGACGCGATCACCGCTCTCGTCGCGCGCCGGTGCTACCGATGCGAGGAAGTTCTGGAGATCGAGATCGCCGGTTACGAGGCGATCGGCGCGCTGCTCGATCGGCTCGTCGGCGCCGCGCTCCGGCCCGCGCGTCCCGAGCACGAACGGATCCGCGCCTGGATGCCCGAGCTCTTTCCGGAACCGGCGAGCGACTACGAGAAGATCCTCCGCATCACCGATTTCGTCTCCGGCATGACCGACGGCTACGCGGTCTCCCTCTTCCGCCGTCTGTCCGGCATCTCTCTTCCGAGGTGAGACGGCGTTCAAGGATTCGGTCGGGGCGCGGAAGCCTCAAAGACGGTCCGCATCTCGCTTCTTGCGGCCCGTCCGTCCGGGGATTACTATGAAGAACGGATCGACCGACGGAAAGCGAGAAGGGTCCATGCAGTTCTTCCCTCACCGGTCCGCCCGCGCCGCCGCGTGCGCGATTCTGTTTCTCACGGGGCTTGTTCTTCTTCCCCTCCCGGGCGTTCCCGCCGAGGGCGATTCCTTATCCGGCGCCGCTCCTCCGCCCGGCCGTCCGCCGCGGGTGCTTTGGGTTCCATTCCAGGGCGTGATCGGAACCGTCGCTTCGAGCTTCCTCGTCGACGCGATCGACGAAGCCGAGAAGCGCTCCGCGGACGCCGTCGTGATCGAGCTCGACACGCCGGGCGGGCTCGACACGGCGATGCGCGACATCGTGAAGCGGATTCTCTCGAGCGAGGTGCCGGTCATCGTCTATGTCTCTCCGAGCGGATCGAGAGCCGCCTCGGCGGGCGCCTTCATCGCGATGGCCGCGCACGCCGTCGCGATGGCCCCCGGAACGAACATCGGAGCCGCGCATCCAGTGAACATCGGCGGCGCCCAAATGGACTCCACCCTCTCCGACAAGGCGACGAACGACGCGGTGGCGTATCTCCGGAGCATCGCCGAGGAGAAAGGCCGCGACCCGGAGTGGGCGGAGCGAGCGGTGCGCGCGAGCGAATCGACCCCGGCGAGTGAGGCGGTCGCCATCGGAATTGCCGACTGCGTCGCCGCGAGCCGCGCGGAGCTCTTCGAGAAGCTCGACGGCATGGAGGTCCGCGACTCGGAGGGCGAAACTCACGTGCTCTCCCTTCGGGACGCCGACGTCGAGGAGTTCTCGATGAGCCGGCGCTATCGCTTCCTCGCCTTTCTCAACGATCCCACGGTCGCCTACATCCTTCTTCTTCTCGGCTTCTACGGCTTGTTCTTCGAGATTTCCTCTCCGGGAACGATCTTCCCGGGCGTAGTCGGAGCGATCTGTTTGGTGCTCGCTCTCTTTGCGCTCAAAAGTTTTACCATCAACTACACGGGGCTTCTTCTCATGATTCTCGGCGTCGGCTTCTTCGTGGCGGAGCTGTTCACCCCGAGCTTCGGAGTTCTGACCGCGGGCGGTGTCGCGGCCCTTGTCTTGGGGTCGGTTCTCCTCTTCCGCTCTCCGGTTCCGTTCCTGCGCGTTTCGCTCGCGGTGGTTCTCCCGGCGGTGGCGGTGACCGTCGCGTTCTTCGTCTTCGCGCTCGCGATGGCCTTCCGGACGAGGCGGAAGAAGCCGACGACCGGGCGCCGCGGCCTCGTCGGGGAGACGGGCGTCGCACGCACCGAGATCGCACCGAAGGGGACCGCGTTCGTCGCGGGCGCGCACTGGTCGGCCGTTTCGGACCAGCCGATCGCAGCCGGAATGCTGATCGTCGTCGAAAAGGTGGACGGTTTGGTTCTCAGGGTCCGTCCGGCGGACTGGGAAAGAAAGGACGGGTAGGCTCGTGATGTTCGGCCCCTCTCTCAGCATTGTCTTCATCCTCCTCCTCATGCTCTTCGGGAGCGCCGTACGGGTTCTTCGCGAGTACGAGCGCGGCGTCGTCTTCAGGCTCGGACGCCTCGTCGGCTCGAAAGGCCCCGGCCTTGTCCTTCTCGTCCCGATCATCGACCGGATGGTGAAGGTGTCGCTCCGCGTAATTGCGATGGATGTCCCCCCGCAGGACGTCATCACGCGCGACAATGTGAGCGTCAAAGTGAACGCCGTCCTCTACTTCCAGGTGATGGACGCCCAGAAGGCGATCGTCGCGGTGGAGAAGTTCCTCTACGCGACGTCGCAGATGGCGCAGACGACGCTCCGGAGCGTGCTCGGAGAACACGAGCTGGACGACCTTCTCGCGAACCGAGAGAAGATCAACCGGCAGCTTCAGCAAATCCTCGACGAGAGAACCGATCCCTGGGGGATCAAGGTCGTGGCGGTCGAGGTGAAGGACGTCGACCTGCCTCAGGAGATGCAGCGGGCGATCGCCCGGCAAGCGGAGGCGGAGCGGGAGCGGCGCGCGAAGGTGATCCACGCGGAAGGAGAGTTCCAGGCGGCCGGAAAGCTCACAGAGGCGGCCAAGACGATCGCGATGGAGCCGGTGGCAATCCAGCTCCGGTACCTGCAAACGCTGACCGAGATATCGGCGGAGAAGAACTCGACGATCCTCTTCCCGATTCCGATCGAGCTGCTGCGCGGTATGATCGACAGCATGGACCGCTCGGGACGCGCACCGAAGGGGTAGCCGCAAGGGGACACAACTAGACGGGGAACACAATACCTACTTCGCTCCGTGAAATAAGTATTGTGTCCCCCTATTTACTACTCAAGCACGATCCGCGTCAGCCTCTCGTCGAGGACACGTGCGCGGAACGCGCGAAACGCGCGGTAGGCATCCGCGTCGACTGATCGCCCGTCCCAGAGAAGCGTGTAGCTCGCCTCGATCGTCTTTCCTTGTCCGTTCCATCGGAACGAGAACTCGCCTCCCGCGCATCCTTCCTCGGAGCTTTCTCCGGGAAGGACGGTGCGGTCCTCCGGCGCGCGCAGCTTCCAGATGACGCTCACCTCGACCGGCGCGGGAGAGAAGAGGAGGCGGTCGGAGGCGCCGTGAGCCGGGTTCGACGGCGAGGGGAGAAGATCCGCCACTGCGAGCGGCGCCACGGGGAGAGCGACGACGGTCCGCCCCCGATCGTCCGGAGCGGAAAGCGGCGCCTTCACGCTTCCGGAGAAGAGAACGCGCCCGGGGCGGGATTCGGGAATGCGCACCTCTCCCGCCTCCGCTCCCTCGCTCCATTTCCCGAGCCACTTCTTGATGAAGCTCTCGGGTTTTTCGATCCCGAGATTCGCCGCGTGCGGCCCCGAGATCATCCCCTCGCACTTCCCCTCTCCCGAGACGAGATCCCAATACACGGTGATCTCGATGCGGTTCGCGTGCAACGGGGACCGCTCCCGCACGGGCTCTTTTCCATTGATGACAAAATATTCGATACCCGAACCGAAAGGCGGGGTCGCGGCCACCGCCCCGTCCGTCGGATCGACCCACCAAATCTCCCCGTGCCCTCCCGCGACGCGGAGCATCGGATGTCCGAGAGCCTCGAGCGCGGGAGTTCGGACCGGAAGATCCTTCCACCGGCCGGGGAAGACGATCTCCGCCGCGAGAGCGCGCTCCTCGCAGCAGGCGAGAAGAAGAACGGCTCTCTCAAGCGGGGTCGCGGTGCCCCTCTCGAGGAGGGCTCGCGCGCTCCTCGGCGGAAGCTGATACCGACACGGCCCGCACGCAACGAGGGTCGTTCGGTCGGCCGCCATCTTCGCGAACCTCTCCAGCGCCTCGCGATCCCCGAGAAGGGGCTTCTCTTTTTCCATCTTCTCGATCGCGGCGGAGAGTCCTTCCCTTTCCCCTGCCGCGTTCTCGATGCTTCGTGCGACCGGGCCGAGGATCTCCTCCCAGGACTCCGCGGGAGAGAGCGCGATCCACGGGAGCTGATCCCCTTCGCGCCCGTGAAGAGGAGGAACGGCTTGCAGGTCGTCGAGGCGCCAGACAAGACGTCTCGCCTCCTTGCCCGCATCGGGAATGTCGAAGAGCGCGTCGCGGGGACGGACGACCTCGCCGTGAAGACCCTCGGCAGCGATCACCATTTCCAAGACCGGGTAGTTTCCATGAGGAAAGACCGCGAAACCGGCGGGCGGTTCCTGCGGAACCGTGTCGCGCACCGTCCAATCGAGAAGAACCGTCGATCCGGGTTCGAGCCCGGTGTGCGTCACGACCATCTCGCGGATGTCGATGTGGTCCGCGGAACGATCGAGCCCATCGGGCGTCACGTCGTTGAACGCGTTTTCGGGCGCGTCCACGATCCGGCCGCCCTCCAGGTACGTGCGGCTCGCGTGAATCACGAGCTCCCCGCGGCTTCGATCGTGCGAAATGCGGGGATCCCCGAGCTCGTCCATCGCCCACTCGGTGTAGATCCTCGCGAGCCGCTGGCGGCGCATCTCGGCCTTGCCGTCTCGGAACGAGACGAAGACGCCCTCGAAGAGGACGAGCGCGTCGAGATCGGGCCTCGCATTCTCGGCGGGCGCCGTCCGTGCGCGCCGAAGAATCTCCTCGTCGGAGAGCGGACCGATCCCCGCCGATTGGGCGAGAAGAGGGGCGATCGCGCCGGAAGCGAAGAAGAGAAGAACAAGAGCGAGCAGAATTCGATTCCTCACGTCGATCACCTCCCTATCGTTTGGCGTAGAGATCGTTGTTCGATGCATCCACCACCGCGTTCCGGGCCTTTCGGGCGCCGGCGTACTCCTTGGCGGTGAGCTGGCGCTTCTCGAGCATCGTTTCGCCCTTCAGGACGAGCGTGCCGCCGTTCGCTTCCCAGCTCAGCTTGGCGGCCGCGATCTTTTCCTCGACCGAGACCTTCTTCGGTTCCTCGGCTTTGTAGCCGGAGGGAAGCTTCACCGTCTCGTCGATCGCGATCCTCTGCGGGCCCCACAGGAACACTCCGTGCGCGCGCTCCTCGTTGTCCGGCATGAACGCCAACCTCGAGAGCCGCGCGTTCTCGGCGATGAAACGGAGCGCGGGCGAGCGGAAGACGAGGTCGTTTCCGAGGAGGTCGGCGAAGCGCGGGACGCGGTAGCGGATCCTGAGGGACGAGTCGATCGTGAAGTCGCGCGGATCGGTAAAGCGATACTCGATCAGCTCGATGTCGGGAGAGACCGCGCCGAGCCACTCCTCGATTCCCGAGCGAACATCCCTCTTCGCTCGGTCGGCCGCGGCGCTTCGGATGCGTCCGTCCATGGCCCCCTTCCCGTCGAGAACGAGGGTTCCCTCGAGCGCGCCGTCCTTCAGGATCTTCGCGTCGCTCCGAATGACGAGCAGGTTGTCCTCGGGAACGAAGGCGGGGATCATCATGAGATCCTCCCCTTCCGAAGATCCGATGACGTAGTGCTGCTCGCCCTCCCAGCGGCTCCAAATCGGGTTGTTCCACGGAGCCCACGTCGGATCGAGCATCAGATACGAACCGTCCTCCTTCCGGAGAGCGACCACGCAGTGGTTGAACTGGTCCGCGGGAATCCTCTCGACGCGCGAGCCGGCCATCGTCATCGCCGCGAACGTCGGGTAGCCGGCCACGCGGAGCATTGTGACCAGCATTCCGGCGATGTCCTTGCACACGCCGCAACGGTCGCGGAACGTCATCGTGCTCGGATGAAGCGTGTACCCCTCTCCTTCACCCATGTTGAGCCCGCTGTAGCGAATGTTCTGCGCGACCCAGTGGAGAAGGGCGGCGATCTTCTGGTCCTCGGTCTTCAAACCCCTGGTGATCTCGTTTACCTTTTCTTCGATCTCCGGGTTCCAGCCGAAGATGTCCCGATCCTCGTTCACGTGGTAGAACCAGCGGCTCTTCTCTTCCCAATCGGGCACGGTCGCCATCACCACCTTCGGAACGACATCCGAGGCGTCCGGCATGCGCGGCTCGCGCTTCAGCGCGGGAACGTTTTCCCTCCAGAAGCGGTAGATGTGCGTATCCTCGCCGAACGTGAGGCTGCTCATCACCTCGCCGTTGTAGACCGAGTACTGGAGGGGTTTGTCCTTCGGCACATGAACGGTGTACGACTTTTCGATCAGGGGAAGGTCTTCCTGGAACAGAAGAACATCGTAGAAGTGGCCGCGCATCGGCGGGATATAGCGCTCGTCCTCGCTCTCCGCGTCGAGATAGGCGATCTGGAATCCCTTCTTGTACGTGATCGTCTCGACCCCGTCTCCCGGCTCGAGCGCGCCGACTCCGAGCACCCTCATGCGCCCGCCCCAATAGATGAGGTGCGCGGGGGCGGTGGCGTCGACGACGGAGGCCGGATCGACATCCACGAAGGTCGAGTCGGCGCGGTGCACGCGCACCGCCAGGATCTCGACGATGTTCGACGCCGGATCGAAGTCGAAGCGGAGAGCCGCGAGGGCGCGCGCCCCGGACCAATCCAACACCTTCACGAGACGGTGGTCGTAGCGATGGGAAAGACCCGTCTCCTCGACGTCGACTTCCGTCCGATCGAAGACGACCACGCGATCGCTCCCCTCGTACCGGGAGGCTTCCGCGCCCGCGAGCAGAGCGACCGCTTCCTCCGGATCGAGAACGGACGGCGGATCGACGGCGGCGAGCGCGGGAGCGAAGGAGAGAAGCAGAATCCACGCGAGATGTCGCATCCGGACCTCCTTGCGGTCGGTTCCTAGTCGCTGTCCGCGCCGACCGCTGCTGATGCTGCTGCGCATTGCGATGGTTCTCGGGCCGCGCCGGCATGCGACGGAGCGCAGGCGCGCGCTTTCCGATCGCGAGGCGGCCGTTTCCACCGAGATGTTTCTATGTATTAAGAAATCGAACGAGCCCTCCCCATGCCTTGTCCACGTGGAAGCCGTGCGCGAGGTAGAAGCGGCGCGCGAAGAAGTGGGTCGTGACGACCTCGATCCCCTGGCCCGCCATGCGCGAGCAAAAGTCCTCGAGAAGCGCTCCGCTGATCCCCCGCCTCCGGAGGGACGCGGCGACGACGATCCCGTCGAGATGCGCGACCTTCGGATCGTGCAGCTTGTAGAAGACTCCTCCGACGACCCGTTCCTGGCCGTCGATCGCGACGAGATACCGATCGTCTTTCGAAACGATGTTCGGGAAGCCCCCTTGAATGATCAGACCGACCAACTGCCCGATCTCCGCCGGCTCGACCGGCTCGCGCACCGTGTACTTCTCCTCTCTCTCGTCGATCAGCTCCGACCGCACGATAACGTGCTTCCGGTCGAGATCGCCCACGGCGACGACCTCGACGGCCGCCCGAGCCTGCGGGAATACGAGCCCGCCGAAAACCGCTCTCTGCTCCTCGTCGCCCGCGACGGCCGCCTGCAGATCGGAGAGTTCGACCATCCGCGTCGGGCGCTCCGACGGATTGCGGAACATGCGCCCGAGCAGCCGGTCGAAGGCCTCGATCACTTCCGGCGGCGCCGAGGCGAAGACCGTGCGGCGGTAGAGCGTGTAGCGCGCGAGCGGACCGAAGCGCGCGAGTCGATAGAGACGGAACAGCTCGCGGACGATCTGGTCCTTCGCGCTCCAAGTCGCCTCCGGATTGACCCGTTCCCACTCGCTGTAGCGGTCGATCGCGCATCGGAGCGGGACCGGGAGATGGTATTCGCGGCGCACGCGATCGAGGAACTCGTCGAGCGACCGCCCGAACTCCACTGTGTCGCCCGGGAGCTCCTCGACGCCGATCCGCGACCGCAGATCCTCGAGAAACCAACGCCCTTCGTCTTGCCCGAGCCCCTCGACGCACGCGTCGAAAATCCACGCGATATCGAGCCCTTGGCGGCAGCGTGGATAGTGATGCTCGATCTGCCGGAAGAAGTTGCGCAAAATGGGACCGACGAGATCGACCGGGCTTCGGTAGGGCTTCCACCCCGCGAGAGAAAGGACCACGGCGCCCTCGCGGAAGTCCGGCTCCGAAACCGCCACGTTCTTCGGATTCACGGCTCCCGGCACGATCCTCCGGCCGCTGTTTCGCCATCCGAGGAAGAATGCCGCCATTCCGCGGACGAAGAGGCTTCGCCAGCTCCCGCACGAGGATTGAAACTCCGAGGAATCGGCCGCCTCGCGGATCCGCTCCCAGACGGTGAGATCGCTCACGAACGCAAGGGAGATCGCGCCAAGCTCCGGCCGGCAGATGCCGAAGCGCGGCACGGCCGGCGTGCCGTGCGGGTAGCCGCGGATCGCGATCATCCAGAAGTTTGTCTCATGAACGATCGACATATCGAGATCCGGGCGGAGCAGGAGAAGAAGGTCGTAGTGCTTGTCGGTAAGGGTGTTGATGCTCACCCGGTAGAGACGGTGATCGTGAAGCGAATGCACGCGGGAGATCCAGATCCCGTCCGGCGGCACCTCCCGGACGTCGAAGGTCTCCGCGTCGAACGCGAGCGCCACCGATTCCTTGAGAAAGGTCGTCCCCACGAGCACGGTCTCGATGTGCTTCACCTCGGAAGCCGAAAGTCCGTCCTCGAGAACGATCTTCCCTTTCCACTCCTCCGGACCCTCGTCCCGCGCCTCGACGGTGAGCTTTCTCTGGTGCCAGTCGGCGAGCTGCGTGAACACGAGCTCCGCGGAGCGGGCGAGTTCTTGATCGCTTTTGTGCTGGATCCAGGTGACGAGCTCCGACCGAACCGCCGCGTAGTACTCGGGGTGGTAGCGCGCGAAGTTGGCGAGCAGCGTGAAGAGCCCCTCGAACTGGGCGCGCACCGCGGACGTCGCAGGCCACTCGAGCTGATTCCGGTAGCTGAGGAACCGCATCCGGAGCGCCTCGAGCCGGCGGCGCTCGATATTCGCTCGCGCGATCTCCTCCATGCTCTCCTCGTTCAGGAACGGCAGGCCGGAGAGGACGAACGACGGGAGCAGTTCTCCGTAGTCCGGCATCGGCTCGTCGAGAAGCAAAATGCGGTACGCGAGACACCGAACCTCGAAGTCCGGATGGCGCGCGAGCGCTTCGAGCCGCCTTCGAATCACGCCTCCGACGCGAAGGTCGACCGATCCGAGAATCTCGCTGAGCCGGCGCACCGCTTCGATCGCCTCCTTCGGCTTGGCGAAGAGCGCGAGCACGGAGAGCCGGTTGATCTCCGCGAGTCTGTGCCCCCCGTGGGCGGGGAGATCCCGCGCCGGGTCCTCCAACGCCTCCTCCGCGCGCCGAATCGGGAGCAGAACCTGCGCAGAGACCTCGCCGAGCGGAAGATCCCACCCTTCCTTGCACGGCGAGAAGGCGATGAGGGAGGGATTGCCGACCCAGAGCGCCGGCTGCCGCGCGAAGAGGCCCATGTCGATCGGTCCGTCCGGGACGACGTATTCGAGATCGCCCACCAGAACGCCCTGAGATCTCTCCGGCACGGCGAGCGGGAGCGCCATCCGGCTCACGCGGTTCACGAGCCCCGTGCTCACCGCGACGATATCGGTCTCGAGAATCCCGAGATCCCGGTAGAACCAGCGCGGGATCCGCACCTTCACGCCCCTCGCCTCGAGAAGAACCGAGTCGCTTCTGTAGAGCTCGTGGACGATGCCGGCGAAGTTCGCTTCTATCGCTTTACGCTTGAACGAGCGTTTCGGCGTCAGCTCTCCGTGTTCCTGATCGAAATCCCGATCGATCACGGCGAAGTTCACCACGCGCTCGTACGTCGCGAGATCCCGATTCGCGGCGGTCACGATCTGATCGAAGTACTCGCGCCGCTTCTCCGGATCGGAAATGGCCCGAAGGACCGGGTCCTCCTCGTCGGGGACGATGAGGAGCGCGTTGAAGTCGCGTCCGTCCCCCACGAGAAACGTGTTCTTGATTCCGGGAACGTCCGAGAACTTCGACTCGACCCGCCGGGGCGCCACCGTTTGCCCGCGGCTGTTCTTGTAGATGTCCTTGATGCGGTCGACGATCTCGAGATAGCCGCTCGGACGCTTGCGGAAGATGTCGCCGGTCCGGAGCCACCTCTTCTCGCCGGGCGCGGGAGGCGGTTCGTCGAGATAGGTAGCGATGTACGGTCCGGAGACCTGGAGCTCCCCTTCCTCGCTCAGGCGCGCCTCGACGAGCGGAAGAGGAACGCCAACCGTGTTGTCCTCGTACTCTCCGGGCGGCGTCATGGTGAGCCCGCCGGTCCCCTCGGTCATGCCGAAGCCGCTGCAAAGCTCGACACCCATCCTCTGGAAGAAATGAAACACCTTCGGATCGAGGAACCCCGCGGCGGAGAGACCCCAGCGGAGCCGGTCGCCCACGACCTCGCGGAACTGTTCGGCGGTCGGCGAGCGATCTCCGGCGATCTCGAGCACGCGCTCGCGAATCTGGATCCATCGCCGCGGAATGCCGATCAGCCCGCTCGGACGGACCTTTCGAAGGCCCGCGAGAAGCGTTTCCTTCGATGGGTTTCCTGCGAAAACGTACGTCCCCCCCCAGAAGAGCATCCCCATCAACTCGAGGAAACGTCCGAACGTGTGGAAGAGCGGGAGGTAGCTGAACAGCACCTCGTCCTCTCCGACTGCCGGAAGAGCCGCCGCGCGCGCGAACCGCTTGGAAAGCAGGTTGAGCCGGCTGAAGACGACTCCCTTCGGCATGCCGGTCGATCCGGAGGTGAACATGACGGTCGCCGCCTCGCGAGGACCAAGACGCTTTCGCGCGTCCAGCAGGCGATCGATTGTCTCGCGCGAGAGGCGCGAGGCGAGGTCCTCGAGAACCGCCTCCCGCGGGTCCGCCGGCTTCGCCTCGCTGTCGAGAAGAAGGATCGTGAACGGTTCGCGTACCGACGCGCGGACTTCCTGGAGGCGCGCCCGCCGCTCGTCCATGTCCGTGACGACGAGGTTGACGCCGAGTTCGTTGAAGACCCAGGCGATCGTCTCCGCGTTCATGTGCGGGTCAAGAGGCGCGACGAGGATGTCGTGGATCAGGCACGCGAGATCGGCGCAGGCTCCCTCCACGCAGTTCTCCGAGAGAATCGCGACGCGCGGGGAGCCTTCCGCGACTTGGAGAAAGGCGGCGGCGAAGGCGCGCGCGCGCCGCGCGACCTGGGAGTAGCTCCAGCGTCTCGGCTCGCCGGCCGCCCCTTCCTGCAGGAGCGGGCGATCCGGGTGCGCGCGAAGACGCTGTTCGAGCAGGATCTCGAGCGTGTAGTCCGAAATCTCGATCGCCGCGGCGGCCGTCTCCGCCCATCGCTCGCGGTGCGCGAGGTCGGGCAGGCTCCGAAGAAAGAACGAGCGGCGCGTCCGGTCGAGATACTCATGCCAGAAGGCGGGATCGACCGCGCCGGCCCCGCCGGATGCGACGAGCTCCTCGGCCGCCCGAAGAAGGCGGACCGACATCTCCTGAGGAGGCGGCTCCGTCTCCCCCCTGGATGCGATCGCCGCCAGCGCCGATTCGTGTTCCCGAAGTCTCACGCTCATGGATCCGCCCCCCGCCCTGAACCGAAAACCGATCATTCACACACGAACGAATCGCCGAAGAGCGCTAGGCGACGAAGCGCCGGATCGCTTCGAATTGGCTCTTTCCGTCGAGGCCCGCCTCCTTGAGCACCATGTCCGCCTGTCCGCTCCCGAGGAAATGCCCCTTCTGGAAAGGATGCAAGCTGTGCTTCCGTCCCCGCTCCGAGACGACCCAGCGGTAGAGCGTCGGGAGCGTGAAGCCGGTGATCCCCATCGCTCGGGTGGCGCGCTCCTCGGGGAAGATCCGCTCGCGCTCCTCTCTCGGAAGCATGTCGAAGAGTTCGGCGCTCGCGACGTAGTAGACGTCGAGATCGATTCCTTCCTTGTCGAGAAGGGGAAGCGCCTCCTCGACGAACGCGCACGCGACCCCGCTCTCCTGCAACACGACGGTTCCGTCCGCTTTTCCTTGGGCGGCGCGGAGACGGTACACGCCCTTCGCCGCCTCCTGCGCGGGAGCGAGACGAAGCGTCGCGCGGTCGGGAACGGTCTCGTTCGGACGCGTCACGAACGGCGCGATCACCGCGGGCCGCTTCACGAACGCCGCGGCGAGAAGCGGCCAGACCTCGGCGGAATCCCAGGGCGTCAACGTGACCATCGTCCCCGCCGGGAAGTTCTCTTGAAGAAGCTGGAGCGCCTGCGGGTCCGCGTGCGTGGGGCCGTCCTCGCCGGTCTTCAACCCGGCGTGGGCGCAGACGAGGATCATCGGCTTGTGCGGCTCCTTGGAAAGCTCGCGCCGGGCCTGGTTCCCGATCGCGTGCAGCCTCGCCGAGATGTGCCCGAGAGGCGCGAGGAACGCGCCGTAAGAAGAGCCGACGCCGACGTGGCGCCCGTACGTGGAGAGACCCGCGAGAATCCCGGACATCGCGTCCTCGCAGATCCCGCCGATCGAAAGCAAACGCGCGTCCGGGTTCGATTTCGAATGATAGTAGCCGTCGGGGAAGCCGTCGTTCACGAGGTTGATGCTGGTGGACCCGAGAAGGTCCGCAGCGGCCGCGAAGAGGGCTCCGCCGCTTTCCCTATTGTAGTAGCCGAGCGCGCGCCCAAGCTCGTTGCGAAGGGTCGTCGACGCGCCCGGCTTCAACGCGAGCTCCGCCGGAGTTCCGGCCGCCGACTCCGCGGCGATCCGATAGATCTTCTCGACGCTCGGAGCGCCCTTGCGCGGCCGTCTCCCGGCGCGGTTCAGGCGTTCCCGCGCTTCGACCAGACGGCCGGCGAGGACATCGACCGTCTCTCGGTTGGTCTCCAACGCTTTCCGAATGAGCCCGAGCGCCTCCCAGAAACACTCCTCCATCACCGCGCGGCCGTCGGGACCCTTGCAGCGGAGCTCCCCCTCGCAGCAGCGCGGGAGCTTCGGCTCGATCGCCGGGCGGATCTGATCGAGCGCCTCGTAGAATCCGTCCGAGCAGAGCTTGTGCCCCGCCCCGTGCGAGGCGCGTCCGGTGATGCCGTAGTTCCAACCCTTCACCGTTCGATAGACGATCGCCGTCGGCTGTCCGTTGTCGATCGAAAGCGCCGCTCGCAGCGCGGCGAGAATCTCGCGGAAGTCCCTCCCCTCCTCGACGCGAACGACGTTCCAATCGTGCAGGTGAAGAAGCTCGACCGGATCCCACTGCACGTAGTCGCCCGGAGTCGTCCCCTCGCGACAGACCCGGTTCGTGTCGATCGAGGCCTGGTTCCAGTCGACATGAAGGAAGACGTTGTTGAGAGAAGCGGTGCCGGCCGCCGCGAGCGCCTCGGACACGCGCCCCGGCGTCATCCCCCCTTCCCCCTCGACGATGTGCACGCGGGGCGCCGCCGCTCCGTAGTAGTCCTTCGCCCCGTACGCGAGCCCGAGCGACGTCGCCACGCCGACCCCCGACGCCCCCGTCGAGAGACGAAGAAACGGGGTCGCCGGAGTGGGATGCCCGTCGAGAGGTTTGGAGCTGAACTTCTTAAACAACGGGGTGTCGGTGACCGGGTTTCTCCGGAAGCCGAGAAGATCCTCGAGGCGGAGCTGTTTCCTTTCGTCCTTCGGGAGAAGCTCCGGGGCGCCGATCCGGGCCACCTCGTTGCGAAGGGCCCACATCGCGTAGAGGCCGAGCGCCTTGTGCCCCGCCGCGTAGGAGATGAGGTCCGCGTCCGCACGGTCCGGATCGGAAAGATCGTAGTCCATCGCGTCGAAGAGAAGCGATTGGACGAACGGACCGGACGAGATCGATCCGCCCGGATGGCCCGACATCGGGACATAGTTGTACAGGAGAGCGCAAAGCGATCGATAGATGAGGTCGAATGTCTCGAAGTGCTTCGCGTCTTCATCCGAAAGCGGGGGGTCCGCCTTCTTTATTTCGTCGGCGATTGCGACGACGATCCCGCGCCTCGGTCCCAATTCAAACGCCATGTTCGACTCCTTGGCTGGCTGAAGAACCCTCGCCCGATTCGACGACGAGTATAGCGGAGAGAAGCCGGGAGGAGAACCGCTACCGGGAACGGGCGATCCCTCACTCGGCCGAGTGTAAGACCATGCTGCGCAACGCGATCGAGCGATGCTTCCCGCGGGGCCGACCGCGCGGCTTCCGTTCTCGGGGGAGGCGGCGGCGCTCCTCGGTTACAATGGGTCGAACCGACCGAGCGGGCGGCCGTCCGACGAACGAGGGGGCCGCGCTCGATCCGAGCGAGGAGACAGACGAACGATGCGGCGAAGAAAATGCGAAGGTTCGATGCGGATCGCGCCGAGGCTCGCCGTGCCGGTCGCGCTCGCGCTTCTCGCGCTCGCGGCGGGACCCGAGGCGCTCGCCGACCCG
>JAGUYC010000007.1 GCA_020061515.1 Gemmatimonadota bacterium
GGAAAGACGCGGGCGATCGCGTCGGGCGTCGTGCGGCCGTAGTGATCGGCGCGCGCGTGCCGCACGAGACGCTCGATCGGAACCTTCGTCGCGAGCCGCCTCACCGCGGACGGCCCCGCGCCCCCCTTGAAAAGCGAATGAGGCCGGAGGTGATGCACGACGAGCGCGACGACATCCTCGACCAAATCCTTGTCGCGCGTGAGGCGCGCGAGAAAGCTCCGCGTGGGCGCCTCGCCGAGCGGCTCGTGGTTCGGCGAGCGGAGCTTCCCGTCCTCGTCGTTCGTCGTGAGCGGCTTTCCGAGATCGTGGCAGAGCGCCGCGAACATGAGAACGAGATCCTCTCTCGGATCGCCGGTGCGAAGCGACGCGGCCGCGTCGAGTACGTGGAGCGTGTGCACCCAAACGTCCCCCTCGGGATGCCATTCGTACTCCTGCCGGCAGTCAAACATCGTCTCGAGCTCCGGAAAGAAGCGCGTGAGGGCGAGGACGCGCATGATCTGGAACGCGACCGACGGCTGGCGCGGCTGGAGGAGCATCGCGCGGAACTCCTCGAAGAGCCGCTCCTCGGGAAGCTCGGCGAGGTCGAGCGCTCGGCAAAGATCCGCCGTCTCCTTCTCGACCTCGAAGAGAAACCGCGCCGCGAAACGACAGACGCGAAGGCCGCGCAGGGGATCCTCGCCGAAATGATCGCGATCGACCGCTCGGAGAAGCCGGCGCTCGATGTCGCGCCGCCCGCCGTGCGGATCGAGGATCTCGCCGGTGAGGAGATCCTCGGCCATCGCGTTGATCGTGAGGTCGCGCCGCCTGGCCGCCTCCTCGAACGTAAGCGATGGATCCGACTCGACGAGGAAGCCCTTGTGCCCCGAACCGATTTTGGTCTCGCGCCTCGGGATCGAGACATCGACCGGCCCGATCTTGACGACGCCGAACGCGCGGCCGACCAGATCCACCCGCCCGAACGGACGAAGGATCTCGATCAGCCGGTCGGGCTGGACACGGAAGACCTCGAGGTCGATCTCCTTCCGCGCCTCGCCGGGCATGAGGATCCTGTCGCGCACCCACCCGCCGACCGCGAGCGCGCGCCCCCCCTCGCGCTCCGCCGCGCGCGAGACCTCCTTCGCCAATCGAAGAACATCGCTCTCGGTCATGACCCGCCTTCCGAGGATAGGTCCCGCGCTTCAATACCCGGGAGAAGCCGTTCGCTTCACCATTATTATAGACGATTCGAATCGAAAGCCGGGGCCGCCGATGACGGGAAGTAAGTATCGATGAAGAGGAACCCCGTTCTCAGAGGCGAGATTGCCGACCACGCCGTGCGCACGTCCCGACCACGGCGTGGGCGGCGCGACCGGTCGGCCGGACCCGCCGATCCGCGCGAGAAAGAAAGGAGGCCGCGCCGGGCGAGCCGCCGAACGACTTGCCGTTCTTTGAGTTACTTCCGCCCTCGCTCTCCCGAGCGCTCCAGGACAAGGCATCCCGTCCGCCCGCGCTCCCCGCGCCTCGGCATCGCGCCCGGAACACCCGATTCGACCCTAATGTTCCATATTTCAACTGATTCGATCAAATGCTCGCGGAATCTGCGCGTCTTCGGCATGCTTGATGCAGGAACCACCTCGCAGGAGCGGGAGAGGGGCACTCGGAACCGGCGGCCTGCCGGTCGGGATCCCTCGCCTAGGCCGCGCGAAGAAGGAGGGAGCGCCGTGAAATTGCCGACTCGCCGAATGGTCCTTGCCGTCTGTGCTCTCATCGTTCTCCTTGCGCCGCCGGTGCGCGCGGCTCGCGATCCGATCTGGTCGGTCCGAATCGAGGGTGAGACGCCTTCGCTCTCGACGAACGACTTCTTGCCCCTCTCCCGTTCGGATGAGAAGACCGCGCCGGCCGGCGGGTTTCCGCTCTCGGTCCTTCGCGTGAAGAGGATCGTCGACCGATCGGAGGTGCTGGGCGACCGCTTCGTCCCGGACATTCGACTGCAGGTCGCGCCGCTCTACGTGAACACGGACGGAACGCTGCGAGCGAGCGAGCTGACGTTCGTTCCGGACAACCGGGCTTCGAAGGATGTCGAAGGAGACGATTCCTTCGCCTTCCTCGCGCAGCCCGGAGGAACGTGGGGGGCCGAGGCGGAGGCGCTCGCGAGGGTCTTCCCCGTGACCTTCCTCAGCTTGAAAGACATGCGCCACCAACAGATCAACACCTGGATCCGCTCGCCCGACGGGTCGAGGGTGGCTGCGGTCATGGAGCTGGCGACCTTCTTTTTCGATGCACAAGCGGCCCCGCCGGGTCCGATCCCTCGAGTTCTCTATCTCCATCCGCTCCACAGCACGGCGGTCTCCTCGCGTCTCGATCGGATCGCGGGCATCGCGAAGGATGAGGACGATGAATGGGTGGTCGCGTTCCGATTCGATGGGCGGGTGTTCTACGAAGAGCCGCATCCGACCGGCTACTCTTACGATCAGCTTCAGTTCGTGCCGCCCGGAGAGATTCTCATCTTCGACCGCAAGCCGAAAGGCGGCCGCACGGAGGCCGTCGCGCTCGATCTTCGAAACGGCGAGATGAAGACGCTCGATGGGATTCCGGAGGGGTATCGCTACTACTCGCGGGACGGCCGCCGCCTCCTCATCCTGCGGGGCGAACCGGGAAGAGGGCCGACTCGCGCCGAGATCTTCGATTCATCCGATCCTCTCTCCCCTGCCCCGCTCCCCGGCTCGTATTCGGCGGGGGACCAGATCGTGACCGCGGCCGTCTCCGACAACGGGTCGGCCGTCGCGCTTCAGGTGAGAAACGGTTTCAGAAACCCGCCGACGACGCGGGTCGTGCTCCTCGACGGGGATCTGAACGAGGTCGATGTGCTCCTCTCGGAGACGACAATGCAGGGGCTGCATTTCGCCGGGAAGGTCCTCTTCGTCGGCTATCAGAAGCATCCGAACCCCGTCCTCTTCGTCACGACCGAGGAGATCCAAGCGTACGACTGTTCATGGTAACGGAGGAAAGTCAATGCGTACCGGGCCGGCCGTCTTCATCCTTCTCGGCGCCGCTCTTCTTGCGACCGCGGAAGAGGCCCGCGCGCGGCAAGTGTTCTCCGAGAACCCCGTCCCATCGACGACGGCGACGTTCGTCTACAACGAGTTCATGCAGCTTGTTTCGGCGTCGGACTCTCCCTACTGCCTGCACACGGGGATCGATTGCGCGGGAGAAATGGGCGATCCGGTTGTCGTTCCGCTCTCCGCGGGGAACGCGCAGGTGATCGCCGTCGTCGAGAACCGCGTCTTCTTGGTGGCCCGCGATCGGCAAGCCGGCAGCTACGCATGTTTCCACGCCATCCACCTGAATCCCGATCCGGTCCTTGCTCCCGGGCTTTGGATCGACGCGGCGGATCCGCTCGGAACGCTCGATGCGAACCGACATCTTCACGCCGAGATCTTCCTCTCCTCGGACGCCGAGGTGACGGACGCCGATCTCCATAACCCCCGATTGCACGGGCTCGAGAACGCTCCGTGGATCACCGACACGATGGCGCCGGTTCTGGACACGATCATCTCGCATTGGAGCGCGAATCCCTGGATCTTCCGCGTGAGGGTTCACGACCAGAACGAGCACAACCCCTCCTACTACAACGGAGTTCAACGAATCGAGCTTCGGATGGACGACATACTCGTGGACCGCATCGTGCTCGACGCGTTCGAGGACAAGTCCGGTCTCTTCCCGCCGGACGCCGGCGAGATCTACTACGATCCATCGGCCGTGCCCTTGGGAACCAACAACCCGAACGTTCTCGAATACGTTCTCTCCTGTCCCGCAGCGACCGGAGAGCACGTGCTTCGGGTTCTCTGCTGGGACGCGGCCGGCAACTGCGTGGAGTCTCCGCCGATGAAGCCGACCGTGGTCATGCTCTCGGACGAGGAGACTCCGGCTCCTTCATCGGTGGACGTTTCTTCGTATCCGAACCCGTCGAGCTCCTCCTTCACGATCCGCCTTCGCATGCCGCGCGAGGAAGAGGCAACCGTCGAGGTCTTCGCAGCCTCGGGGCGCAAGGTGCGGACCATCCATCAAGGCAACCTTCCCCGCGGGATCCTCGATCGGTCGTGGGACGGCAGGGATGAGCGGGGCCGCCCCGTCCCGCCCGGCGCGTACCTCATCCGCATGCAAACGCATGGGATCGGCGGCCCGCCCGAGACATTCGTCCGCAAAGTGAGCGTCGTGCGCTGATCATGCGGACCCATAGGAATCCAGCTCTGTCGGCGTTCCTCTCTCTTCTCGCGATCGTGTGTCTCTTCCCTGCTTCGGCCCTCGCGTTTGATCCGCTTTCGACCGACCACGCGTACGACTACGTCGTCCTCGCCCACGACGACCTCGCAACAGAGGCGCAGCGGCTTCTCGACCATCGCTCGACCGATCGCCGATGCTGCCTCGTTCGGACATCCGAGATCGCCTCATCGTTCCAGGGATCGAGCCTCGTGGAGAAGATCCGCGCCTTCGTCGAATACGCCTACCGGAACTGGAGAATCGCTCCGACCTACCTGGTTCTCGTCGGGGACGCGAACATGACCAACCCGGCCTACGACCTCGTCCCCGCGCCGCTCCGCTGGAACGAATTCTACTCGTGGCACAGCAATCGGTGGTTCGCCGACGATACGTACTACGTCGAGTCTCCGTTCGAGGGCGACGGGAAACCGATCATGCACGTCGGAAGGATCCCGGCGCGAACGAACGCGCAGCTCCGGAACGCGATCGACAAGATCCTCGCGTACGATACCCTCGCCGGCTCCCCCGCCTGGCTGAACCGCATCCTCATGCTCGTCGGAGACGCGAGCATCAACGGGAACAATCAGGTCTACAAGACGCTGAACGACCAGCTGCGAGCCGAGGAGTTGAACCACTGGACGAGCCTCGTGACGCGGTACGCTTCCGACTACGACAACAACATGGAGGAATGGCCGGAGATTCCGACCGAAGTCACACGGCAGGATTGGAACTCCGGCTTCGGATACGTGAACGCTTTCGGCAACACGCTCGGCTGGACGAACCTCGTCTTCATGGCGTACTTCAATCTCCCCCCGGGGGGCACCGGCAATCCGACATTCACAGAGAGCTTGAACGCTACGAACCGCTTCCCCGTGCTTTTCGCCGGAAGCTGTCTGATGAACTACTTCTACCGGGACTTCGAGCTGTCGGTCGGCGAGGACCTTCTTCTCTCCGAACCCGACCGCGGGGCGGCGGCCGTCGTCGCCGCAACTCACGTGAACGACGCGGTCGAGTCGTATCAGATGAACAAGTACTTCATCCACGAAATGATCCATCGCGGAGTGCGGAACCTTGGAAGGCTGTTTACCAGCGCCCGGAGCCGCGTGCTCGAGCAGGGCCACGGGCACCCGACGTTCGCACGGCAGTACTGCCTCTTGGGAGATCCGGGCCTCGACATCAGGCTCCATCCCCTCCCCGCACCCGCGGATTTCGCGAACGGAATGGAAGTCGAGGACGCGCCCGTCTTCCAGGACGTCGTGCTCGCGCGATCGGCAGAGGGTCTTTCGAACGACAACCTGCGCATCGTTCACTCGGACGGCGGCGTCGATCCTCTTCTCTCCGAGCGCATGCTCCGGGCGACCCTCACCGATGGCGCCGGGGCACCGTTCATCGAATGGAAGATCCTGGAGGCGGCCCTCCCGATCGAGGAGAACACGATCCTATCTTTCTGGATGAACGTTCCGGAATCGCCGAGCGGGGCGTGCAAGATCGTCTTGGACGGGAACACGACGGGCGGCCGCCTCAAGGACAACATCGGCGTCTTCGATCAGAACGGCGTCCCCCTGAATGCCAAGTATCGCACGTCTCTCGGGCAGGGATGGCGGTTCGTGTACGCGGATCTCTCCGCGCTTCAAGGAGACGCGCTCCTCGATCTTCGGGTTCGCTACGAAACGACGGTGGCCTCGGATGCCGGGAATCTCCGCGCGTACATCGATGAGATCCGGGTGTCGAGGCCCTCGCCGGAGGCGGGAGAGATCTTGAACGCCTCTTTCGAGGAAGACGAGGACCGGAACGGAACGCCCGACTTCTGGACGAACCTCTGGGGGGAGACGGAGACCGGCAACGTTCTCCGGAGCGACCACTACGCCCGCGAAGGAACGCACAGCATGCTCGTGTACGACGAATGGTGCAACGGCCAAGGCGCACAGCATATCTTCCACTCGAATCCGAGCGCCCCCGCTTACACGATGCGGTTCGATTGTATGGCCCCCGAAGAAGCGTCTTTTCGCGTGATCGCCGCCGACTTGAACTGGGGAACCGAGATCCTCAACGCCTTCGGAAGCGCCGGGCCCGCATGGAAACGGTTCGAATGCGAGTTTCCAAACCCGGATTGCGGGTTCGGGACGGGACGAATCGCGATCCGGATCGTCCCCGAGGACTGCGAGTATCCCTTGTACATCGACGCAATCAGCGTGCTTCCCGGCCCGGAAGTCGGCGTGGCGGGCGCGTCGTCTTCCGCACCCGCTCCGCTCTTCGCCGTCGCTTCGCCGAACCCCGTGCCGCGGGAAGGGGCGGCACGGATTCGCTTCGATCTGCCTCGCAGCGCGGAGGTGGCGGTCGGCGTGTTCGACCCGGCCGGAAGGTGCGTCGCGCGCATCCCGGAGACCCGATTCCCGGCGGGGGAGAACGGCATCGCATGGCATCCCAGGCGGCTCGGGGTCTCCTCAGGCGCGTATCTTCTCAAGTTCTACGTGGACGGGCGCGCGATCCCCGGCGGCCAGAAGATCCTCGTCGTCCGATAGACAGCCGCAAGACGGCCGGCAAGAGAAGAAGGCTCCCCGTTCCGAGGTGGTCGAGGGCCGGCTTCCGCGTGTATGCTCCCTCCGGAGGCACCGTCCGAATCCTCTTGACCTCGCGATCCCGGATGCCGATCCGAGGGCGCGGCGGGATGGGCGGCCCTACTTGTTCGACGAGTACCGGGGGAGCTGGAATGGCGGCATGGTTCGGCAAGAGCCCGGAGAAGCGGATCGAGGACGCGGAGCGCTTCGCGGCCGAGGAGCGTTGGCCCGAGGCGATCGACATCCTTGAGAAGGCGCTCCGCGCCGCGCCCAAGGACCGCGGGGCCTTGCGGGCGGAGATTGAACGGCGGATCGCGCGCTATTCCGAATCCTATCTCTCGGTCCTCGAAGAGGGGATCCTTCGATCGGTCGATGAGGGAAACATCGAAAAAGCGGAAGAGCTCGCGGACATCGCGGTCGAGTTCGCACGGGACGAAGAGAAGAAGCGCGCGCTCCGCGAGCTCGTCCGGAAGGCGCCCGAGACGCTCTCCGTGCGCCAAGAGGAGCCGCCGCCCGATTCTTTGAGCGACGAGCTGATCGATTCCTTGCTCCACGGATACATCGAGGGGCTCGACGCGGGCGAGCGAGAGGAGATCTTGAAACGCCCCTTCGGCTTCCAGAAGGCGTTCGTCCTCTGGCAGGAGGGGAACGTGGAGGCGTCGAGGCGCGCCGCGGAAGAATATGCCGCGCGGAACGCGAGAGACGCTTACGGGCATCTGGTTCTCGGCTTTGCGCTCGCGGCCGGCGGTAGAACAGATGAAGCGGCCGGCGCCTTTGAAACGGCCCACGCCCTCGATTCGTCCCTCCTTCAGGCGGCGCTCGGGCTCGCCGCGATGGAGAGACGGCGCGGAAACCTCCCGCGCGCGGTCGCGCTCCTCAACGAGACCGTCGCGAAGATCAGAAGCGAGCCGGGACGCCACGGAGAGAGGCGCCGCGAAGAGGCCTTCCTGCTCGACCTCCAGATGCTCGCCGAGGCGAACGAGGGCGAGCGCGCGGAGAAGCTCTACCGGGAGCTCCGCGAGGAGGGGCTTCTTTCCGAGATGCTCCCCGTGGAAGCGCGCCTTGCGGAGGCGCGAGGGGATTACGAAGCGGCCGCTGCGATGTGGGACCGCCATCTGATGGCTCGTCCCGGCATGGGCTCGATCACCGGCCACGGAGCACGCGCCGCGGCCGCGGGTCCGGACGACTATGAGGACGCGGCGGACTTCCACCGGCGCAGGGGAACCTTGAAACGCGCGCTCGATCTTTACGAGCGAGCGGCCCTTCTCGTCACCGAACGGGTTTATTATTCAGGAGAGAAGATTCCCGCAAGCGATCTTTTTCGCATAAAGAAGAAGAGCGCGCTCGTTCTCCTCGAGATGGGCAAACGCAAGGAGGCGGAACGGATCGCCGAGGAGCTCGAGCGGGCGCGCCCGGTCCCGCCCGAAGCGTCCGAGATCCGCGAAGCCCTCCGCGAGAACGGCTGATTCGCCCCCCAATCGTCTGGTCCCCGCCGGCGAACCACGCTCCGCGATTGCACAACATGATCGATCCTCCATGTGATAGAATCGAGTGCGAGGGCGGACTCGAACCGACCTCTCCCGCCCGATCGGAGACCGAATGTACATGTACAGGGTTCGCCCGCCCTCTGTTCTTCCCGGGCCCTTCCCCGCGGCGCTCGCCCTTCTGTTGACGACCTTTTCGCCATCGCCGAGCGCCCACCTCTTCAACCCGGCCGAGATCGACTCGGTCCGGCCCGAGGCGGGGGATCATTGGATTCACCGGGACGCGCTGGAAGCCGTCTTCGTTGGAGACGACGAGACCCACGGCCTTCCTCCGACCGACACGCTCGACGCGTGCGGGGGAGGCGTCCCGTGCCCTTGCGGGGGGAGACTCATCGAGAGCCTTACCTTGGAAGACGACCTCATCGGGTGCGGGGGGCTCGGCATCTTCGTTGAAGACGACAGCCTCGTGCTCGACTGCGGCGGTCATGCCATTGAGGGGACCGGCGTGGGAACCGGCATCTGGATCTCGGGAGCGCGCGGTGTAACGATCCGGAACTGCGATCTCCGATCGTTCCGCGTCGGTCTTCTCGCGCAGGATGCGGATCGACTCGTGGTTCAAGGCAACCGGTTCACGAACAACCTCGTCTCGGCTCTCTGGGCGGCGGCGAGTTCCCGGCTGGCGATCGAAGGGAATCATTTCAGGGAAAACGGAAGGGTCGGCATTGGGCAGAGAATTGGCGCAATCGCCACGCTGAAACAGACAAACCACAGCCGTATCAAGGGGAATTCGGCAGCGCACAATGGGAACCCGAATGCTTACGTAGGCGGCATCGTTCTCTTCGAATCAACCCGCGATTCGATCTTGGAGAACACGCTCTTCGACACCGGCGAGGACAACATTTGGATCCGTTTCGGGTGGGGCCGTCATCTGGTTGCCCGCAACTCCATCGACGACTCGGGAATGGACGGAATCTGGATTCGAGAAAGCGACGACAACGTGGTGGAAGGCAACATCATCACGAACATCGATCTGTACGGGATCTATGTTCGAGGCGGAAGGAGAAACGCTATCCGGGGAAACCTCATCGACCGCGCCGGTCGTCGGGCCGCCGGGGGAATCGGAATCGGGGGCTACGAGTTTCCGTCGACCGACAACATCGCGGAGGGAAACGAGGTCCGGTCTTCGCCCCAGGGCCTCGTCGTGCATGAACACGCGCACGACAACGTCTTCTCGGAGAATCTGCTCTCCGGGAACGGAATAGGCGTTTTCGCCGGCCACGGGCTCATCGGCCTTCCGAACCGGGTCGTCCGCACCACGATCGAGGAATCGACGAACCTCGATGTCGCGATGTACGGACGTGAAAACACGCTTCAGCTCGTCGGATCGGCCTTCGAGCACGACTTAGTGCGGCTCGCTTGTCTCGGAGGGGTTTGCCGGATCGAGATCCGGTGGTTCGTGAGCCTGCGTGTCGAGGACGATCTCGGGCGGCCGATCGAAGCTGCGGAGGCGACTCTCCGAGACGTGTTCGGGAATCTCGTCTTCGCGGGGACGAGCGGCACCGACGGGTCGTTTCCGGTTTTCGAGGCCACGGACTACGTGCTCGACCGGGACGGAAAGACCGAACACAACGATCATGTTCTTGAAGTCCGAAAGGAGTGCTTCGAACCCGATACGGTCGGCCTTTGGATCGACGGCGACCTCTTCCGGACGGTCGTTCTTGCGCAGAATCCTGTGCTCTCCGTGGCCGCCGGAACCGCGGAGACGGAATTCACGCTCGCCGTCTCGCCGAACCCAATCCGCTCCCGGACGACGGTCCGCTTCTCGCTTCCCTCGCCCGAACGCGCCCGCCTGGAAGTCTACGACGTCCGCGGACGACTCACCGCGCGCGTCGCGGATCGGGCCTACCCCGCAGGTCTTCACTCAGCCGACTGGATCATCGCCAATGTCGATCGGCAGAAAGCGCTTTCCCCGGGAACGTACTTCATCCGGCTTGTCGCGGGCGATCGATCGATCACGAAGAAGATTTCGGTGGCCGGCGAATGACGGATCGCCTCATCGGTTGGGGCGGGGAGCTTACATCGCCCGAGAGTCCGGAGGATCGGTCCAGCGGCCCAGCTCGCGGAGGAGATTCATGAGTCTGTCCACCGCTTCCGACTCCGGCACCGACTTCTCCACCCGGCGCGGACCGACGTAGAGATCGACACGACCCGGGCCGCTCCCGACGTAGCCGACATCGGCGTCCGCCATCTCGCCCGGTCCGTTCACGATGCATCCCATGATCGCGATCTTAACATTCTTTAGATGCGAAGTTCTCTCGCGAACTCGGGCAGTCGCCTCCTCGAGATCGAAGAGGGTTCTCCCGCACGACGGACAGGAGATGTACTCGACGCGGGTGATCCTCCTTCGGGTCCCTTGGAGGATCTCCCAAGCCGCGCTGAGCCCGGACCGTCCTCGCGCGACGAGGAGACCGCCGATCGAGTCGAGAAGGGGCGGCGCGAGCGCGACGGCGTTCTCGACGATCCCTCGGTCCGCTTCGAGGACGAGAAACTGCGGCCACTGAAGCCCGCGCTCCGCGAGCGCGTGTTCGAGAGCCGGCGCAAGATCCGCGGAAGGACCGTGCGGGGCGCCTATGACCGCGCCTCTTTCGAGGGTGCGCGGCAACGCCTTCCGCAGACGATCCACGAAAGAGCCGACTTCGCCCGCCCGCTCCGCCCCCAAGGCGACGATGGGAACGACACGGTCCGCCGCGAGAAAACGATCGGCCGTCTCCCAATCGATTGAATCGAGGCCGGGAAACGAGAAGAACAGCGCACGGGGCTTCTTCTCGCAGCCCGCGCGGAGCGCCTCGTCCGGCCGCGGCGTCTCCAACACGATCGGTTTCTCGGTCTCCTCAGCCGCGGCGGGAGAGCTCGCGAGACGAAGATCCGGCGGCTCTGTTCCGCCCTCCGCGCACTCCGGACCCGCGAGCACCGCAAGAGGCTCTTCGCCCCCAACGCGCCGCTCTCCGAGCGCGAGGGTCATCGTTTCGCGCCGCGCCACGCCGAGCAGAGACGGCGTCCCCTGTCTCGCCGCGCGCGCCCTCTCGGCAGTTTCGAGAATCTCCCGCGCCGCAGGGATCTCGCGAAGCGGATCCTCCGAGAGGGAAACGCGGATCGTGTCCCCCAGACCTTCGGAGAGAAGTGCCCCGATGCCGACGGCGGAGCGGACGCGTCCTTCCTCACCCGACCCGGCCTCCGTGACGCCGACGTGGAGAGGGTAGCGGCCGCCCGCGGCATCCGTCTTGGCCGCGAAGAGGCGGTTCGCGGCGAGCGTGACTGCGGGGATGGAGGACTTCAGGGAGACGACGACCCGATCGAACCCGATCTGTTCGCAAACGGCGATGTACTCGAGAGCCGACTCGACCATTCCTTCCGGTGTGTCGCCGTACCGCGCGGTGATCCTCTCGGAGAGAGATCCGTGGTTCACGCCGATGCGGAGAGCGGCGCCTCGTTCTTTTAGACGTGAAACGAGCGGCCCGAAGATCTCGGCGACGCGCGAGGCGCCTTCCTCGAACGTCTCCCCGGGGCGCACTCGGTCCGGGCGGTCGGCGAAGTTCCCCGGGTTGATCCGCACCTTCTCGACGAGGTCGGCCGCGGCCAACGCTGCGTTCGGCGTGTAGTGGATGTCCGCGACGAGAGGCGCGAGGATTCCGGCTGCGCGAACCTCTCGATGAATTCGCCGGAGCGCCTCGGCCGCCCGGACCGATGGGACCGTAAGCCGCACGATCGCCGCTCCGGCGCGGGCGAGCTCGATCGTCTGCCGCACCGACGCGGGAACATCGTTCGTGTCCGTCGTCGTCATTGACTGGATCGCGATCGGATTTCGCCCGCCGATCGCGACCTCGCCGATCCGAACCTCGCGGGTCGCTCTCCGGTTCACGCGAGTCGTCCCCCTCTCGACGAGGAGAACATAGAACCGGAAACGCAGGAAGGCAAGACCGAGCGGATGGGCTCTCGGGTTGCGATTCCTTCTCTCATCTGCTATAGGTACCTTCGGCAAGAGGACTCCACGGAAGGAGCGGGAACATGAACAGCCTGGCGCAGGCGGGCGCCGGTGACCTCTCGGTCTTCTCCATTCGCACGCTGATCGTCGTCGCGGGAATCATCGTCGCGACGCTGATCGCGCAGAAGGTCTTCCAGCATCTTCTCCTCGGGCATCTGAAGCGGCTGGCGAGCCGATCCAAGACCGATATCGACGACGCGGTCATTCACGCGATCGATCGGCCGATCGGCGTTCTGATCTTCCTAGTCGGAATCCACATCGCCCTCTCGTATCTCCGAATTCCGGAGGAGCCGATCAACTTCCGGCGGTTCTCGCAGCTCGCGGTTCTCTTCCTCGTCACCCTCGATATGACCTGGCTCCTCATCCGCCTGACCGATGTGTTCACGCTCTTCCTCCAGACCGTCGCGCAGAAGACCGACTCGGCTCTTGACGACCAACTCGTTCCGCTCATCCGAAAATCACTGAAGGTCGCGATCGCGATACTTGGTTTCGTCCTTATCATCCAAAACCTCGGATACAAGGTGACGGGCCTTCTCGCCGGGCTCGGCATCGGAGGTCTCGCGCTCGCCCTTGCGGCGCAAAGCACGCTCGCGAACGTCTTCGGATCGATCACGATCCTGCTCGACCGGCCGTTCGCGGTCGGCGACCTGGTCAAGGGGGACGGTTTCTTCGGATTCGTCGAAGAGGTGGGCCTTCGCTCGACCCGCATCCGACAGCTCTTCCGAACGCGCGTCACGGTGCCGAACTCGGTGCTCGCGAACCTCACGCTCGAGAACTGGAGCCTTCTCGATTCGCGGCGCGCCGATTTCACGGTCGGGGTCACCTACGTGACGACGGCCGATCAGATGGAGGAAGCGGTCCGGGCGATTCGCGGCATTCTCGAGGTGCGTGAGGACATCAACAAGGAAACGATTCGAGTCTATTTCACCGAGTTCGGCGAGAGTTCCTTGAACATCAAGATCATCTTCCTCACGCCGACGGTCGACTACGGCGCCTTCCTCCAGCTGCAACAGGAAGTGAACCTGGCCATCATGCGCGCCCTCGCGGCTCTCGGTCTCGAGATCGCCTTCCCGACGCGGACGGTCTACTTGCGCGCGCAGGAAGCGAAGTAGAAAGGACGGCGCCGCGCTACTCTTCGAAGAGACGCAAGAGTTCCTCCTCGGTGAGCGGGCGGCGTCTTGCGGGAGAGAGGTTCTCGACCGCGTGCAGATCATTGCTCATCCCGACGATCACCGAGGAGACACCGGGGACCGAGCGCGCGAATTGGATCGCCTTCTCCGCGTTCGAGACGAGATCCCGCATCCCCGCCGCAAGGAACCCCGGAAAACGTTTGAGAAGACGTCCCTGAAGAAGAGGAACGGAAGTGGTCACGGCGAGTCCGAGACGCGACGCCGCGTCGATCGCCGAGAGATTCTCGCCGTCGACCTCTTGGGCCGTGAGCGCAAAGCCCTCCATCATCGCGGCGTTGAACGGGAGTTGGATCGCGGCGAAGCGATGCTCTCCGCCGGCCGCTTCCCTCGCCGCATTCACCAAATCCTGAATCGAGATGTAGACGGGGCTCGACGGCTCCGCCCGAAAGGCCTCCCACGAAGAAACCCCGTAGTAACCGATCCTCCCTCGCTCCGCCTCCTCCTCGAGAAAGGCGAACGCCCGCCGGATCCGCTCGAAGAAGAGCGCTTTTGGGAGAACGGCGCGGTGCACCTCCGGATTGTGGAGGTAATAGAGGTCGATCGTCTCGAGGCGAAGGTTCTCGAGACTTCTGGTGATCTGCCTTTCGAGGAAGCGGGGCGTCATCGCGTGGCATCCGCCCACGAGGCAGTCCTCGTCCACGATTCCGGTTTCGATATAGGCGGAACGAATAAACGCGCGAATGTTCGGCGGCGGCTCTCCGTCGAACGGAATGTACCCTCCCTTTGTCGAGAGGACGATCTCCTCGCGTGAAAACGCGCCCTCGTCGAAGAGTGCGGCGAGAGCGCGGCCGATCGCCTTTTCGCTCCTCATGCACCGGTAATTGATCGCCGTGTCGATGTGATTGCATCCGTGGCGAAGCGCCTCGGCCAGGGTCCGCTCATAGCCGGCATCGACCGAATCCTCGTGAAGACCGAGATAGGTCCCCATTCCGATCGACCCGACCGTGAGACGGCCGAGCGCGCGAAAGTGGCCGAGGGCGGTCTTCCCCTGGAAACGATCTCGGTATGCGGCGGTCCCTTCCGGCGTCGCCCGGTTCGACTTGGACAAGCGGGCGTTTCCTCCTTTGCGAGCGGCACGACGTTAGCAAGCGCGCGCGGCGTTTCGCAAGCGTGCCGATCTCATTCCCCCGCTCGCGCTTTCTTCTCCCGCGGGCGCGGGCCGCGGATGCGCGAGGCCAGCGTGTGGAAGGTGGACGCGTCGTCCTTCGAGAGCTCGGCGCGGGCGAGGATGACGCGGAGATGCTTCATCATGGCGCGCACCTTCATTTCGTTCATCCGGCTCTCCCTCAGCGCTTCTTCCATACGGGCGTACACCCGCTCCATCTCGTCGTCCGAGGCGAGAGCGGGCGATCCGACGCGATTCGCCGGTTCGCGAAGGGCGAGGCCCGATTCGTATGCCATCAGCATGGTCGCCTGCGCAAGGTTGAGAGACGGATAGTCGATCGGCGAAGGAATCGTCACGATGAGCCGGCAGCGAAGAACATCCTCGTTCTCGAGACCGGTCTTCTCCGGCCCGAAGAGAATCGCGATCTCCTCGCTCCGCGGGATCCTCGCGAGCCTCGCTCCCCATTCGCGCGCCGTGACGGTCTTCGCCTGGTGTCTCCGGAGGCGGCGTGTCGTCCCGACGACCCATGTGCAGCCTCGAAGAGCCTCATCGAGCGACTCGTGAATCTCCGCCTTTTCGAGCAGATCCTCCGCCCCATGCGCCATGGCGACGGCATGCGGCGTTTTCCACCCGTCGGCGGGCGCGACGAGCACGAGCCGCCGGAAGCCCATCGCCTTCATCCCGCGGGCCGCGGCTCCGATGTTCCCCGGCTCCGTCGTCCCGACGAGGACGAAGCGCACGTTCTCCTTGGACGGCGCATCCCCCCGATCGATCCAGAAAGGACCCTCGCGTTTCATGCTCGGACCGGTCTCACGCCGCGCGCTGCTTCTCCTTGGCCCAGAGCTGCGCCAGCTCGATCAGAGTTCGTACCGAGAGCTCCATCTCCTCGAGACAGGCGTACTCGAGAGGAGAATGGAAGTTGTGCATCCCGCAGAAGAGGTTCGGCGTCGGGAGACCCATCTCCGAAAGGCGCGAACCGTCGGTCCCGCCGCGGATCGTCTCGAAGATCGGTTTCACGCCGATCTTCTTGATTGCCTCGGTCGCGAGCTTCACGGCGCGCGGTTCCTTGACGAGGTACTCGGCCATGTTGCGGTACTGCGTCTTGACGTCGATCTCGACCTTCGCCTTCGGATGCTCCGCCTCGATCGTCGCGGCGATCCCCTGGAGGATCTTCGCCTGCTTGGCAAGATCCTTCGTCACGAAGCTCCGGAGAAGGATCTTGATCTTCGACTGCGCCACGCCTCCTTCGAGCACGTACGGATGGAGGAACGGCTGGCGACCCGAGGTCGTCTCCGGCGCGAGGCGGTGCCAGGGCATTCTCGAAAGGAACTGCCCGGCGAGGCGGATCGAGTTGACCATCTTCCCCGTCGCGAGTCCGGGATGGATGTTCACGCCGGTGATCGTGACGGTCGCGAGATCGGCGGAGAATGTCTCGTTCTCGAGCGCGCCGGCGCTTCCACCGTCCAGCGTGTAGGCCACCGAAGCGTTCACTTCCTTGAGATCGATCTTCGCGGTGCCTCGCCCGACCTCCTCGTCGCAGGTGAAGACGACGCGGATCGGTCCCCGCGGGATCTTGGGGTTCGCCATCAGGTCGGCCGCGGCGGTCACAATCACGGCGACGCCCGCCTTGTCGTCCGCTCCGAGAAGGGTCGTGCCGTCGGATGTGATGATGGTCTTTCCCTTCAGCTGCTTCAGCCCTTCCGTCTCGGCGACGCGAATCACTTTCGATTTGTCGCCGGGAAGAACGATGTCTTTCCCATCGTAGTTCTTGTGAACAACCGGCTTCACGTTCTTGCCGCTCGCCTCGGGGGACGTGTCCATGTGCGCGAGCCAGGCGATCGTGGGCGCGGTCTTCACGTTTCCCGGAATCGTCGCGAGGACGATGCCGTGCTTGTTTTGCTTCGCATCCTTGAGCCCGAGCGCGAGCAATTCCTTCACGAGGATCTTGCCCAGCTCGAGCTGCCCCGGCGAGCTCGGATAAGCCTCCGTCTCGTCCACCGCGGTCGTTTCGACTCTCACGTACCTCAAGAACCGATCGAGCAACATATCCATTCCCTTCACTCCCTTTATGGATGGACTGTTTCGCCTCCGGATCGAGCCGGCGCCTGCTATCTCACGATTCCACACGGCTCTCGTCCGGGGGAAGCCGCTTGCGGATCGTGACGATCCGGAAGGTCCGATCCAAAATCGGACCCACTTCGTCCCCCGTCTTCTTCCCGAGAAGAAGCGCGCCGAGCGGAGCCCGATACGAGACGATCTCTCCTCCGAAATCGCGGTCCCCCTCGCCGAGGATCCAATAAGTCCGCGTCTCCCCCGAATCCGACACAAGATCCACTTCGGTGCCCGGCCCCGCTTCGTCCTCGCGAACATCGAACTCTTCGATCGCCTTGGCTCGGCGGAGGCGCTCGCGAAGCTCCTCAAGCCGCAGGCTCACCTCCGCCTGCTTCTGCTTGGCCGCGTCGTATTCGGCGTTCTCGCTGAGATCCCCGTGCTCGCGCGCCCTTTGGATCTCCTGCGGGATCGTCGTCTTCAGATCCCAATCGAGCGTCTCGACCTCCTTGCGAATCCGAACGAGCGTCCGCCGCGTCATCAAGATCCAATCCCCGAATCGCGCATAGGCATCCTTTTCCGCTTGCGGCCTGAGGGACCGGCGCCTCGCCTCGACTTCTTCGGCGACCTCGCGAAGCGCCGTTCCGTCGAGAGACTCGAGGATCGGGTAGAGATACCTCTCCGAGTGCTTCCACTCGATGAGACGATTGCGGAGGTAGCGCGTCTCCTCCGGCGAGGCGGGCTCCGTCTTCATCCTCTTTCGGAATGACTCGGATCCGAGCATGTCGAGCGCCTGTTTCCGGAACGTCTCCCTCTCCGGGCTCTCCACGATGTCGATGAGCGCGTGCAAGCAAGTCCACGCGCAGGGCGCATCCCCGTCGACCAGCTCGCGAGCAACGTGGAGCACCGCGTTCGGTCGGGACGGGCTCGAATCGAGAACTTGGCGGATCTCACGATCGCTCTCTTCTCGCGCGCGGAGCGCCTCCCAAGCTTCCCTGCGCACGCCGAGAACCTTCGAATCGAGAAGGATCGCCGCGACAGCCGTCTTGCGGTCCTCGGGAGCGAGAGCGAGAAGCGTCTTCTGCTGATCCGTGCTGAAGGGGGCAAGATCGGGAGACCGCACGAAGGCGGCCAGCGCCGCGTGGAATCCCTCCGGGTCGGCGACCCCCACGAACCGAAGCAGAAGATGCGCCAGCAGGCGCTCCGCCGCGGGCAGGATCTCCTCCGCAGCGATCGAGCGAAGCTCGTCCCCGTAGCGCGACGCGACGTGGGCCGTCTCCTCCGGATGCTGCTCGAGGAATCGAAAGAGGAGATCGAGCCCCTTACGAAAAGTCCGCGCGAGATCGACTTCGGGGAGGGGCGAGGCGAGCTCCCTCGTGCCGCGAAGCCGCACAAGCTTCCGGAAGAACTGCGAGAAGTCGAAGCGCGGGTCCGTTTCCGCTTCCTTCTTCGCCCCCCTCCACCAATCGGCCCAGCCGGACGGAGGCAAGAGCCCAAGCGTCACGAGCGTCTTCTTGATCTCGTCCTGAACCGCTTCGCCCTTCAAATGTTCGAGCACATGATAAAGAAAGTCCGCGCGATTCTTCCGGAGCGCGTCCATCATCCCCTCTCGATCGAGGAAGACCTTGACCCGGAGATCGGTCGGTTCGAGAAGAACGAGCGCCGTCCGCGCAAGGGAGCCGCTCATCCTGTGATCGCGTTTCCCGTCGAAGCGGAGGTGGAGGGTCTCCCCGTCGTTTTCGAGGATCTCCCCGACCCCCCATCCTTGGTGAATGACGTGGCGGCCGGGCGGGGTTTCGAGCAGTCGATCGAGCAGCGCGAGCGCTTTCTCGATCGGGATATCCGGGTTCGAGATCCCCGCGGTTCGGAAGATCTTCTCGGGGTCGCGAAGGGACGCGAACGCGGCAACGCCGGCCGCGAGGGCGGCATTTCGAAACTTCTCCCTTTCCGTCGATTTCATGAGCGCCCGGCGGAGCAGGGTCCATTCCTCTCTCGCGAGTCCGTGCTTTGCGAGGGCCGGATGCGCGATTTCGAAGAGGTTCGCGGCGACTCCGGCCTCGCCGGAGCGGATCAGATGGTCAAGCGCCTCGAGGATTCGCTGAAGACGCTCCCGCGACGGATTTTCTAAGACATAAAGCGTTCCTTCTTCGAGCCGGTCGATCTGTTTCTGCTCTGCGAAACCGGGGAGGGACCGGGCGATGAGATCGAAACCGGCGGCGTCCCCCGCTTCCACGCGCGCGCGGCCGAGCGCCCAAAGGACTCGGCGATCGTCCCCGTCCAGGGAGAACGCGCGATCGAGGAGGGAGACGGGCACATGCGAGCCTCCGCTCTTCTCCCAGGCCCGCGCCGCCGCGCGCGCGAGCTCCGGCGCGCTCACGCGCCGGAGAGCCGTATCGAGAACCGCCGCAAGGCCCTCCCAGTTTTCCTGATGCTCGAGGCGCTCGCTCACGCGAAAGAAGAGCTGGCGCGCCACCATGTCGTCCCCCACGCGGGATTGAAGACACGCCGCCGCGTACACGACCGCTTCCCCCGCGTCCTTCCCCTGGAGCAGCGGGTTAAGGAGGGTCAGATAGCTGGCGCCCTGTCCTTCCTCAAGGATCGACGCGATCGCGCGGTCGATTCGCTCCACCGCCTCCCGATCGAGCCGAACGGCTCCGCCGAGAGGGTCCTCGCTCATCTTCAACGTCTCACGAAGGTTTTCCACGGACCATCCTCCCCGGACAGATGCCCCCTCGGCCGGTCTTCGATCGTTCCTCCCGAGGATCCCGGTGAAGGTACCAGACGACGCCGAAAAAGGACAACGCCGAGTTCGCGCGGTTCGGCGAGCGACGTCGCATCGGGTCCGCGACCGAGAGTGCGCGCTTCGACAGGCTTCCGGATTGAGGTTCCGATGCGCCTGTGGTCTAATAAGGGCCGGCGAGGGCGGCCGTTCGACCGGCCGCACGCGTAACGAGACAACCCTTTCGAATTCAGGGAGATACATGATGGCTCTCGTCGAGTGCGTGCCCAACATCAGCGAAGGCCGGGATCGAGCGGTGATCGACGCGATCGTCGGGGCGGCGGAGAAGGCGGGCGTCACCATCCTCGACGTCGATCCCGGCCGCGCGACCAACCGGACCGTGATCACGTTCGTCGGCTCTCCGGATCAGGTCGTCGAGGGGGCCTTTCTTCTCATCGCCGAGGCGGCCGAGCGGATCGACATGACGAAGCACGCCGGCGAGCATCCGCGGATGGGCGCGACTGATGTCTGCCCGTTCGTCCCCGTCTCCGGAGTGACGATGGAGGAGTGCGCCGAGCTCGCGCGCCGCCTCGGCAAGCAGGTCGGCGAGGAGCTCGACATTCCGGTCTATCTGTACGAGTACGCCGCGACGGCGCCCGAGCGGAAGAACCTCGCCTGGATCCGGCAGGGAGAATACGAAGGTCTCGCCGAGAACATCAAGAAGCCGGAGCGCGTTCCCGATTTCGGGAAGCCGGCGTTCAACGAGCGCTCCGGAGCGACCGCGATCGGCGCCCGGAAGTTTCTCATCGCCTACAACATCAACCTGAACACGCTCGACAGGAAGCTCGCGAACGACATCGCGCTCAACATCCGCGAGGCGGGAAGGAGCGCGCGCGGCGAGGACGGCAAGATCCTTCGCGACGAAGACGGCAATACGGTGAAGCAGCCGGGGCTCTTCCCGCACGTCAAGGCGGTCGGCTGGATCATCGAGGAGTACCGGCGCGCGCAGATCTCGATCAACTTCACCGACTACGAGGTCTCGCCGCCGCACCTTGTGTTCGACGAGGTTTGCCGCCAGGCAGCCGAGCGCGGAATGCGCGTCACGGGGAGCGAGCTCGTCGGCCTCATCCCGAAGAACGCGCTCCTCGCCGCCGGCGAGCACTATCTCAAGAAGCAGGGACGTTCGCACGGCGTTCCCGAGCCGATGCTGATCGAGACGGCGGTCCAATCGCTCGGGCTCTCCGATCTCTATCCCTTCAAGCCGGAAGAAAAGATCATCGAGTACCGTGTCGCTCCGCGCATGGGCCCGCTCGCTTCGAAGACGATCACCGCGTTCGCCGACGAGGTGTCGACCGAATCCCCGGCCCCCGGCGGCGGAAGCGTCGCCGCGCTCGCCGGCGCGCTCGGGGCC
>JAGUYC010000031.1 GCA_020061515.1 Gemmatimonadota bacterium
CCGCCGCCCACGTGGACGGGTTCCGAAGCGGGGGAAGGTAGAGCCTTCGGGCCCAGTACGCCGCCGGGAGGAAGAGAAGGAGGAAGAACGCGGCGCCAACCGCGAGCGCGCGGAGACGGTCGTCCCTCGTGCCTTCTTCCTCGCCGCTCCGGCCCCGCGCCCCCGCGAGAAGCGCGAGGGCTCCGAATCCCGCCGCGCCGAGCACGCCGTAGAGAAACGACTGCACGAGCGTCGCGGCCGCCCACCCGAGCGCGCCCGGGTACCAAGCCGGGTACAGGAATCGAATCAGAAAGCCTTCGAGCAGTCCGGCGGCGGCGAGCCCGCAGAAGCCCGCGCCGGCGGCGAAACGAGCAATCATCCTTGAGTCCCTTCCATCGCCGGGAGAAAGGTCCGCGTCCCTCGACCGTAGTAGGAAACGCGTGCATGATCGAGGCCGAATTCTATCACGCGCGGGACTCCCTCGCCACCTCTCCCGGAGCCCCGCCCTCCGGCCGCGGGCGGAGCGATTTTCGCTTGACACGCGATCGGGGAAAACCCTATCGTGTCGGTGGTTTCGATCGACTCTCCGGAACCGCTCGGCACCCAGGTCATCGCCAGAGGCCCCGGCCAAGGAGTTGCCATGACTCGGAAGCTATGGATCGTGACGTTGTCGCTGTCGATTCCCGCTCTGCTCCTCTCCTGCGCGAACGCGCACTTCGTCGGCGGGAAGAACTACGTCAACCAGCAGGTCTGGGACAAGGCGGCGGCCGAACTCGAGATCGCGGTCGAAGAGCAGCCGGGCAACGCGGAGGCCTGGTACAACCTCGGCATCGCCCGCGGTGAGCTCGGTCGGAAGAGCGGGGAGGAGGCGGAGTTCCGGAGGGCGGGGGAGGCGTTCCGGCGCACGAAAGAGCTCACGACCAAGTTCGACGCCGACGTCGACCGGAGGGTGGACTACTTCTGGGAGGACCTCGCCGCGCGCGGGCAGGAGTTCGAGGCGGGCGGGCGGTACGAGGATGCGGCGCGGAGGTTCGAGAGCGCGCTCCTGCTCAAGCCCGACCACGTGGCGAGCTACGGCTACCTCGCGCAGCTCTACTCGCGGATGGGCGATGTGCAGCGGGCGGCCGAGAAGTACGAGGCGGCACTCGAGCTCCAGCCGGACAACGACACGACCCTTACGAACTACGCGAAGTTTCTCGAGGACAGCGGGCTCGAGGATCGAGCGATCCCGCTTTTCGAGAAGCTCCTCAATCAGCGTCCGGACGACGACAATCTTCTCCACCATCTCGCGGGGCTCTACTGGAAGGAAGGACAACAGGACAAGGCGATCGAGATCTACCATCGAATGAAGGACCCCACGGTTCTCATGAACCGGGGCTACGACGCGGACGCGGCTGAGGATTTCGAGTCCGCGCTCCGATACTATGAGATGGCGAAGGATGTCGCCGAGCCCGGATCCGACGTGTACTACGACGCGTTCTACAATGCCATCGTCGCGGCCTACAAGGGCCAGAACTACACCCGAGCGATCGAGCTCGGGGAGAAGCTGGTCGAGGAGAAGCCGGAAGACGCTCGGAACTGGCGGATTCTCGGAAACAGCTACGCCCGCGCCCGGATGGGGGAAAAGTCCTTGCGCGCGTTCGAGCGGGCCGAGGAACTGGACGGGAAGTGACGGGCCGAAAGCGGCCTATTCCTCTTGACAGGAGGAGGGATCTGGAATAGACTGAAAGCGATCGTTGGAAACCGAGCACCCCCTACGGGTCTCCCTGACAAAACCAGATTCATCTCCGACGAGCAAGGCAGCGAACAACCCAGGCAAACGTTGGGCATGATCTTCCACGGCAGGCGGGTGCGCTCCCCGGGCTCTCCGCGAGGGGCGGGCGAAACCGGGATTCGGCACGGCTCTTTGTTCTCCTGATCAAGCGAGGTGTATCCGTGGATCTGGCCGAACTGAAAACCAAGACGATTCCGGAGCTGCAGAGCGTCGCGCAGGAGCTGAACCTGACCGGCCTCTCCGGGCTCAGGAAGCAGGAGCTCATCTTCCGGATTCTGGGCGCCCAGACCGAAAAGAACGGCCTCATCTTCGGCCAGGGCGTGCTCGAGATCCTGCCCGAAGGGTACGGATTTCTTCGTTCCCCGGAATACAACTATCTTCCGAGCCCGGACGACATCTACGTTTCTCCTTCACAGATCAAACGTTTCGACCTTCGCACCGGAGACACCGTCTCGGGGCAGGTCCGCCCGCCGAAGGAGAGCGAGCGCTACTTCGCTCTTCTCCGCGTCGAGGCGATCAACATGGAGAATCCGGAGGTCGCGCGGCAGAAGACGCTCTTCGACAACCTCACGCCCCTTTATCCGAACGAGCGGATTCCGCTCGAGCACGATCCGAAGGAGATCTCCACGCGGATCGTCGACCTCCTCTCGCCGATCGGACGCGGCCAGCGAGGCCTCATCGTCTCCCCGCCGAAGAGCGGCAAGACGATCCTCTTGCAGCAGATCGCGAACGCGATGACGGCGAACGCCCCGGACATCATCCTCATCGTGCTTCTCATCGACGAGAGGCCCGAGGAGGTCACCGACATGGAGCGCTCGGTGAAGGGCGAGGTGATCAGCTCGACCTTCGACGAGCCGGCGCAGAGGCACGTGCAGGTCGCCGAGATGGTGATCGAGAAGGCGAAGCGGCTCGTAGAGCACGGGCGCCACGTGGTGATCCTTCTCGACTCGATCACGCGGCTTGCGCGCGCGCACAACACGGTCGTTCCGCACAGCGGCAAGATCCTCTCCGGAGGCGTCGATTCGAACGCTCTCCAGAGGCCGAAGCGTTTCTTCGGCGCGGCCCGGAACATCGAGAACGGCGGGAGCCTGACGATCATCGCGACCGCCCTCATCGACACCGGAAGCCGAATGGACGAGGTGATCTTCGAGGAGTTCAAGGGGACGGGGAACATGGAGCTCGTGCTCGACCGGAAGCTCGCCGACCGGCGGATCTTCCCGGCGATCGATCTGAACAAGTCGGGCACTCGGAAGGAAGAGCTCTTGATGAAGCCCGACGTGCTGAACCGCGTCTGGATTCTGCGAAAGTTCCTCTCCGAGAGGAACTCGGTCGAGGCGATGGAGTTCCTCGTCGAGAAGATCATCAAGACGAAAGCGAACAAGCAGTTCCTGGAGTCGATGAACCAGTAGGGGGAGTTCTCCCCGAAACGGGCGGCGCCCGAAGGACGAAGCGATGCGACAGGGTATCCATCCCGAGTACCACCAAACGACGATCACCTGCGTCTGCGGGAACCGGATCGAAACCGGTTCAACCGTGAAGAACATCCGGATCGAGATCTGCTCGAGCTGCCATCCATTCTTTACCGGGAAGCAAAAGCTGGTCGACACGGCCGGCCGCGTCGAGCGGTTCCGCCGGAAATACAAAATGCAGGAGCCGAAGGAAGAGACCGGGAAGTAGCGTCGATCAACGTCGCGTGCCGGCCGGGGGCGGTTCCGCCTCCGGCCGTCGCTCGTTCGGCGCGTGAGGCGAGAGAAATGATGGAAGAGAAGAGCGCTTGCGGGAACCGATCCGATCGTCTCGGGAAGACGATGTTCAACAAGATCGGAGGGCAGGCGGTCATCGAGGGGGTCATGATGCGCGCCCCGGGCGCGATCGCGACCGCGGTGCGCCGCCCGGACGGCACGATCTCCG
>JAGUYC010000252.1 GCA_020061515.1 Gemmatimonadota bacterium
AAGAGGACCTCGCGCGCCCCGAGCGCGTCCGCCGCGCACTCGGCAAGGATCAGATGTCCGACGTGGATCGGATCGAAGGTGCCCCCAAAGATCACCAAGTCACCGCTCACGCCCCTCCGTCCCCCTTCGCGCCGGCTCGTCCGAGCGACCGCTCGAGGCGGGCGCACCAGGGCGAGTCGGGATATCGGCTTCGAAGCTCCTCGAACGCCTGGGCCGCTTCCACCGGCATCTTCTCGCGTTCGTAGGTGCGCGCGATCTCGTAGAGAGCCTCGGACGCGAGGTCCGTGTCCGCGTACTCGCCGGCGACGAGGCGGAAGTAGAAGCGCGCCGCCTCGTAGCGGCGGATCTTCACGTAGGTCGCGCCGTTCTCGAGAGCTTTCCGCGCGAGGTTCGTCCGCGCCTTCTTCACCTCTTCGCGCGCGCGCGGCGCGAGATCGCTCGTCGGATGCTCGGCCAGAAAGTCGTTGAACTGCGCGAGCGCCTTCAGGTTCATCTCCTGATCGAGCTCCGGCTTCTTCCTCTGGTCCGCGTAGCAAAGACCGATCTCGAAGGCGGCGTCGTCCACCCACTGCGAGCGCGGGTACCGCCGGATGAAAGCTTCGTATTCTTGAATCGCGGCCGGATGTTCCTTCATCGAACGATAGGATCGGGCGATTCCGAGGCGCGCCCGTTCCTCCCACTCGGTCCCCGTGTAGATCCGAGCGAGCTGCCGATACGCCTCGAGCGACTTCTGCTCTTTTCCGCGCGCGAGGTAGTCGTCGGCGCGCGCGAAGCGCTCCTCCGGCGAGCCCTCGGAAAGCAGCTCGCCCGTCCCGCACGCCGCGAAAAGAAACGCGCAGACGAAAACCGATCGAAGGAACGCTCGCGGCACGGCTGTGCCTTTCCACCGAGGTTCGGTCAGTTGCCTGTCTGGTTCGCGTAGAAGAGCAGAACGAGGCCGCCGATCACTCCGGCGACGACCAGGGGCTCGACGAATCGGGACGCTCCCCCGGGAGCGATCTCCGGTTTCGCGAAGGAGTACTGAGCGCTCTCGAGATAGCGCAGCGCGCCGTAGGGGACGCGGTCGGCGGCGTAGTGCTCGGCGGATTCCGACCAGATCACGTCGCTCCCTCTCTGGAGACGGAGATCAAGGCGCATGCGCGCGAAGCGCTCCACCCTCTTCGGGCCGATCCAGAGGCGCCTGCCCACGTCCGGATAGCGCATCTCCATCTCGGAGACGCGGAACATGAGCACCGTCGCCCCCTCGGGGACGGCCGGCCGGGAAGACGTTTCTTCCGCGGCAGCCGGTGCCGCGCTCACCGAGGCCGGTTCCTCGCCCGACGAAGGAGGCTCTCCCGCGACGCGCGCGCTTTCGCACCCCTCTTCGAGCGCCGGGAATCGGAAGCGAAGCACCGCCTTGGATGGGGCGGCCGCGCCCGCGCGCTCGCCCGGCTTGAACCGATAGGCCTGGACCGCGCTCATCACCGCGCTCTCGAAAGGTTCTCCCGTACTCTCCTCCACGATTACATTCGCAACGGAGCCCTGCTCGTTCACGATGAGACCCAGGGTCACCTGACCCTCGAGGCCCCCCTCGCACGCTTCGCCCGGATACGCGACTCCTTCCCCCGAGAGGAAGACGGGAGCAACGTCCACGGGGAACGACAGGTCCAGTTTCTTCGATTCCTTCTGCGCTTTGCCCGCCCCGGCGGCCAATGCCGGCGGCTTCCTCAGCTCCCCGACACGGACGCGCACCCCCGCGGCGGAGAGAGCCGAAACGATCTCGTTCTCGACGATCCAGTCGGCTTCCGTCGGATCGCCCCCCTGAACCCGAAGCGCCTCGTTCTCCGCGTACGCGAAACGATCGAGCGCCTTGGCGACCGCGCCCCGCGCGACGAGCTGCATCAGCTCGACGTTCGTGAGATACGACGACGGGGGAGGCTCGCCCGCGCACGGCCGCGCGGCGAGAAGAACGAAGGAGAAGAGCACAAGAAGAGCCGTCGGAGCGAGACGACACGATGAAGACATCCGGGAATCGCACCTCATGTTGTCCAAGCCCAAGTCGCGCCCTCCCGCTCAGCGCCTAACTCTAGGCGGGCCGCCGAGATCAGGTCAACAGAAAAGGCATCAACCGGGAGGGGGTTTCGTCCGATACTCAGCCTGAGCGCCTCGCGCGAAGGAGACAACCAATGACGGCCACCAACGACATCATCCATCAGATGTTCGTCAACCTCGCCAAGCTTCGACTGGAACCGGAGATCGTCGATCGGATGGCGCCGGTCGTGGACGGGCTCCTCCAGCGGTTGAAGGGGAACCTGGATCTCTCCACCGAGGAGGGATGGAACCGCCTCCGCATCGCCCTTTGCGGGATGCTCGCCCACGGCTGGGCCCTCGGCATGTCCCCCTTCAACAGCCCCGAGAAGAACGTGGACGGCGACCCGATCGAGGTTCGGGTCTCCCGGGACATCCTGGCTCCTCTCGAGGTTCTCAAGGCGATTCGCTACGCCAAGAAGGACACCCACGGCCGGATCGCGAAGGTCCTTTTCGAGCCGAGCGTCGAGACAAAGGTGCGCGAGCAGATCGACCAAATCCTGAGAGAGATCGAGCTCAAGCATTGGAAGGGAAAGAAATAGCCGCCCGGGCCGTCCCTACTCCCAGTCCGGCTCGCCGGAGAGGATCGACCCGTGTCCGGCGGGGCTCTCCAGCAGGTATCGGCCGAGATCGTCGATCCGGAGGGAGAAGAGCTCGCCGGTGACCGGGCAAACGAACGTGTCCACGTCCCGCACGTAGGGCGTGAGCTGGCGGAACCGGTCCGCGTAGCGCGCGTTCTCCGCGAAGTAAAGCTCCTGCGCTTTCGCGATCCACTTCATCTGCTTCCGGGAGTCCAGCTCCCGTCGGATCTCCGCGTTCCGGTAGTAGACTGCGACCTGAATCAGCACGACGAGAACGAGTAGGACGGCCACCACGGCCAGGTCGAGCATCACGATCCCGCGTGAGTTTCTCTTTCGATGGCGCATACGATTCCCCCGATTCGGGATCCCACTATCGAGCCGGGTTGATCCCCTCGCCCTGCTGCGATCGGCTGCGAAGCGGCGCGGCTTCGTTCTCGGGCGAAAACGTCCTCAACGGCCTTCGTAGGCCGCCTCCGGGCGTCTTCACCCTCGGGCCTCGCCGCTCCGCTTCTCGCTCGATCTCGCGACGGTCGAGGTGATGAACCCGACTCTAATCTCGGGCCGGGACAGGCGTCAACTGGAATCCCTTTCTACTTGTCGATCTCCTCCCAATCGGCGTCCTCGATCTCCTCCCCGTTCAGCGGACTCGGAGAGCGGCCCCCGGCCCTCTCCGCGCCTCTCTCTTGGGGGGTGCGCCGGAAGAGGGCTCCCAGGAGCCTCACCGCCCCATAAAAGAGGAAGAGATAGAAGAGAAAGCGGAGAAGGGCTCCCACGATGCCTCCCTCGAGCGGAGAGCCCGCCCGGGAATGCCCGCGATTGGCGGGCGGTCAGGACTCCCGCCGCCGGCGGTTCGGCGCCTGTTCCGTCCGCCCGAGAACGCGCCCGGCCCCGATCCACGCGGCGTCCAGATCCGCCCGATAGGCCGCGGACGCGCGTTCCAGCGATTCGATACGGACCCAGCCGGACGCGTGCACGAAATCCTTGCCGCCGAGCGAGATCGCCACGTGGGTGGGGCGGTCCTCCCCGAAAAAAAGGAGATCGCCTTCCGCGGGGTCCCGGCCGGCCCACGCCTCCCTCAGAGAGACCATCATCCGATCGGCGTCCCGCGGGAGAGAGACGCCGAAGTGCCCGAACACCCGATGCACGAGCCCCGAGCAGTCGAAACCTTTGGGCGAGGTCCCTCCCCAGAGATAGGGGGCGCCGATCATCCCCCTGGCGGCCGCCACGACGGTCGCGGAGGGCGGAGCGTTCGGGATCGCATCCTCTCGAACGACCGCCTCGGCCGGAATCCAACCGCGCGCGCCGTCGGCGAGAAGCGTCTCGACCCACGCGTCTTTCATGGTTAAACCGATGAGACGCGAATCGAACACCGCCTCGCGCGCC
>JAGUYC010000302.1 GCA_020061515.1 Gemmatimonadota bacterium
CTTCGTCGAGAGCGGGCCGCGCCTCCTCGATCCACGCGCCGACGCGCTCCCTCTTCGTCGCCTCGGGAGTGACAGGCCCGGTCGCGGGCTCCGGGAGGGCACGCACGCGCTCGAAGAAGCGGGTCTCCTCGTTCGACGGGGGGACTCCGCCCGGTCTCTCCCGTTCGAGAATGTCGATCATGCCTTGGATCATGCGGTAAGCGCGCCAGTCCGCCGGATCGAGCCGGTAAAGCTTCTGGGCGACACGATAGAGAGAGCTCGGATCGGGAGCGGGGACCGACGCATCGTAGATTGCGTAGATCGCCTGCCGGTTTCGTTGGGCGAGATCGAGAACGCTCCGATGATCGGCGCTCTCCGGATCGGCGAGGAGGAGAGAATCGAGGGGCCGCCCCGCGCGCCTCGCGAGAGAAGCGGCGAGCTTCGCCGATTCGTTTCGGAGCCTCTGAAGAGGCGCGGAGAACTCGAGGAGACCGTTGTCGTCGGTGTTGATCGGTCCTTTTCCGACCCACGCCTCGAGATCCGCGTGGCCGGCGAGGCACGCGCCCAGGAAACGCCCCGGATGCTCGAGACCGACCGACTCAAGATCGCGATAGACCTCCGGTTCGAGCATGCGGCGCGCGAGCGTGTCGAGGGGGATCGACTCGTTCTCCTCCCGCGCAATGAGGAGAAAATCGCTGTGCTGCCCCTGCCAGAGACTCACGTTCGGGAAAACCGCGAGCAGCGTGCGGACGACGAGAAGAAAATCGCCGGGCGCCATTCCGTACGATTGGAGCCACTGGCAGTAAACGCCGCCCGGATCGAGTCGGGAACGAGCAAGCTTGAAATATTCTTTCGTAAAAAGATTCGGGATCCCCGCGAGCCAGGGGTTCGACGGTTCCGAGATGATGACGTCGTACCGCTCGGGCGCGAGAAGGAGATGATTCCTCGCGTCGTTCCGGAGGATGCGGACGCGCGGATCGTCGAACGCGCCCCGGAGATAGGGTCCGAAGTACGTGCGCGCGGCCTCGGTCACCGCGTCGGAGATCTCGAGGACGTCGATCGAGCGGACGCGCGAATGGGACGCCGCGGAAGCCATCGTCACGCCGCCCCCGAGCCCGACCACCAGCACTCTCTCGGGTTTCGCCGCGAGAAGGAGAGGGAACTGCCCGAGAGTGACCTGCGTGGGCATGTCGGTGACGCCGGTGCTCGCGTCCGGCTTCCCGTTGATCCGGAGGGTTCTTCCTCCCGCGTGCTCGTGGACCGAAACGGTCGCGTCGGCGCCGTCCCGGTAGTAAAGGATCGTGCCCGAATCCCCGAGGCTGCCGAGGAAGGCGCCCGCGGTGAGCGTCGCCCGGTCGAGCGGGTGTCGCCGCGCCGCGTCCCATCGGAAGGCGAGAAGGACGAGGAGGATTGCAAGGGCGCCGAGTCGAAGCGCGCGCGAGGTTCGGCGGTCGGCGAGGAGAAGCGCGATCCCGAGAAGAACCGAGAGGGCGACCGCGATGCCGATCGTCCCCGAGATTCCCGGAGGTCCGGCGAGAAGAAAGAAGCCGGCGATGATCGAGCCGAGGATCGTGCCGGTCGTGTTGATCGCGTAGGCGATCCCGACGTTCCGCGAGGCTTCGCGGTGCATGCGCGTGACCGCGTAGACGACGAGCGGGAAGACCGTCCCGAGCACGAGCGTCGGGACGAGGAGCGTCGCGAAGATGGAGAGGAACTGTTTCACGAGGAAGTCCGAGCCGGTGCTCCCGATCGTGCGGAGCCACTCGACGACGTTCGCGGAGATCTTCGCGAAGCGCGGCAGGATCCAGAGAGCGGAGAGGCCGAGGGCGGCCTGGGCGATTCCGAGGACGAAGACCGGCCTTCGGATCCGGTGCGCCGTGAGGCCGATCGCGAACGCCCCGATCCCGAGCCCGACGATGAAGACGACGAGGACCGACGTGAACGCATAGACCGAGGAGCCGACCTGCACGAGAAGGATACGGGTCCATGCGATCTGGTAGGCCATCGCCGCGAATCCGGAGACGCCGACCGTGACGAGCACGAGACCGCGAACGAGCCCTCCCGTCGCGGCGCCGGGAGCGGGCGTCTCGCGCACCTCGCTCTCCGTTTCCGCGCGGGTCCATGCGATTCCCCTCTCGAGATGCGCGCGAAGGAGGAGCGCGAGGATCCCCAGCGAGACGTTTCCAAGAACGGCGACGAAGAGGGCCCCGTGCCGGCCGAGCTTCGGGATGAGGAAGAAACCCGCGAGCGCGGCGCCCGCCGCCGCGCCGATCGTGTTGATCCCGTAGAAGGTTCCGGTCACGTTTCCGAAACGCCGGTCCTTCCGCACGCCGTGCTCGATGAGAACGGGGAGCGTCGCGCCCATGCACGCGGTCGGAAGAAGAAGAAGGAGCGCCGAGACGAGGAAGCGGACCGCGTGGAGAGGAACCATGTGCTCCGGACCGACCAGGTTGTAGATCCAACGGTAGAGAGGAACCGCGCCGGAGAAGCCGAGCTCGATGAGAAGCGCGGCGAGCCCGATCGCGATCTCGAGAAGCCCGTACGCGCGGAGGGGGGATGCGAGGCGCGCCGCGCGCCGCCCGGCAAGGAAGCTCCCGAGCGCGAGCCCGCCCATGAACGCGGCGAGCACCGTCGTGATCGCGTGGGTCGTTCCGCCCATGATGAGCGTGAGGCGGTGGACCCAAAGGAGCTCGTAAACGAGTCCCGCCGCACCGGAAAGGAAGAAGAGAACGTAAAGAACCATGAGCCCCTTCGTGTCGCCGGCCGGCGTTCGAGCGAGCGGACCGGGCCCCGTCTTCCGGTGGGGGCGCGAAATCCCCGTCTCCCGTTTCGGGAACCGATCGTACCACACGGTGGAAGGCGCTGCGAAGCACGCCTCCCCGCCCCGACCCATTCCACGGCGCGCTTGCCCGCCCGGCGCGCTCCCGCGGGGAACTTGCCAAACCGACTCGGATGTGATAAGATAACAATTAAAATTGCAATTGGTTGCGCGGTCCGCTCCTCGGGTGCGATCCCCGGCTCTCCACACGACCGGCGCATCCGTTTTCTTCGGAAGGGGGAGAGCATGAAGAGGCGAATCGGGTTCGGGGCGGCGGCGATCGCGATCGCGGTCCTCGCGAGCGGATCGATCGTGGCGAAGAGATGCGAGGCGGCCGGCCTTCTCGTTCGGCCCGAAGAGAACCCGCGGTTCGTCGTGTACGACTTGCCGCCCGCGGAGATCGAGGCGCGGCTCGGCGTCTCTTACGAAGAGATGCAGCTTCGGAAGGCGGACGTCGAGGTGCGAGTCCCCTCCGACACCGGTGTCGTTCTCGTTCTTCTCTGCCAGTGGGAGGACGACCCGGCGGACACGATCGCCCACCCGCGCGCGGCCTACGACACGCTCCTCTTCACGCAGGGGATCGCCGATCCGGGGAGCATGCGGGAGTATTTCCTTGAGGTGTCGTACGGGTCGTACTGGATCGAGGGGGACGTGGTCGGATGGCTCACGCGGCCGACCTATCAGCCGAGCCTCTGGTTCACCGATTTTCTCGCGCTCGCCGACCCGTTCGTCGACTTCCGCGACTACGACCGGGACGGCGACGGGTACACCGACGCGGTCTGGATCTTCCACGCGGGACCGGGGCAAGAAGAGACGCACGATCCGAACCACATCTGGTCGTACGCGGTTTACGGTTTGAACTACATGACCGATGACGGCGTGATCGTCGACCGCTACTCGTGCAATCCGGAGGAGCATGCCGACGGCTCGATCATCACGATCCGCGTCGGCGCGCACGAGGCTTCCCACGTTCTCGGCCTGCCGGACCTCTATGATTACGACTCGAAGCTCGACACCGTGACCTATTACACGCCGAACGACGCGAACGATCACCCGGTCGTCGATTGGTGCCTGATGGGCTACTACGGGTACAACATCATGTCGTACGGGACGAGGCAGGATCCGTCGCACCTCTGTGCCTGGTCGAAGAAGCAGCTCGGATGGGTGACGCCGATCGTTCTGAGCCAGCCGGCGCAGCGCCTCCCGATCCCAGAGACGAACACGAACCCGTTCGCTTATCGGATCAGCCGGCCCGGGAGCACAAAGGAGTACTTCCTCATCGAGAATCGGAACTCGAACTCCTCGTCCAAGTTCGACCACCTCGACTCGGACTTCTCCGCGTACTTCGATTGGTTCACCTTCGGGCAGAATCAAAGAGATGCGGGCCTCATCATTTATCACGTCGACGACAACATGCAGAGGAACAACGGAAAGCCGACGTACGCCCACTACAAGGTCTGCGTAGAGGACGCGGGGTACGATCCGTCGAGCCCGTGGGACGGCGTGAGCGAGTTCTCCGAGTGGTGGTATCCGTACGAGTTTCGGATCGGCGCGGCGTTCGCGGCCGAAGACCCGGGTCAGAACGCCTTCACGCCGAACACGACGCCGAACACGGATTGGTACGCGGGACCGAGCGGAATCTGGATCACGAACATCAGCGAGTCGGACTCGGTGATGACCTTCGATCTCGGGTTCGGGAACGCGTGGCCGGCGATCGTCGATCATCGGCCGGCGGCGCTCGACACGACGCTCGAGGAGGGGATCGGGCACGCGTTCTCCGCGGCGGCGGTCGATCGTGACGGCGATCCGACGACCTATGTCTGGTCGGTGAACGGAACCGCGGCGCAATCGGGTGCCGACTCGACGTTCGTGTACGTCGCGGGCGCGGGAGGAACGACCGACACGGTCCGCGTCGCCGCGCACGACGGTGCGCTCGGCGACACGCTCATCTGGCGGATCGAGTCCGGCGTGAGCACCGAGGTCGCATC